>MFIE01000017.1:47667-59230 GCA_001778785.1 Candidatus Giovannonibacteria bacterium RIFCSPLOWO2_01_FULL_46_13
GATTACCTTTTCCTTGCGGATAAGCTCGATGACTTTCTCAATTAATTTTTTAGGGTTCGAATCGTAGACGATTTTTCCTGGACCGCGATGCGATTTCTCGACGATTTCTTTAAAAAGCTCGTCCGTCTCCCAGGAGCCAATCAAAACTCCCATGGGCTTGTCGTCCTCGTAAGAAATTGTAAATTCGTTTAGCGTTCCCATGCGCCCGCATCCAAAGACTACAGCGTCCGCTGAACGAGTTAGGAGCAGATTCCTGCCGGAGAAACCGAAACCGGTGTAGACAATCATGTCCATGTAATCGACAGGCAGTTTATATTCTTCGATGTGTTCTTTCTCGTTATGCGCCGGCGAGATCCCGATAGAGATCCCTCCGACTTCTTTGGCGCCGATACAAGCCCAATACGGGACACCAGTCGTGGCTCCCGTAACAAGCACGGCGTTTTGTCGGGCAATTTCTTTCCCGACCTCTTTGGCCATTTCAAGCGCGTCCGGACCGCAGTGGCCGGTTTCGGCCGCGCCCGAGACACATATTTTTAATTTTAAATGCGAGTGAGGAGAAGGTTTCATGCTATTTCCTTATTATACTCTATATTTCGTAGCTCTCTCCGTACCGCGGTGCGTACGCTTCGATGCCTAAATAATCGCGGACGCGTTGGACCAAGAAAAGACATGAGGCTGGCTCCCCCTGGATAGCAAAAACTTTTTTAAGCGAATCTTTGGAATGCGCCACGAAATCTATCAATTGCTCGCGGTCGGGATGCGAAGAATATCCCTGCAAAGTCTCGACGCGGGCGCGGACCGTGATCCTCTCGCCATGTATCGTGACCTCCGAAGCCTGGTCCTGCAGCATCCTCCCAAGGGAACCCGCGGCCTGATACCCCACCACAAGCAAAGTTGAATTGGGATCCGAGAGGTAGCGCTTTTCATGGTGCAAAATTCTTCCGCCTGTCGACATGCCGGATCCCGCGATAATTATTTTCGGCGAAGGGACTTCATTTATACTTTTGGATTCTACGGTTGTCAAAGTGAATTTCAAGTCAGGAAACTGGAAAAGTTCATCCCCGGATTTTATTTTTTGGTTAGTTTCTTTATTGAAATAGCTTTCGTATTTTTTATATACCGCCGTCGCCTTGATCGCTAAGGGTGAGTCAAGAAAAATCGGGATCCTCGGAATCCTCCCCGAGCCAAGAAGATCATCTATCTCCGACAGAAGTTCCTGCGTACGTTCGAGCGAGAAAGCCGGGATCATGAGAACCCCTTTCGATTTTATAGTCCCTTCTATCACCCGCTCCAATTTTAACTTCCTTGAATCGCGGTCGTCGTGCATGCGGTTGCCGTAAGTAGATTCGATTAAAAGTACATCAGCGTCGGTAACTTTTTCCGGATCGTTCAAAAGCGGAGTTGGAGGATTTCCAAGGTCTCCAGTCAAAACAATTTTCTTTCCGCGAAATTCTACAGAAACCATTGAAGAACCAAGTATGTGCCCGGAATCGAGAAGTTCGATTTTGAATTCGCCGACATTTATTTTCTGGTGGTAGTTTAGCCCCTCCCAAAGCGACATGGCCCGCGCAATATCTTCCTCTTCGTAAATTAAGGCGATCTCGTGACGGCTCGCTTCCTTTTCCAAAACGCCCAGGCTGTCCGAGAGCATCAATCGCGCTAAGTCTTTGGTCGGGTGGCTCGAATAAATTTTTCCTGAAAAACCCTCTTTGATTAGTTTAGGTATCCGTCCCGTGTGGTCGATATGGGCGTGCGTGACAAACAGCGCCGATATTTCTTTCGGGTTAAACGGAAAAGGCTCCGCGGAACGCAAGTCGCAAAAGCGCGGGCATTGGAAAAGCCCGCAATCTATTAAAACTTTTGTGCCTCCGACGCTTTGGTCGGAGCCCCGACCTTGCGTCGGGGCCGAATCAAGTAAAAAACACGAGCCAGTCACTTCCTGGGCTCCGCCGTAAAATGAGACCTTCATAGTCCCTATTATAAAATTTCTTTTCGCCGTTGGAAAAGAATAAATGCCGCAGCACCTCCGAGGAGGTCAGCGAGGAGGTCGCCCAAAGTATCTTCGAGCCCGGGTTGAATGAAAGCCGCGCGGCCCAACTCCAAACCGATTTGGCTCATCCCAAATTCAAAAAACTCCCACAAAATCCCGACGATCGCGACAAGGCCCAAGACAAGCCAGAAGGCGATTACATACGGGTAAGAAATATTTTTGACTAAGAAAATCGCAAAGAGACCTATCCAAAAACCACCCGTCGCGTGCATTACAATATCGAGCCATTGGTAATGGAAATAAGCGGAGGTCAAAACCGCCCAACTATGCACGAGGATTATCAAAAGAAGGGAAAATACCAAAAAACGCCGCGATAAAACAAAACTTAGCATAAACTGTGAATATTGTGTGGAAATTATGTTTACTGGTTCTTAATAACCTAGAACATTATGTCCTCCTCTGCGCGCTTGTAGTCGCATATTTCTTCAGGAGTAAACCAGTATCCTAATTCATGGGCTGACTCCTCCTGAGTCTCAGAAGCATGAATAATGTTATGCACGGCACGCTTATCGGAATTGGCGAGAGCGGGAGAATCTACAGAGTAATCCCCTCGAATAGTTCCCATCTCGGCTAAATTCGGTAAAGTATTTCCGCAAAGTTTTCTTACCATATCTATTGCGTGAACTCCCTCTACGGCCATTTTTATAATAGGCCCTGAAGTCAAATATTCGATTATCCAGTTCCTAACCATTTTACCTATTTCGTCAGCGTCACCAGTCCCGAGTTCTTTTGCCGGATCTATGCCATATTTTTCATAAGTCTTCAAAGATTTCTCTCCAAGCCGATGAACCCAAGCCTCATCCTTCGGGTAATGCCCATCGATTTGCTCTCTCGACGCTTGAACCATCTTAAGCGCAATGACTTTAAGCCCGCGCTGTTCAATGCGGCTAACTATTTCTCCGACAAGGCCTCTTTTAACGCCGTCGGGCTTTATAAGCACTAAAGTTTTTTCTTCCGTAAGTTTTGCCATATAGAAAATAGGTTACACGCTTATTTCACAACAGTCAAACTTTCCCCGTCGGATTCGAGGTGTATCCTGGAGTCGAGATCGGTCCGGAAAATTTGGGCGCCGACTTCCTCGAGAGCTTCCAAAACCTGTTTGGTGGGATGCCCGTAACGGTTTTTCGCGCCGACCGATATTAAGGCGTAGTCTGGCTTAACTTTTTCGAGGAATAACGGATTGGAAGAAGTTTTCGAGCCGTGGTGGCCGACTTTCAAAACTTCCGACTCAAGGTTGTCCTCACCCTGGGCAAGTTTTAGCTCCTCCCCCTTCTCCGCGTCTCCCGTCAAAAGAAAATCTATCTCCCCGAAAGATAATTTCGCGACAACGCTATTTTGGTTTGGGTCGCCGGAGACCAATTTATCCGGATGTAAAATTGTAAGTTCGACTCCGCGGTCCAAAATAATTCTAGCTCCCCTCTCCGCTTTTATCCGCGTTATATTTTTTTCTCTAATTATTTTTTTCAACTCTTCGTATCCCGCGAGGTAATACCCGTCGTCCGTATCCACGAAATATTTAACATCATAATTTTTCAAAACATCCACCAACCCAGCAACATGGTCCAGGTTGGGGTGCGTCATCATGACGACATCTATGGAGCGATCGTGAAAAGGCATGACTTCGCCGAGTTCCTCCAAGACAGAATTATCCGGCCCGCCGTCTATCAAAATCTGATTTTTCGTCGGGGTTTCAATGAAAATCGCGTCCCCCTGCCCGATATCCAAAACGTAAAAATTTAATTTACGGCCTTCCAAGCCAAAAACTGTCGACCAAGCTAAAAAGGCAATTATTATTAAAGCCAAAGAAAAAATATATGGAAATTTATTTTTCATAGCCCTGAAAATATTTTAACAATCCAGAGTTCATAAGCCAAAAGCCAATACGCCGGCCAGGCAAAAATCCAAGAAAGATAATACGAGATAAATCCAGCGAGGCCGGAAAGAAAACCTAAGAACATGGTATAAGGAATAGTGCTTAACATAAGGATATTCGCCGGAAGGGTTTTCCAGGAGAAAGTACCGCCCAAGTAAATTAAAAGCGGCAAAACAAATATCTGCGCGGAGATCGTTGCGATTAAATTTTCACGGAGTTTAAAAACATTTGGGACTCTGGAAAAATAAGTTTCAAGCCGTGGGGCCAAGAAAATCAATCCAGCTGTCGCCAAAAATGAAAGTTGGAAGGACGCGTCAAAGCGCAGAATTTTCGGGTTGAAAAGCGTCATTAAAAATGCGGCGAAAATAAGCGCGGAGAGGGCTTGGTAAACTTTTCCCGTCTCGCGCGCCCAAAGGATCAAAACCCCCATGATCGCCGCGCGAACGACCGTAGCAGAAGCTCCCGTCAACAATGCGAAAAGGACAACGAGCAAGGTCGCGATTCCCGTCCTTATTATTTTGGCGACGGGAATATAATTTATGAGCTTTAGGGAATTATCAGAAATTATTGAGATGTTGTATCCGGAAAGGGCGATTATGTGCACGACCCCAAGGTTTCGAAAATTTTCCTCCAGTTCTTCCGGAAGGCTCGACCGCTCGCCGATCGTAAGCCCGGCCAGAAAAGAACTGTGCGGCTCCGGTAGGACCTTGGAAAGGTTTTCAATAAAAGAATGCTTCGTAGAAAACAAAAACTTTTTCAGCCAAAATCCGCCCTCTTCGCGCGACGAAACCTCCGGCAAGAACATTTCAAAATATATATTGTCCTTTGCTAAATAATTTTTCCAATCGAAATCTGAAAAATTTTGCGGCTCGGCGAGCTTTCCAGAAATTTTTAATTTGTCTCCATATTTTATTTCCGGGTAATGCGGAAGGCTTAATAAAATCTTAACACCTTCCTCCGTTTTTAAAATCGCCCTCGTGAATTTCTCAAGCTTTTGCGGGTCCTCGGTTAGGACACCCAAAACCTCCACGTTCTCGCCTAAATTTTTCTCCATTGCTTTGACATACTCGCGAGAATCCTGGATCTCGTATCGCAACCCTCCCAATGCAAAAGCTGCAAGAAAGAAAGCGATTTGTACCAAAATGAGTTCGCTTTCTTTTCTCACCCAAAATATAAAACCCAAAAATCCCGCGACAAAAAGGGCCAAAACAAGAAACTCGATATCGAAATCAAAAAAAGAGCGGAGGGCTACTCCAAAGAAAAACCCAACCAGGGCTTGTAGCAACAACTTCCTCATTCAAAAAGATTGGGGTTGTTTTTATTATCTAAAGCTTCATTTACCATCCTGTCGGCTTCGCGGTTTTTTTCGCGCGGAACGTGGTTAAAAGTTATTTTCCCGAAATCCAGTTTATAGTTCAGGATTTTAATGAAGGCCGGGAAAATTTTCTCGTTTTCTATTTTATAAATGCCGTTTAACTGCTTGACCGCCAATTCCGAATCCATCCGCATTTCAACTTCCATTTTTTTAGTTTTTTCTTTCCCGAAAAGGGCTTTCACTTTTTTCAATGCGGAGACGATGGCCGCGTATTCCGCCTCGTTATTGGTTTTTACCCCGAGGGCTTCGCCATATTCCTTGATGATATTTCCCTTAACATCCTGAATCACGACGCCCAGGGCGGCGGGTCCCGGGTTCCCTCGCGACCCGCCGTCGGTGTAAGTTATTATTTTTTCTCGCGTCATAGGTATCCAGCCTGCCTTAGCCAGTAATCATTTTCCCATTCCCAAAGTTTTTTTGCCGCGAGAAACGCGCCATAATCGTCCCGCCAAAACGGAAATTCCTTAAGCTCAATTATGCCTTTCGTATCCTGCCACTCGTGCCCTTCTGCCTCGCACTTTTTAGAAGAAGACGCTGTTTTTATTTTTTCTCTCCCTCCTTTCGTCCTCATGGTAGCTTTGCACTTTGCGCATGATTGCGTCTGGTCAATGCGCAAAATCCATCGAGTCGTTAATTTTGGAAATTCTTTTCCAAGCGCGGCGATATACGCCGCTGTCTGCATATTATAATCACGGTAAATTGCCGCCGAAGTTTTAATGTCGAGCACGCCGAACTTTCCATCTATAGTCGCCAACGTATCGATTGTCCCAGCGTAGCGTTCATCGGGATGGACGAATCTGCGCTCAATATGCTCCGGGACAACTTTTATATTTTGGAACGAAAGAAAATTTTTAAAAGCGGTAACGGACGGCTTAAGCCAATCTTCGTACACCGGCTCCTCGCCCTTCATAATCGCCTCGATGGCCTCGTGAACTTTAGTGCCCTCCTCGGCTGACTTGTTGGTAATTTCTTTGGCAGCAGAAATACTTCCCACCTGCTCGTAAAAAATATCCAAAGCCGGCTTGGATTTGATGGAGATGATCCTCGTAACCCGCGGATACCACTTCCCATCAATCTCATAGCCCGAGACTTCTTTAAATTGTTTTACGTCTTTATACCACACATTATTTTAAAGCCTTAATCCCAGGCAGGGTCCTCTTTACAAGATACTCCAGCATAGCACCCCCGCCCGTAGAGATAAAAAAATTCTTCTTCTCCCCCTTGACTATCGCTTGGGGTAAACAGTCAAGCGTGTCCCCTCCTCCGATCATTACCTCGGATTTAACTTTTGATAATATGGAAATTAATTTTTTAGTGCCCCCGGTGTGACCCCTTTCCAAATATCCCAATGGCCCGTTCCAAACGATTAGGCGCGAGGGTTTAATTATTTTTTCCCATTCTTCAAAACTTCCTGACCCAACATCCAAAACCCTGCCTGCGGAGACAATGATTTCCTTAGGCAATATTATTTTTTTCGAATCGATTGGCCCCTTCTTTCCCATAAACAAATTCAAGAGGACTCCCCCGAGAAGGACGTAATCAACCTTCGGCAAAAAATGCTTCAAAATAGGGAGTTTCGTATCTATTTTCCCGCCGCCCAAAATTAGCGTAAACGGGTGCGGCGGGTTGAATATTTTTGAGAGATTTTCGATTTCTTCTTCGAACAAAAATCCGGAATAAGAAGGGAGGAGCTTCGGCAGGGAAACTATAGAGGCGTGCTCGCGGTGCGAGGAAGGAAAAGCTTCATTGACATAAACATCTCCCATTGCGGCGAGTTTCTTCGCAAAAGCTTTGTCATTTTTTTTCTCGCCGGGAAATTTACGTAAATTTTCGAATAGAGTTACTCTGTCCATCGGCAAATATTTTTTTAAATACGGCAAGAGAATTTTCGTGCTCGGAATTTTGCCGTCGTTGGTCTCAAGGTGCGTTAACAAAACTATCTCCGCATTTTTTGAAAGGAGATATTTTAAAGTCGGGATGGTTTTTTCTATACGAAGCTCGCGGGGCTTTAACGGCAAAACGTTAAAATCAACCCGCACCAAAACTTTTTTACCGGAAACTTTGGCTTCTCTAACGCTTTTCATTTTTATTGGCCTCGTCCAAAATTTTATTAAATTCTTCCGGGCTCAAGCTCGCGCGGCCTACCAAAAGCCCAGAGCCACCTTCGGCCTGCAAAAATCCCGCGGCGTTTTTTGAGTTCACGGAGCCTCCGTATATTATCGGGATTTTCAAAGCAGCCGCCTTGCCCCAAATGTCGAGCACAATCCTTCGGATGTAAATGGACATTTCAAAGAAATTTTGCGGGCTGTCCGCCTTGCCGCCGGAGTGGCTCGAGATCGCCCAAACCGGTTCATATGCGATAATCGTGCGCGAAGCCAGGCGGCGCGGAATCCCCTTCAATGCGCTTTTTATTTCTTCGCGCACGAGGCTCGGGAAAGCTTCGCGGTTTTTTTCTTTTTCCCCAACGCACAAAACCGCCCGAAGGCCGTGCGAAAGAGCTTGATACATTTTTTCGTGTATCATCTCTTCGCTCTCCCCGAGCTCCCTTCTTTCCGAGTGTCCGATCAACACATAAGAAGCGCCCAAATTTTTAAGCATCTTCGCGGAAACCTCCCCCGTCCAAGCCCCCTGCTCAAAGGCTGAGACGTCCTGCGCCCCTATTTTTAAATTACCGGATGGGCCAAAAAGAGAGAGGTAGATCTCGGGTGGCGCGATCACGATGTCGGCACCTTTTATTTTTTTCGCTTTAGTTTTAACCCGCTCGAATATTTTTTTTGCTTCCTTCGAGGTTTGAGGCGCCATTTTCCAATTGGCAATTATTATTCGTTTCATTTTATTTTTTCCTAAAAATTTCCCTATTTTTAATTATATGATAAATGCTCGGGAGGCTCGAGATCGCCACAATCGCGAGCACAATCTGCAAAATATATTTTTCCGCATCCGGCATGGCCCTTCCTAAATAATAACCCAAAAGCGTAATTCCTACCGCCCAAAGAAGCGCACCAATAAAATTATAAAAAAGAAACGTCTGGTAGCGCATATTCCCAACCCCGGCTAAAATAGGCGCAAAAGTGCGCACCACCGGCAAGAATCGGGCAAGGACTATAGTTTTTGCGCCGTGCTTTTCGTAAAATTCGCTCGCCTTTGTAAGGTATTCCTTGTGGAAAAGAAGCGATTTTTCTTTGTTAAAAAATGCTGGGCCGATTTTCTTCCCGAAAATATACCCGAAATTATCCCCCAAAACCGCCGCCACAAAACATACCGGAAGCAGGATAAGAATATCTAAAAATCCTTGCGAGGCCAGAAACCCAGCAGTAAACAAGAGACTATCCCCAGGCAGGAAAAATCCGATGAAAAGTCCGGACTCGGCAAATACGATCCCGAAAAGCCCCAAATATCCGACCGCCTTTATCGCCGCGGCAAGATCTATCCCCAAAAAGTCCGTCATACTTTCGAGCTTCTTAAAATTCGAGCGGCCTCTTCCGGAGGAACTTTCACAACCTCCGTTCCCGAACCAAGTTCAAGTCCTCCCCAAATATTGGTGCGCGGGAGAATTTCCATGTGCCAATGGTAATGCTTTACGTCTTTCGCCTTGGCCGGCGCGGTATGTATGAAAAAGTTGTAATCGGCATTGTTCATCCCGTTTTTAATTTTTGCCAAAACAACGCGCACGATATCCGCGAAGGATTTTTTTTCACCTTCCCCAATTTCTTCAAAATTCGAACTGTGCTTTTTTGGATAAATCCTTGTCTCAAAAGAAACGTGCGAAGCAAAAGGAGAGACCGCAACAAAATCTTTGTTTTCCGAGACAATCCTTTTCTTATCCTTAAATTCTTTTTTCAAAACTTCGCAATGCGCGCATTTTTTGTTTTCGTGGAAATAATTTCCGGAACCTAAAAGGCTTCGCGAGACGTCAAGCGGGACGATCGGCAGGGCTAAAATTTGCGAATGCGGATGGGCCACGCTCGCCCCGGCAGTTGGCCCATTGTTATGGAAAATTAAAATATATTCTATACACTCCTCTTTCTGCAGTTCTTTGTATCTCTCGAGATAAGCATCCAAAACCATAGAAATTTCTTCCGTCGTCATAAATCCGAGCGAACGGTCGTGGTCCCGCGTTACGACAACTTCCTGAAAACCAACCCCGGCCATTTTTTGGTAGGGGCCCTCTCCAAACGGAGACGGGCAAATTTTATGCGGAGTTAAAATCGGGAACTTATTCGGAATAACGTTAACAAAGCCCGAAGAAAATTTTATTTCTTTTTTATTAAGGACCTCGAATGGGCAATCCTTTTTCGAAGCTGCCTTAGGTTTTTTCTCAGAAAAAAAATTTGGCTTTTTCTTAAGCCCGCCCGCAAGAAGGACCCATTCCCCGGAAATTATATCTTTCCTGAATTCTGATCGGGTCATAAGCTGTATTTCCCGCGCATCAAGTTCCAGCGGATTTTTACGGTTTCTAGCAAAACTTGGAAATAAGCAAAAAAACTGACATGGCTCGAAGGATCATTTATCCAATTTGCGGGTATTATCCCAATTTTATAGTGTAGTGTTCGCGCCAGTGCTAAGACCTCAATATCAAAACCCCATTTATTTATTTTGGACCTGGAAAAAATATTTTGCGCGGCTTCCGCCCGGAAAGCTTTGAACCCGCATTGAGTATCCCAAATTCCACTGACCGCTACGATCTGGACAAAAAGATTCCCCATATTTCCGGCGAGTCTCTTGATGAATGGCTGGGGAAATTGCTGGCGCGCCCCGGGAGCATCTTTTGGATCCCTTGAGGCAATCACCACATCATACCCCTTATCAAAAAGCGGGCGCATCATATCAAAATGGGCAATATCCGTGGAGTTATCGGCGTCAGCAAAAAGCCTTATTTTTCCTTTGGCGGCAAGCATCCCCTCCCGGACGGTATATCCCTTTCCATAATTTTTCCTGCGGTCCAAAATCCTCAGGTTTTTTATTTCACTCGCCATTTTTTTTGCGATCTCTATCGTATTGTCCCTCGGCCCATCCGCCGCGATTAATATCTCATACGAAAAAGGTTTCGAAGAAAAATATTCTTCAAACCGCCTTAGAGTTTTCGGCAAACGCGCCCCCTCGTTATAAGCGGGCACTATTACCGACAAATAAATATCCGGCTCTGTCATTAGTTTATTCTACCATAGACTTTCTCTAAGTTTATAGCTATTCCCATGCTTCAAAAGCCCTTTATAAGAATTGATGATCTCTGGTTTTAGGTCTTTTTTAATACGCCTCATCATCCTCCTTTTTGTTGAAGTTCTCAATACTCGATAATCCGGAAAATGCACCCACCCCAGAAAATCCACGCCAGAAGCAAGTGTTTTTAAAAAAAGTTTATTTGGATGCAGTTCGAGCTTTAATTTTTCTCTTAAAAAATATTTAATAAACGGAACCGATCTTTCGAGCTCTCCCCGGCTTTGCGAGAAAAATACAAAATCATCGGCATAACGGATATAATATTTCACCTTAAGTTTATGTTTGGCAAATTGATCGAACTCGTTCATATAGATATTGACGAAAAGCTGCGAGGTCAGGTTCCCGAGCGGCAAGCCTGGAGAAAAACTTTCACTGATATTTTCAAGGAGCCACATAATATCGGGGTCGGGGATATATCTTCGCAAAATTCCGAGCAGAATATTATGATCTATATTCTCAAAAAACTTTCTTACATCACACTTTAAAACCCAGCAGGTTTTAGTATTATTCAGGCTTACTTTGCGTCCAAAAGCGCGGAAGCGGTTGAGGGCCTTATGTGTCCCCTTGCCCTTGCGGCAGGAATATGAATCCGCAATGAATGTCCGGTCGAAGAATGGATAGAGTTTTCTGTAGATAGCGTGGTGTAGCAAGCGGTCGCGAACTATCGCTTTGTGGATCTTTCTTGGTTTGGGATCGGAAATATTAAATGCCTCATACCCGCCGTGCCGATATTTCCCCAGAGTTAAATCATTGTGCAGTGCTAAAATATGATCCATGAGATGCATCGAAAATTCCAGTACGTCTTTCTTCTGCCGCTTGCCGTTCAAAAATTCCCTCCAGGCTAAAAGCAGATTTTCAACAGAAATAATTTCCTCAAATTTATGAGTGAGTTGAATTCTTCTTCTAAGCCCCCCCCCGGCAAGTTTTGCCGATCATCGGGCGCTTTATTGTAGTGTATAAACTCTGGCATGAAATCCAAGATCATCTTTCGAAAAAATCCCGGTACACGCTCGGCTCAAAAATAGATGATTGCTTTCTTGAAACG
>MFIE01000017.1:59246-62088 GCA_001778785.1 Candidatus Giovannonibacteria bacterium RIFCSPLOWO2_01_FULL_46_13
AAGCCACGCTTAAACTCGATCTCCTCAAATTTTTTCTGCACGTAAGCTGGGAGATCAAGGCGCTCGATACGAAGAAGTATATCGCACTTTCCGAACCACTCGACGAGATCGGCAAAATGCTTGGCGGGTGGATGCGGGGGATTTCCTCAAAAGAAACTCCCCCGAGGCATCCCGGAGGAGAAGACAAATAGTTTCGGGAGAAGACCTGGTTGCCAGCGTTCCACCTGTTCGGATTGTCGAGCGGATTGGCATTGAGATTCCAGCCGTCGCCATTCCAGTTCACGTTGACCGCGCGGAGCACCAAGACGCCTCTCGTACATGAAACCATCCATACCACTGCCCCTCGAATACTCTTAGGGCTGAACTGCATCCGGGACATTAAAGTCCGCCAGCTTCACGCACCAACTCGTGTATTTTTGAAGAAAAACATTCCATACCCTTATGCCAGACGTATCCAGCACAATTCTCACGAAAAGTTTCTTAAAACCGCGACGCGGAAACCTTAGCCGCCGCGTTGCGCGATTTCATAAATAGTATACCAAATAAAAAAGACCCTCGAAATTTCCGAAGAAATTTCGAGGGTCCAAGAATTCAAGAATCCAAGCAAGGGTTAAGTTGCCCAGATCCTCACGAGTTTCGGGAGAAGACCTGGCGGCCAGCGTCCCACCCGCGCGGATTGCCGAGCGGATAGGCAATGAGATTCCAGCCGTCGCCACCCCAGAGCACGCTGACCGCGCGGAGCACCAAGACGCCTCCGCGAACGTAGAAGATGTTGGCATAGCCGTTATTCAATAATACTCCGACCCTGCCATCCCTCTGCAGTTCCATCAGCGTGTAGATCTCGGCGAGCGTGGTCTCCGCTTTCTCTTCGCCGCCAAGCTCGCTCACAATCGGCACATCGAGCGAGTCCTTACGCAGGTTGCTGTAGCGAAGGGTGCTTCCGGCAAATGGGCCCTCGGTTTTGCCGAGAAACCATTCGGTGAAGTTGTCGCCGAGATAACTGATTTTCACCAGCGCCTTGCGGCCGGTGTCGATCATGAACTTGTCCTTCGCGACGAACCTTTCGGCGGTCGCGGAGACAGCGATGGTGCCGACAGGTTCGAGCAGCAGTTCGGTCACAGGCTCTCCGTTCTTCGCGAGCAATCGCTTCGCGAAATCAGGATCGTCCTTGATGATTTGGAGCATACTGCAAACCTGCTCGATATCACGCTTCTCATCGCGCGTCAGTTCGAGCATTCCGGTTGTAAGATCAAGCAGCCTCGCCTTCTGTGCGGTATTCGCGCCCATAGTATATCCTCCCCATCCGGTTATCGCGGATATTTTTACTGCGTTAAAGAGCCGTCGCTTTCAAGAAATTGGGTCAATCCCAAATTCCCAGCCTTAAAAGATTAACATTAAACTAAATTTTTGTCAAAACGTCCGCACCGTCCTTGGTTACGGCCAGCGTATGCTCGAAATGGGCGGCACGTTTGCCGTCCTTGGTTTTCCAAGTCCAGCCGTCTTTGGCGACATAAAGCTCGTAACTGCCCTCCGTTACCATAGGCTCGATGGCGATCACCATATTCTCCTTTAGCGCTACCCCCTGGCCGCTCTTCCCCCAATTCGGTATATGCGGCTCCTCGTGCACCTGATAGCCTACGCCGTGCCCAACCAACTGGCGGACCACCCCGAAACCATGCGATTCGATAAATTTCTGGACGACCTCTCCCAAGTCCCCTGTTTTCAATCCCGGGCGAACCATGGAAATCGCCAAGTCCAAAGCTTCTTTTGTAACGCGGACTAATTTTGCTCCGGCCGGGTCTTTTGGCGGAGGGTTCCCGATTATTACCGTCTCGGCCATATCCGTAAAAAGATTTTTATAAACCATCCCGATATCAAGCCCGACGATATCTCCTTCCTCGAATTTCCTATCCGACGGCAAACCGTGGACCACTTCGTCGTTAACGGATATGCAAACCGTGGCCGGGAAAGGAACTTGGTCGCCCCCTCCTTTATACCCCTTGAAGGACGGCGCCCCTCCGGATTCAATAATTAATTTTTCCGCGAGCGTATCCAATTCTTTCGCAGTCGCGCCAACCTTCGCTTCTTTTTTCAAAATATCTAAAACGGCGGCTAATTTATTGCCGCCCTCACGAATCCTTCCGATTTCTTCTTTGGTCTTGATGCTCATTTGTTTGAAAAATAATCCTCGATACCTTTTTGAAGCCGCCCAAAAACTTCCTCTTGCGAACCCTCGCCGTCTACCTCAATCAATCTTCCTTCTTTCCTATAATGTTCGGCGATTGGCAAAACATTTTCATCAAACCAAGATAACCTATTTTCGATGCTCTCTTCGGTATCATCACCCCTCTTCCTCAACAGCAAACGTTTTTTTGCTTCCTCGCGCGAAACCGATATATACACGCCGACAGGCTTGGGGCGCCCAAGAAACTCCAGGGCCTTGTCTTCAAGTTCCGCCTCCTCCATCCTTCTCGGGCTTCCGGCGGTAAACAAAATTTCATCGCCCTTGGCTTTATCGATAAGATAAGATTCCCACGCGGTAAACGAGAGCCATCCCGGCATGAGGCCTCCCGTCTCCAAAATTTCTTTAACCTTTTTGCCCAAAATGCTTTCCTTCTTGGCCATCTCGCGAAGCATATTTCCCGTATTGGTTTCGATAGCCCCCGCGAAATCCGGGCGCTTCATGAGCATTTCAATCTGGGTATCCTTTCCGGACCCCGACCTGCCTAAGAACATCAAAGTTGTGGCTTTTGGGATCATTCGTATTCTCGCATCACGAGTTGTGCTTCGATTTGTTTAACCGTCTCAAGCACAACCGAAACAACAATCAAAAGGGATGTTC
>MFIE01000018.1:0-74 GCA_001778785.1 Candidatus Giovannonibacteria bacterium RIFCSPLOWO2_01_FULL_46_13
TCTTGGGGTTTGGCTTCGGGCAAAACGGCCACGGAGATCGTCGACGTGTGGATCCTTCCGGATTTTTCTGTTTT
>MFIE01000018.1:196-24171 GCA_001778785.1 Candidatus Giovannonibacteria bacterium RIFCSPLOWO2_01_FULL_46_13
CTTTAAAAGCCCAGCCTTGTTTTGAGGCGTAACCGAGGTACATCCGGAGAAGCTGGCCGGCGAATAAAGAGGCTTCGTCGCCCCCCGCACCGGCCCTAATTTCGAGAATGATTGTGTCCATGCCCAGGCTTATTTCTTTTTCTTTGGAGAAGTCTTCTTGGCGGCTCTAGCCCTAAAACGCTCAACCCTTCCGGCCGCGTCAATCAACTTACCCTTTCCGGTGAAAAACGGGTGGCAGTTGGAACATATCTCAATTTCTATATTTTCCTTGGCCGAGCCAACGGTCATGAGGTTTCCGCAAGCGCACTTTATTTTGGCTTCTGGAAAGTATTTTGGGTGGATTTCAGCTTTCATATCGCCCCATATTAACAAAATACTATAAAAAATGGAAGGGGTTGCACTAAATTCCCTTTGATAGTAGACTTATTGGCATATGTCAGAAATTCTAAACGAGGCGGAAAAAAATGAAGTTCCGGCCGAGCTAACTCACGGGGACAAAGAGCTCGAGGAGATGTTTATGGCCGGCCTGCAGTTCGGCTATTACCGCAGGAACCGCCAGCCAAAAATGGCAGAGTATATTTATGGTATTAAAAACAATATCGAAATTTTTGATTTGGAAAAAACCAGGGAGGCCTTACGGACTGCCCAGAGTTTCCTGAAAAAAGTGGGGGAGGGAAAGAAAAATGTCCTTTGGGTCGGGACTAAACCTTCGGCACGGGGCTTTATTGAAAAAGTTGCGATGGCCTTGGGGCATAGCTACGTATCCGGGCGCTGGGTCGGGGGAAGCTTGACCAACTCCAAAATCATCCGCGACAGGATTAAATATTTCGAAGATTTAAAGAAAAAGAAAGAAACCGGCGACCTTGAAAAATACACCAAAAAGGAAAGGCTGAAGCTTAACCGCGAAATAAAGGCTCTCGATGAGAAATTTTCTGGAATCGAAAATTTACGCAATGACTTGGAGGTGATCGTCATGGTAGACCCGAAAGAAGAGAAGACCGCTTTTTCCGAAGCGCGAAGGGTTTCCGTCCCAATCGTTGCTATTTTGTCTTCGGATAACGACCCGACCAGTGTTGCCTATCCGATTCCGGCGAACGACTCCGCCCCATCAAGCATTTCATACATCCTAGAAAAGTTAGCGGACGCGTACAGGGAAGGCGCGGATATTGCCAACCAAAAAAATGTCTAACGTAGACGTAATCCAAGAACTTCGCTCCAAAACCGGCGTCTCTGTGATGGCGGTTAAGCGCGCACTCGACAAAGCGGGCGGAGACATAAAAAAAGCTGAAGAATTTTTGAAAGAAGAGGCCGGAGCGATGGCGCTGAAAAAATCTGACAGAGAAACGAAGGCGGGAATAATCCAGAGTTACGTCCACGGCGGGAGGATCGGTGTTTTGGTAAAATTAAAATGCGAGACGGACTTTGTCGCGAAGAACGAGGACTTCCAAAATTTTTCGCGCGAAATCGCGATGCAGATTGCGGCCTCCGAAGCTTCGAATGTCGAAGAACTTTTGAAGGAACCTTACGTCAGGAACTCTTCCATGACCGTTTCGGATTATCTCAAAGAGGCCATCAGCAAATTTGGGGAGAACATCGAGATCTCCACATTTAATAGAATAGAGTTATAATAGAGAGATGGTAGTATTTCCTTTGATTTTAGGCATTTCTTTGGTTGGAATCTTTTTTTTGACCCACCGATATCTGCGTGAAGCAAAAACATTTTCCACAGCGGAATTGAGGTTGAAAATGTCTTTATTGACCTCTGTTAGAAGTGATATAAAGACGCGCTTTGTTGCCCCAGCGATTTCTAAAGCTAAAGAGGCGAGCGTTCCGGTAGCTTTGCATGCTTTTGATAAATTGGTGAACTTGGTCAGGGTTTGGGTTTTGAAACTCGAACGCTATCTTCGTCTTCTCTCGGATAATATCCGCGGAACCGCCATTAATTTGGACGTCGCGGAGAAATCGGAGTACTGGCAGAATTTGGGCGTTGCGAAAAGCGGCGGAAGTTCCCCAGTCTTGCCAAAGAAAATCATCGTAAAATAAAACTCTGCAACGGGTTTTGCCACCTTAGCTCAGCGGTAGAGCAACGGTTTTGTAAACCGTAGGTCCTCGGTTCAAATCCGAGAGGTGGCTCAAATTTTTCTTTTGGAGGAAAAATATAACAATCCTACGACTGCTCCGCCGGAAAGGTTTAACATCAAATCGTTTGCGGTGTCCGGGCCGTCGCCCAGGCGGACTTGGTGGCCGTGATAAAATTTATCTTCGAGGTATTCTTCCATTTCGTATAAATCCCCAAAAAGGGCGGTGAAGGCGAGGGAAATAAAAATTATGGAAAGTAATGGCATTTTATATTTTTCTTGGTAGCGCGAAAAGATCCCAAGCGCGACGGACATGACTGCGGCCCCGCCCAGAAAATGCGCAGCCTGGTCGTACCAGGCGAGGTTCCCGTAGAAGTGGCCGACGTCCCCCATAGCGTCAAACCAGAGGGAAAACGCGACGAAGTAATAGGGAAAAACTGGGAGCGTGGCGCCGTTTCTTTTTGAGATATAATAGACCCCTTCTATCACGGCGAAGACCCCCAAGGAGGTCACGATAAGCCCAACCCAAGAGAAATCTAGGGTAAAGTCCAATATCCCGAACAGGTTCGAAAACTCGAAGGCGGCAAGTCCCAGTATGAGAAGCCGTGCAAGTATCATAGTTATATTAGTATAATGATAATTATGCGTTTTGAGAAAGAGAAGCCGCTTAGTAAATTAACGACGTTAGGCATTGGCGGAAAGGCCAGTTTTTTTGTCGAAGTCAAAAAGGAGGAGGATTTGAAGGTAGCTTTGAGGGAAGCGTCCGATAAAAAGATGGATTGGTATGTGCTCGGTTCCGGCTCGAATATTGTAGCTTCGGATAAAGGGTTTGAGGGGCTTATAATAAAAATCGGCATTAAGGATTTTAAGAAAAACGGGAGGAGGGTTTACGTCGGGGCGGGGAATAACCTTTTAGATTTTATAAAAAAAATAAATGGCCTGGGCCTTGCCGGGATGGAAAAGATGGCGGGGATTCCCGGAACTATTGCCGGAGCAATATACGGGAACGCCGGGGCGTACGGCACGGAGATCCGCGAAAACATAACAAGGGTAAAAATTTTTGATGGAGAAAAATTCAGGTGGATAAAAAATTCCGAATGCAGGTTTGGATATAGGACGAGCGGGTTTAAGAAAAATAAAGACTGGATAATCGTCGGCGCGGAGTTTTCGTTCGGAAAAAGGAAGCCAGCCGAGCTTGTAAAAATTTCGCGCGATACAATAAAGCTCCGCGAGAAAAAATATAAACCTGGTCTTTTGTGCCCGGGGAGTTTTTTCAAGAATATTATCGTAAAAAATTTAAAGCCCGCGGTTAGGAAAGAACTTTTTCCAAAAATAGACAGGGCAAAGATAATGTATGGGAAGCTCCCCGCCGGATACCTGCTTGAGGAAGTCGGCGCCAAAGGTATGAGCTCCGGGAAAATAAAAGTGGCCGAGCATCACGGGAATTTATTTTATAACGCGGGCGGAGGTACCGCGCACGACATCAAGAAATTGGCGGTGATGATGAAAGACCGCGTACTCAAAAAATTTGGTATTAATTTAGAGGAAGAGGTGCAGTATTTGGGATAGGTTTATTGTTTGAATGCGTCAAATACAGTATAATTACGATATGCCAAATGCCACAAAACAAAAACTGGAAACCAAAACTAAAACTTTCATCGTTGAGGCGATTAAAGAGGTTTTAGAAGATTCTGATTTTGGCTTGGAATTGACGGAAAAAGCTAAAAAACGTCTCCTTGGTTCAATGAAATCTCCCAAAAAAAGAATTTCACTTTCCGAGATAAAGAAAAAATATCGCTAATGCCAGATTGGAAGATCGAATTCGAACCAAAAGCTGTTGATGATTTAAAAAGCCTAGATAAGCTGGTAAGAAAAAGAATATTACAAAGACTTGAGTGGTTGGGAATAAATTTTTCTCAAGTAACACCTCTTCCTTTGAGCGGCGAATGGAAGGGATTTTTTAAATTGAGAGTTGGTGACTGGAGGGCAGTTTATAAAATAGATGATGATAAGAAAATTTTGATAATTGCTTACATCGACAGTCGGGATAAGATTTATAAACGAAAATGATTATCGGACCAAAAGATTTAGAAAAAAAGAAAAAGCTTGGGGCGGAAATTTTGAAGGAATTGCGGAAGATCCACCCGGATGCAAAAATCGCGCTTAAGTATAAAAATAATATGCAGCTTTTGGCGGCGGTCATTATGTCCGCGCAGTGTACGGATAAAAAAGTAAACGAAGTTACGGAAACACTTTTCAAGAAATATAAAACCGTGGACGACTTCGCGGATGCGGATATAAAAATTTTCGAGAAGGAAATTTACCAAACTGGTTTTTATCACGCCAAGGCGAGGAATATAATCGCGGCCGCGAAAATGCTCCGGAAAGAATTTCGAGGAGTTTTGCCTCGCTCTATGGAGGAAATTTTGCGCTTGCCGGGCGTGGCGCGGAAAACCGCGAACGTTGTTTTGGGCAACGCGTACGGCGTTGTCGAGGGGATTGCCGTCGATACGCATGTAAAAAGGCTTTCCAAATTATACGGGCTTACGAACGAAACCGACCCGGTTAAAATCGAGCGCGACTTGATGCAGATAATCCCAAAAAAAGATTGGTTCAAATTTACATATATGCTGATCGATTACGGCCGCAAAGAATGCCCAGCGAGACCACATTTGCACGACTCCTGCCCACTCGTAAAAATATCTGAAAAGTATAAAATCAAATGAATATGAAGCGAATTTATCTGGACTATGCGGCGGCGACTCCGGTCGACCCTGAAGTTAAGCGGACAATGTCAGAATTCATGGATTCGAATTATGGGAACGCCTCGGGGATTTACCAGGAAGGAAGGGAAGCGAAAAAGGCGCTTGAGGATGCAAGATCACGCATTGCAAAAATATTATCCGCCAAACCGCACGAAATAATTTTCACGTCGGGAGGGACGGAGTCTAACAACCTCGCGATTTTCGGCTGTGCCCGCCGAAGCCCTGGCGAAGGAGGGCGCGGCCACATCATCACTTCTGCTTTCGAGCACCGCTCTGTTTTGGAACCGATTCGGGAATTAGAGAGGCAGGGTTTCGAAGTCACCTATCTTCCGGTGAGCCGGGACGGGTTTGTTGATCCGAAAGATGTCGAAAATGCTTTGCGGGCCGATACAATCTTGGTTTCTATCATGTATGTGAATAATGAAATCGGAACGATCCAGCCGATTCCTGAAATCGCGAAAATCATTAAAAAATTCCGCGATGCAAATAACCAGGCTTATCCGTATTTTCATACGGACGCTTGCCAGTCTGTGAATTATCTAGATTTAACCATCGAAAAAATTGGAGTAGATATCGCGACTTTTTCCGGGCCAAAAGTTTATGGGCCGAAGGGCGTTGGATTTTTATATAAAAAGGAAGGGATCAACCTCAAGCCGCTCTTGTTGGGCGGCGGGCAGGAACGTGGCTTGCGTTCAGGAACGGAACCATTGGCGCTTGCGGTTGGTTTTGCTAAGGCCCTTGAGATTTCGCGGGGAAGAAGAGAAAGGGAAGCCGAACGTCTTAAAGATATAAAGGACTATTTCGCCGAAGAGATTAAAAAGCGCATTCCCGAAGCCGATATAAACGGAGATTTGGAAAAAAGAATTCCATCGAATTTGAGTGTGTCGTTCCTGGGCACTGAATCCGAATCGCTCATCATTGCTTTGGATGAAAAGGGGATCGCCGTATCATCGGGCTCGGCTTGCGACGCGCGCCTCCCGGATTTGCCGCACGTCATAATGGCGCTCGGCAAGGGTGAGGAGGTTGCCCGCGGAGTTGTCCGTTTCAGTTTCGGGATCAACACGACCAAGGAAGATATCGATTACGTTTTAGAGGTCTTGCCCGAATTAGTCGGAAAAATTAAGATTAATAAATATGAGAGAAGTAAAACCGCTTAAATACAACGAACTCGACGGGTTATCAGAAAAGCAGCTTAAAGAGCACCACGATGTCCTTTACGCCGGTTATGTAAAAAAGATCGGCGAGATTGAGGAGAAGGTGAAGCAAATTGACCTTTCTTCCGCGAACGCGACTTACTCGGACCTTAGGGAACTTAAGATGGAGGAGACTTTTGCGCTAAACGGCGTGAAGCTGCACGAAGGATATTTCGAGAACATGGTTCGGGGCGGATCGAAGCCCGCCGGAAAAATTATCGAAATGATGGAGCGTGATTTTGGCTCGTACGAAAATTGGGAAAACCAATTCCGGGCGATGGGACTTGCCGCGAGAGGCTGGGTTGTTTTGGCGTACGACATGGACGAGAAGAAATTAAAAAATATCCTTTGTGATTCGCACAACCAAGGCGGAGTTTGGAATACGATAGCGCTCATGATCATGGACGTTTACGAGCATGCCTATTTCATCGACTACGCGACCGGCCGCAAAGCTTACATAGATTCATTTTTTAAAAACATCGATTGGCAGTATGTCGATAGGGTGATGTCCCGATTCGGAGATATTTTCCTCGAGGGATGAAATCAATTTTTGGAATATTTTTGCTCTTGCTTTTTGTGGGGGCGCTTTTTGCCGTGAGCTCTCCTGTTATCGACCTTGAAAAAATTTCTATTAATATTCCAGCCGGCGAAAACGAGGAAGCTACGAGCACGCCAGAATTAAAAGAAGTTGAAGAAGAACCCGTCCAGGATTTAAAAACAGAAATCGAATCCCTTAAAAAATCAGTCAAAGAAATTTCGGAAAGTGTGATACTAGAGCCTACTCCAACTCCTCCGCCCGCGCCTCCAGCTGTAAAAAGCGAGGAAATCTACGCAAAGGGCCTGCAGGCCTCCTTAAATATTTTTTGCTACGATAAGACTGAAGGAGTTTATATCATGGGCTCCGGGGCCATAATCCATCCGTCAGGATATGTTTTAACGAATGCGCATCTTGCGACGCATTTTACGGAAGCAGGCACGGAATGTGTCTTGCGGCGAGGGTCTCCGGCGAAGAATTTTGCAAACGCCAAAGTTGTCTGGATCCCAGACCAGACTAAAAAAATTGCGGATGGCGAAATCCCGATGAATGACGCTGCTATTTTGAAAATAACTTCCATGACGGATGGGTCGGCGGTTGGGAATTTAGAATATTTTAAAATCGATCCATTTTATTTAATTAAAGAAGGGGAGAGGCTTTACTCCCTAAATTACCCGACAGAATTTCTTGGCGCGGAGACCGCGCTTCGGGACGCGAATTTAGTTTTCTCGCTCGGCACGGTTGAGAAAATAGTAACTATAGACGAAGAAACTTCCACTGCCGAAGGAATTTACTTAAAAGGGGAGCTTTCCGCTCAGCACGGCTCTTCCGGAGGAATTTTTCTTGATTTACAAAATGGAAATGTCGTTGGCTTATTTGTCGGCTTGACCGAAGGCGCGACGACGGCGGACAGGAAGCAGTTTATGTTCATGTCCTCGTACCTCGAGAGGATTATGGTGGAAGATAAAGGGATCGGCCTCTCGGCGTTCCTGGCCTCGAGCCCGTAATTTTAGAAACAAACTGGCTTCTACTTGAGTAAGGATATTTATATAATGAAGTCTAAGAAGGTATGGAGCATCTTACAAAAAGCCAATTAATATTTCTGGTTTTGTTGGTAGCGTTTGTGACCTCGATGGTGACGGGGATTATGACTGTGGCCTTGATTTCGGAAGGATCGGTTGCAGGACCCATACAGACCATCCAGCGCGTAATAGAACGCACGACCGGGCCGGCAGAGGTTATTGAAAACCCGCCAACAGCCGAGCAAGATACGATAATTAAAATTGTTGAGAACACGAGCCCGGCTGTCGTGAGCATTGTTGCGACAAAAGATGTGCCGGTGATCGAACAATATTACACGAATCCCTTTGGAGATTTCTTCCCGGATTTTTTGGTGCCGCAATATAGGCAAAGAGGAACCCAAAGGCAGCAGGTCGGCGCGGGAACGGGATTTTTTGTTGCGGGTGACGGAACTATCGTTACAAATAAACACGTCGTCTCGGACGCGGCCGCGAGTTATTCAGTAATTCTAAATAACGGCAAGAGTATCGCCGCGAAAGTTTTAGCTTTGGACCCCGTCAAAGATATTGCGGTCATTAAAATCGAAGGTCCGCCGGCTGGAGGATTTCCGTTTATCCAATTGGGAGACTCAAGCGACCTTAAGGTTGGGCAAACCGTGGTCGCGATTGGAAACGCGCTTGGGGAATTTCAAAACACCGTCTCAACCGGAGTTGTCTCCGGGCTTTCGCGTACGATCGTCGCTTCCGGCGGAGCTAGCGGCCCGGAAGTTTTGCAGCAGGTCATCCAGACCGACGCCGCGATAAACCCGGGAAATTCCGGAGGGCCACTCCTGGATATTTCCGGACGCGCGATCGGGATAAATAGCGCGATTGCGGCCGATGCGCAAAATATCGGTTTTGCGATCCCAATAAACTCGGTCAAAAAAGCGGTCGAAGATGTTAAGTCTTTCGGACGGATCCGCTACCCATTCCTCGGCGTGAATTACATCATAATAAATCCGGCGATCAAGGAAGTGAGAAAATTTTCCGTCGATTACGGCGCGCTTGTTACGGCGTCGAACGGGGAGCTTGCCGTAGTGCCAGATTCTCCGGCTAAAAAAGTTGGGATCCAGCAGGGAGACATTATTTTGGAGATAGATGGCAAGCGAGTGGACCAAAATAACACGCTCGCAGACCAAATTTCTTCGAAGCGGATCGGCGACAAGATTAAACTTAAAATTTTGCGCGAAGGCAAGGAGATTTTCCTTGAAGCCGAGCTTGAAGAAAGGACTTAAATCTGCTAAGCTTTAGTTATAAAACATGCCTCCATTTCATAATTTTACAGTTAAAGCTCAAGAGGCGATTAGGCGCGCACACGAGCTTGCAATAGAACGAGGACAAAACCAGATTGAGCCAATGCATCTTCTGGCGGCTTTGGTATTGCAGGACGAAGGAATCGTAATTTCCATTTTAGATAAACTCGAAGTTGATTTAGCTCTCCTGACGGATTCTATTTTGGACGCGCTCGACGGGCAGGCCCGGACAAATTTAATGGTCTCGCCCCAGCAGATTTATTTAACCCCCGAACTCGGCCGAACTTTGGAAGAAGCGCACAAGGCGGCGACTTCGCTTAAAGACGAATATATTTCCGCCGAGCATTTATTTTTGGGAATTTTAGAAATTAATTCCCCGGCCAAGGATGTGTTGGGACGTTTTCGGATCGAGAAGGAAAGAGTCTTGAGAGTTTTGACCGAGCTCCGCGGAAAGGAAAGAGTTTTGGAAGCGGAACCGGATTTGAAGCTGCAAGTTTTGGAACGCTACGCCAGGAACCTCACTCGTCTTGCCAGGCAGGATAAATTAGACCCCGTAATCGGCCGAGAGGAAGAAATAAAAAGAATAATGCAGATTTTATCCAGGCGCACGAAAAATAACCCCGTTTTAATTGGTGAAGCTGGGGTTGGAAAGACGGCGATCGTTGAAGGCTTGGCCGAGAAGATCGCGCGCGGGGACGTCCCGGATATTTTGAAAGATAAAGAACTTATATCGCTCGACTTGGCGGCTCTTGTCGCGGGAACGAAATACCGTGGGGAGTTCGAAGAGAGGTTGAAAGGGGTCATGCGCGAACTTGAGCGCGCCCAGGGGAGGGTGATCCTTTTCATCGACGAGTTGCATACTATAGTAGGGGCCGGAGCGGCCGAGGGAGCGATTGACGCTTCCAATATTTTGAAACCCGCGCTTGCCAAGGGGGAACTTCACGCGATCGGGGCGACAACTTTGAAAGAGTACCAGAAATATATAGAACGCGACCCGGCGCTAGCCAGGAGGTTCCAACCGGTCTACGTCGAAGAGCCTTCGGTGGACGACGCGATTTCGATTTTGCGCGGGCTTAAAGAAAAATATGAATTGCACCATGGGATCCGGATTACCGAAGACGCTATCGTCTCCGCGGTACAGCTTTCCTCGCGATATTTAAGCGATAGGTTTTTGCCGGACAAGGCTGTGGACTTAATCGACGAGGCCGCTTCGGCTTTGCGCTTGGAACTTGATTCCATGCCGGACGAACTTGAAAAAGCTCGAAGAGCCATAATGAAACTTGAAATTGAAAAAGAAGCTTTGAAAAAAGAAACTTCCCCGATCGCTAAGCAGAAAATGAAGAGTGTGCAGAAAGAAGTCGAAGACTTGAGGGAAAAATCTCGCGACCTTGAAATGCGCTGGAAGAGCGAAAAAGAAACCATTGACAACATTAGGCGGCTCAAAAAAGATTTGGAAGTTTTGCGTTCGGAAGCAATGATGGCGGAAAGAAAGGGGGAGCTCGCGAAAGTTGCGGAGATAAGTTATGGCCGCATTCCGGAAAATGAAAAGAAGCTCGCGTCGGAAGAGATGCGCCTGAAAAAACTCCAGAAGTCCCGAAGGATTTTGAAAGAAGAAGTCCGCAGCGAGGATATCGCTGAGGTGGTTTCGAAGTGGACGGGAATCCCCGTGATGAGGATGCTTGAGGAAGAAGCCAAGAAATTATTGCGCGTGGAAGAGGAATTGAAAAAGCGCGTTGTGGGGCAGGACGAAGCGATTTCCAAAATCGCAAACGCCGTCCGGAGGTCTCGCGCGGGAATTTCGGACGAGGACCGCCCGATCGGTTCGTTCATGTTCTTGGGGCCGACCGGAGTTGGGAAGACAGAGCTCGCCCGTTCTCTTGCGGAATTTATGTTTAACGACGAAAAAGCTTTGATCCGCGTGGACATGTCCGAATTTATGGAACGGCACGCGATTTCGAAATTTATCGGCTCGCCTCCGGGATACGTTGGGTATGAAGAGGGAGGCCAGCTTACAGAACTCATCCGCCACAGGCCTTACGCCGTCATCTTGTTCGATGAGATAGAAAAAGCGCACCCGGAAGTATTTAACATAATGCTCCAGGTTTTGGATAACGGGCGCCTAACGGACGCGAAAGGCAGGCATGTCAACTTTAAGAATTCTATAATCGTCATGACTTCAAACGTCGGCTCGGAATTCGTACACGAGATGGAAAAATTAGGGTTCGCGGCGGACGAGGAAAGCGCCAAAGAAAAGAAAGAAGAAGACTTGAAAGATAAAATCAGGAAATCTTTGGAGCGCAGGTTCCGGCCGGAATTTTTGAACCGCTTGGACGAAATAATGATCTTCAACACGCTCTCGAGGGATAACTTGAAATCGATCGTGGAAATACAGCTCGCGCGCATGAAGCAGCGCTTGGCTAGAAAATTTATCGACATAGAACTTTCGCAGGCCGCAAAAGAATATGTCGCGCAGGAAGGATACGATCCGCACTACGGCGCGCGGCCCTTGAAGCGCTTCATCGAATCTAAAATATTAAATCCTCTCGCGGAAAAACTTGTCCGCGGGGCGATCAAAAGCGGGGATAGGGTAATGGTGAACTTGAAATTGGGCGAGCTTGTAATCGAAGTCGCCCCCAAAATCCGCAGGACCAAAAAACCAGTCGCGGTTGCCTAATCGCGCCCTAAATTGGAAAATATCTAAAAATCTGCTATATTTTCTAAAAAGCGCAGGTGGCGGAGTGGTCAATCGCACGTGGCTGTAAACCACGCGCCCTTACGGGCTACGAAGGTTCGAATCCTTCCCTGCGCACAACTATTTAAATAAAAAACTAAATTTGCTAAACTGACTTCGGAAAGGAGATACCCGCGGCACGTGTTGTCGGGGGCTTCTTTTATATTTGAATTCTAAAGGGGATTCTGCTAAGATGGAGCGAAGATATGCATGAAATATCCATAAAAGCCGAAGTGCTTTTTTATTTTATGGGCCTGCCGGTAACGAACGCGCTTTTGCTCGCGGTGATAGTTTCGGTGGTTTTGATATCCCTCGCTTTTTATTTACGGAACAGGTTGACGCTTGTGCCCTCGGGAATCCAGAATTTTATCGAATTTTTGATAGACAAATTGCTGACCCTGATGGATTCCGTTCTGGGCTCGCGCCATCTCTCGGAAAAATACTTGCCGCTTATCGCGACGATTTTTATTTTCATAGTTATCTCAAATTGGTTCGGGCTCCTGCCGATAGTCGGCTCGATTGTCTTTAATAACCTCGAACACCACCACTCCTATCCTTTATTGCGCGCCCCGTCGGCCGATTTGAACTTCACGATCGCCCTCGCCATAATTTCCGTCTTCGGCGTAAACCTGTTGGGGGCGATGGCTTTGGGGGCAAAAAAGCACTTCTCCAAATTCTTCACCTTAAAGGACCCAGTTTTTTCATTTGTGGGGCTACTTGAATTTATTTCAGAATTCATTAAAATTATATCGTTCTCTTTCCGCCTTTTTGGAAATGTCTTTGCGGGCGAAGTATTGCTGGTCATTGTTGGATTCCTGGTGCCCTATTTCATCCCCTTGCCGTTTCTTTTTTTGGAAATATTTGTCGGATTTATTCAGGCATTTATTTTCTCGATGCTGACTTTGGTGTTCGTCGCCATGGCAGTTCGGGAGGAAGAGGCGCATTAAAGTCGATATTATTAGTAATTAGAAATTAATCATTAGAAATTTAAAGATATGGATAATCCAGAAGTAGTCAGGTTAATTGCGATTGCGATTGTCATGGGGATGGGAACTGTTTTCCCGGCGATTGCGATTGGTAAAATAGGCGCGAAGGGAGCAGAATCGATAGGTCGAAACCCGGAGGCGGCTCCGAAAGTGCAAACTGCCATGATCTTGGCGATTGCCTTCGCTGAAGCTATCGCGATTTACGCCTTGGTCATCTCGCTCATCTTGAAATTCGTTGTCTAGAAATGTCAGAACTTCTTCACCAACTTGGTATCGACGGTAGGCTCCTTTTAAGCCAAGGGGTAAATTTTGGGATTGTGCTCGCGGTTTTAACATTTTTTGTTTATAAGCCGCTTGTAAAAATCCTGAATGAACGAAGGGAAAAAATAGAATTCGGTTTAAGGGGAGCAGAAGTGGTGGAGAAGAAGCTGAAGGAGATGGAGGAAATAAAAGTCCTGAAAATTCAGGAAGGAGAAAAGCAAGCTTTCGAGATTGTGAAAACCGCTGAAACGAAAGCTGGGGAGCGCGGAGAAGAAATTGTTTCGGAGGCCGAAGTGAAGGCGGAGGAACTTTTGGCGAAAGCGGCCTTGATCGAAGAGCAAAGAAGGCTCGAGACCTTAGCCAAACTTTCCGAGGAATCCAAAAGCATGATCAAGAAAGCTTTGGTTAAGATGGTAAACTTGAAGCCGGACGCCATCGACGAAGCCTTGATTGAAGAGGCCGCGGGAGAAATTAAGAAATTCAAGGCATGAAATATCCCCCCCAAATTTACGCGACCGCGTTTTTAGAGGTTCTTGAAAAAAACAAAAAAGACGAACCTAAGATTAGGAAAAGGTTTCTCGAGGTTTTGAAGAAAAACGGGGATATCGCGAACTTCGGGAAGATAGCCAAGGAGATGCAGAAAATCCTTGCCGCTAAAAACGGCGGGAAGGTTGTCGAAATAGAATTTGCCCGCCCGCTTTCGAAAAAGCTCGAAGATAAGGTAAGGGGAATTTTTTCGGAAAAAGATTTTGTTTCGACCAAGCACAAATCGGAACTTTTGGCGGGAGCGCGAATACTTATAAACGGCGGAAAGGAATTAGATTTTTCTTTCCAGAGGAAACTTAGAAAATTATTTTCATAAATGGCATACGAAATTCTAGAAAAATTAAAAAAGGAAATTGAAGGTTTTGAATCGGACAAAAGCGCCCGCGACGTTGGGATTGTCTCGGAAGTGGGCGACGGCATTTTGCATATCACAGGGCTCGAAGGGGCTTTGGCGCAGGAAATTTTAATGGTGGAAGCGGAGGATGAAGAAATACCTTCGCTCGCTTTTAACCTGGAAGAAAATTTAATCGGAGCGGTTATCTTAGGAAATCCCGGAAAAGTTAAAGTCGGATCGCGCGTAGTTAAAACTGGAAAAGTCTTGTCGCTTAAAGCCGGCGAGGAACTTTTAGGAAGGGTGATAAGCCCGTTGGGGGACCCGATCGACGGCAAGGGAGTAATTTTTTCCGGAAAAGGCGGGACCGATTATTTCTTGGAACGAAGGGCGCCTTCGGTTGTTGAGAGGGAGAGCGTTAATACGCCTCTGCATACCGGGATTAAAGCGATCGATTCCATGATCCCAATCGGCCGCGGGCAAAGGGAGTTGATCATCGGCGACAGGCAGACCGGAAAAACTTCTATTGTGATTGACGCGATTTTAAACCAGCAAAAAGACGCGGCATCCCTGTCCCCGAATGGGGGGAAGCCGGTGATTTCGATTTACGTCGCGGTCGCGCAAAAAGATTCCAAAGTCGCAAAAATAGTAAAAGTTTTGGAAGAGAAGGGAGCCATGAAAAATACAATTGTGGTATCCGCTCCGGCTTCAGCTCCGGCCGCGCTTCAATATTTAGCGCCGTTTGCCGGATGCGCCGTCGGGGAATATTTTATGGACAAAGGAATGGACGCGCTTGTCATTTACGACGACCTTTCGAAACACGCGGACTCTTACCGCGAGCTTTCTTTGCTCCTGCGCCGCCCGCCGGGACGCGAGGCTTACCCCGGAGATATTTTCTACCTGCACGCGAGGCTTTTGGAACGTGCCGCTAAATTGTCCAAAGAGAAGGGCGGAGGATCGCTTACGGCCCTTCCTATTATAGAAACGAAATTAGGCGACGTTTCGGCGTACGTTCCGACAAACGTAATCTCGATTACGGACGGGCAGATTTATCTTGAATCCGGACTTTTTTACAGGGGTGTTCGTCCTGCGGTAAACGTCGGGCTTTCGGTTTCGCGCGTGGGTTCAGCCGCGCAAACCAAAGCCATGAAAAAAGTTGCCGGAAAACTTCGCTTGGAGTTGGCGCAATTCAGGGAACTGCAGGCCTTCGTGCAATTTTCTTCGGACTTGGATCCCGACACTCGGAAGAAAATAAAAAGGGGAGAGCTTTTGACGGAAGTTTTGAAGCAGTCGGATTTGGCGCCCGTACCTTTTGAAAAAGCCGTCATCGTTTTATACGCGGCGATTTCCGGGGCGATGGACGAAGTCCCCTTGCCCGAAGTTAAGAAATTCGTGGACGGACTTTTGGAATGGATAGAAAAACTTCACAACGACGAAATTCTGGAAGAAATCAGGAAGACCAAAGATTTTTCGCAGGAGGTCGAGGCTAAATTAAAAGCGGCGATAGAAAACTATGGAGTCACTTCAAAGTCTAAATAGGCGAAGGAAAGCGGTTGGAAATATCGGGGCCATCACGAAAGCGATGGAAGTCGTTGCCGCGATCAAAATGCGCAAAAGCGAAGAGGCGGCTTTGGATTCGCGGCCGTACGCCTTTAAGGCTTTGGACCTTCTGGAAAAACTCTCGCGCGTTTCAAAACTGGAGAGCGTTTTGATGAGGCCGCGCAAAGTTAAAAAAACCATGGTTGTCGTGATAACTTCCGACCGCGGGTTGATCGGCTCTTTCAATACGCAGGTTTTGCGCGTGGCGGAAAATTTTTTAGCTTCGGATAAAAAAAGGTCCGACCAAGAGCATTCGTATTCCTTTATCGCGGTGGGCAAAAAAGCCGACGCGTATCTCGCGAAAAAGAGCTTGCCTATAATCGAAAAGTTTTACGGCTTCGGGGATTATATCGAAGTCGAAGAGATCGCCCCGCTTTACGAATATCTCATGCAGGGTTTTATTGAGACGAAGTGGGATAGGATCGTTACAATTTCAATGCATTTCAGGAGCGCTTTAAAACAGGAGACGCTTGTCCGGGAAATTTTGCCGCTCGATACCGAAAAAATCCGGCAGGACGTTAAAGAAATAATTCCGGAACACGGATTATTTTCTGGAGAAAAAAATGGCAACAGGGCCGGAGCAGAGGATATCGAATATATTTTCGAGCCTTCTCCCGCGGAACTTTTGGCAAATTTAATCCCGCATCTTTTGAAGATGGAACTTTATCACCTGATTTTAGAAGCTAACGCTTCCGAGCACGCCGCGCGATACGTCGCGATGAAAAGCGCTTCGGACAACGCGGAGGAGCTTTCGGAAAAATTAATTATCCAATATAACAAAGTCCGCCAAGCCGCGATTACGGGCGAGATGGTGGAAATGGCCGCGACCAGGAGCGCATTAAAATAATATGGCAAATTTAAAAGGAAAAATTATACAAATTATCGGGCCGGTCGTCGACGTTGAATTCGGCGAAGAAAATACGCTTCCTTCGATTGGGAACGCTCTTTTGATCAAAGAGGGCGAGCGAAAAATAGTTTTGGAAGTTCAGAAGCACTTGGAGCCGGGAAAAGTTCGCGCGGTTTCTCTCGCTTCGACGGACGGGCTCGCCCGCGGGACAGAAGTTTTGGATACGGGTGAAGCGATCAAGGTTCCGGTCGGTCCGGAGGTGTTGGGAAGAATTTTCAACGTCATCGGCGAAGCTATCGACGGCAAAGGATTGGATTTCAAAAAATATTGGCCGATAAAAAGGCCCGCGCCGAAATTGGAGGAGCAGGCCACAAAGACAGAAGTATTCCAAACCGGAATTAAAGTCATCGACCTTTTGGCCCCATTTATAAAGGGAGGAAAAGTCGGGCTTTTCGGGGGAGCGGGAGTAGGGAAAACCGTTTTGCTGATGGAGCTCATCCGAAACGTCGCGGAGGAATCCGGAGGAGTTTCGATTTTTGCGGGAGTGGGAGAGCGAACGCGCGAAGGAAACGACTTATACAAAGAAATGTCCGAGTCGGGCGTTATCAATAAAACCGCCCTCGTTTTCGGGCAGATGAACGAGGTTCCGGGAGCGAGGTTGCGGGTAGCGCTTTCTGCGCTCACGATGGCCGAATATTTCCGCGATGAAGAAAGGAAAGATGTCCTACTTTTTATTGACAACATTTTCCGTTTCTCGCAGGCGGGCTCCGAGGTCTCCACACTTTTAGGACGCCTTCCTTCGGCCGTAGGTTATCAGCCGACACTTGCTTCAGAAATGGGTGAGCTCCAAGAGAGAATCACCTCGACGAATAAAGGATCGATCACTTCGGTGCAAGCGATCTATGTTCCCGCGGACGACATCACCGACCCCGCGCCCGCGACAACTTTCGCGCACTTGGATTCCACTATCGTCTTGATCCGTTCGCTGACGGAAATCGGGATCTATCCCGCCGTCGATCCGCTGGGTTCGACTTCGAGCGCGCTAGACCCGAAAATAGTCGGCGAGGAACATTACTCTGTCGCAAGAAAAGTACAGGAAATTTTGCAGAGGTATAGGGAGCTGCAGGACATAATCGCGATCCTCGGCATGGAGGAACTTTCCGACGAAGACAAAGTGCTTGTATCGCGCGCGCGAAAAATCCAGAAATTCCTTTCGCAGCCGGCGTATGTCGCGCAGGTGTTTACCGGTTTGCCCGGAGAATTCGTCCCGCTTGAAAAAACAATTTCCAACTTCAAAGATATCATTGCCGGGAAGTACGACTCGAAGCCGGAAGATTTCTTCTATATGAAAGGCGCTTTACAGGAATAATATGAAGCTGAAAGTTTATTCATTAAAAGGGGTTGAATTCGAAGGCGAAGCGCGCTCGCTTAACATAAACACAAAGCTTGGCGAAATCACCGTACTCGACAACCACTTGCCGATAATAACCCTCCTCGAAAAAGGAACGGCCAAAATCGGGCTCGATGGCGGCAAGACGGAAAATATAGAAATCGAATCGGGGTTTCTTGAGATGGATGACGAGAATAATTTAAGCGTCCTTAAAGACTAATATGAAAAGATTAATTTCAAAAAAAATAGAACCAATCCACTACAGCTCGGCCTCGGCGATAGTCTGGTGTTTTGACGCGCGCTTTTCGGAATTTCTTGATTCGCTCGTCTCCAAAAAGAAATTGGACCATCCCGATATCGTAAAAGTTGCTGGCGGCGCGAAGGGGATAGCGAGCCCGGAAAACGCGGCCGAAAGGGATTATCTATTGGACCAAATAGACAAATCCTTCAGGCTCCACAAGCCGAAAGAAGTGCATTTGATGGTGCACGCCGGTTGCGGAGCGTATGGGAAAAAGTTTTCCGACGAGGAAAAAGAGAAGAAATTTTATTTAGGGGAGCTAGACAAGGCCGAGAAGGTTTTAAAGGTATATCTAAGGGGAAAAGGGCACAAGGCGAATATCGTGAAATGCTTCGCTGACTTTGGGGGAGTTTTATGGTAGATTGATATGCGTGCCGATGTAGCTCAGTCGGTAGAGCACTCCCATGGTAAGGGAAAGGTCGTCGGTTCAATTCCGACCATCGGCTCCGGCTTTAAGATAATATTATGTCACAAGATAAATTAATTAAATTTCAGTGCACCAAGTGCAAACGGTTCAATTACTATTCGACCAAAAATAAAAAGAAGGTTGAACGAAAATTGGAATTCCAAAAATTCTGCCTGTGGTGCAAGAATAGGACGGCGCACAAAGAAGCTAAGGTGTAGCCTATGTCCAATAGCATCGGAGTCTTCGGCGCCGCTGTAGTCTTGGGCTATTTCCTCCTGCCTATTTTTCTAAGCAAGGAGCAGATAAAATTTTTTCTCGCGCACACTACGAATGCTGAATCGGCTTGGAGGGACGGAATTCTAAAATTTTTGACCGACCGCCTCGGGTTCATCACCCCGAATTTCGTAAGTTACGTCGGGCTCATTTTAGTTTTCCTCGTCGCTTATCTTTTTCAAAATGACGCGCATTACGGCTGGATATTTTTTGTGACCCTCTTGGCCGGCTTCTCCGACATGCTGGACGGCTCCTTGGCCCGGAATACTTCAAGGGTGACGAAGTTGGGAGCGGTCCTGGACGTCGCGCGCGATTTGCTTTTGGTGGTCGTGTTAAGTTATTACCTCATAATCACGAGCCACCTTTCAGAGCAGTTATTTTTCTGGTTCGCGATCGGCTGGATTTTTCTCGGCGGCGTGCGGAGCATGGAATTCAAATTTTCTTCCGGGAAAACATTTTCGCTTGAAGAAGATTATAAATTTGTTTTGGACCGCCTGCGGCTTTTCCTGTACGTCGCGGGGATCCTCTTTTTGATTTTAATCCCGCTCGCCAAAGACTTCCGCGATTTAGGGGAGACCTTTATAGTAATCTCTATCGTCATCTCCTGGATCTCGCTTTTGTTCCACTCCGCGCATTTAAAAATTTTGAGGGAGGATGAGGAGGAGGGCGATGGATTGACTATCTAGGCCACTTCGAGTAGATTAAATAGACTTTTGATCTTTTTAAAATTTCGGAGGAGGTTCAGGATGAATTTTAGCGCTGTTTTTATATTCAGCATTAATTGCTCTCGCTTTTGTCGTTTGGCCTATCGTCGGGAAATATTCCGGCGTTTCCTCGGCTTGGGTTGGAACGATTGCAAGCGTTGGAACTTGTGTAGCGGTAGTAGTCTTATCGTGGCGTGATCTTGACTCGGTCCCAGCTTGGCGGTCTGTTGTAATAATTTTACTGGCCTCGGCTATCAATGGGATTGGGGTATTTTTCTACTCCATGAAAGTTGTTGATCCCCAAATCCCAACAGCTTCTTTCATTGTTACAACTGCCATTATGATGGTTGCTTGGGCTCCAATCTTGGACAAGTTGTTGAACGGGTCAACTTTCAATCCATATCATATTGCCGGTTTCGGAGCGGTGGCTCTTGCAATCTATCTCCTGGGCCAATGATGTGGCCTGCTCAAACTAAAAGGGCCTGGATTTACTTCCGGGCTCTTTTGAAATTTTAAGCCTTTATTTATTCGAAAAATGGTATATTATTTAAGCAATTGGGAGTGTCGTTCAGAGGTAGGACTCTGGTCTCCAAAACCAGTAACCCAGGTTCGATTCCTGGCACTCCCGCCCTTAACACTTTTTATCGAGAGACCGGGAGCCTTAAAATAAATATGTATCCAGCATGAAATCGTCCTCTTTTAATATCGCCATTGTTCCGAGCAAGATCGTAGTTAAGCAGGCGATGAAGTTGAGTCGCGCGCTTAAACCCGATGGAGGGCTTTTTGTTCTAAACCAACGCCTCTACTCTGTGCACGTTACGCTCTACATGATGGAACTACCCTTACGAAATTTGCCGGGAGTGAAACGGATTTTGAGAATGATCGCCGCTAGCCAGCGCCGCTTTAAACTTGAGCCACTCATCTGGAATCAGGATAGCGGCGGATATATCGATGTCTCGTATGAGAAGACTAAAACTTTGTCAAAATTACAAGAGACGGTTATTAAAGAATTAAATCCGCTCCGAGAAGGGCTCCTTCGACAAAAAGACATCGAGCGCATGAACATAGCTCCCCGTTCAGAAAAAAGGAATATACAGAAGTATGGCTTTAGAAGCGTTGGCGCACAGTTTGAACCGCACCTGACAATCAGCAGACTCCGAACCTATAAACCAACAGCGACGCCTAGAGTAGATACTGGAAAAATGTCTTTTACTGCGCATAAAATTGGGATATTTTATCTTGGAGAACATGGTACATGCAAAAAATTAGTCGCGAGATTTAGATTAGGAACTGCGCCTAAACGACGAAAGTAATATGAGGGGCAACGTGCTCGAGACGCGTCGAGATGGTAAACTAAAATTACTTAAAATAGCTTTAAAAGCTTGAGCGTCTACGGTTCTAGCTCGAGACGCCCCGCCAGAAAGGAAGTACGTTTATCAACAAAGGCAAAAGAAATTTTTTCATAAAATTTTTTGAAAACAGAAACTCGAAAGGGTTTCTGTTTTCGTTGACATATCGTCAAACACAATGTTAGATTGCTAATCGAGAAGCACATTTCCAAACCCAAAACAATAGGAGGTATCCTCAATGCGAACCGAAACGTCTCGTCCCAGGCAAGTCATGCGGTTCTACGTTGCAGGAGCCGCCGGTGTCATTGCCTACTATGCTGCGCTGTACGGCCTCACAGAGTACCTCGGTGTCTGGTATGTCACTTCTGCGGTGGTTGGGTTTACCCTGAACACCGGACTGAACTTCACACTTCAGAAATTCTGGACATTCCAGAACAAAGAAACTCACATGGTTAGCCGTCAGCTCGTGCGGTATGTCGCCATGCTCGTTTCCCTTCTCATTGGAAACACCGTCTTTCTATACCTTATGGTGGAGTATCTGCAGATGTGGTACATCGGAGCACAGGTGATTCTCACGGTGGTCATCTCCATCTTGAGTTTCATCATCTCTATCAGAATCTTCAAGAATGAAAGGAGATGAAGTAATAATGAGTGACCTATTTTCGAGATTGCTCAACTGCGTGTTCAATAACGATGAGACACAGGTGTCATTCGTGGCGAACTAGAGTTTGTCGCTCCACTCAACAACAGGAGGTGACCGGGCGCTTCTTCCTTTTCGGAAGTCGCGCCCTTTTTTGAATTTTAACCCTCTTATTTTGACTATATTTTAAAACCAAAAACTGATAAAATGAGTGAACCCCAAAGTGATTTGAACTATGGAACAAGAACAAAGACCAAAAGTAGGAATAGGAGTGATGATCTTAAAAGACGGAAAGATCCTTCTAGGAAAAAGAAAAGGAGCTCACGGCGAAGGTGAATATGCTTGGCCGGGAGGACATCTAGAGCACATGGAAGGTTTCGAGGAATGCGCTAAAAGGGAAACTTTGGAAGAGACTGGAATGGAGATTGAAAATATCAGGTTTTTGCGACTATTAAACTTCAAGGACTACGCACCAAAACATTATGTTGATATTCTCTTATTGGCGGATTGGAAAAGTGGCGAACCGCAGGTTTTAGAACCTAATAAATGTGAAGGTTGGTATTGGTATGATATAGATAATTTACCTGAACCACTCTTTAAGGCAGAATATAGCGGCGTAGAAGCTTACAAAACTGGTAAAAATTTCTTTGATGCATAATTATTATTATGACAAATCCAAGCTATAAAGAAGAATATGAAGATTATAGTCGCCTCAAATTAAGAAGATTTATGCAGAACAAAGAAATCACATTCATAACCGGCAACCAGAACAAGGCGGACTACTTGGCGAAATATCTTGGCGTTCCGGTTAAGCACATAAAACTTGATTTAGACGAAATCCAATCCTTGGACTTAGAAGAAATAGTCAGGCATAAAGTTCGGCAGGCGTACGAAAAAATAAAAAGCCCGGTGATTGTCGAGGATGTGTCTTTGGAATTTGAGGCGCTCGGGGGATTGCCCGGGCCTTTTATACGTTTCTTTGTAGAGAAAATGCCTTTTGAGAATATCTGCTCGCTGGTGGATGGAAAGACGCGCAAAGCTACGGCGAGGTGCGTGTATGGATATTACGACGGCGAGAATTTGAAATTGTTCGAGGGCGAGCTCGGCGGAGAAGTCTCGAAAGTTCCCGCGGGAGATAATGGATACGGTTGGGACAGGATTTTTATCCCCGAAGGATATTCGGTCACGCGAGCCGAGTTAAATGAAGAAGATTATCAAAAAACATATTTGCAAATTAAACCCCTCGCAGAATTGAAGGAATTTCTTACGAGCTGAAATCTATTACTGGAAATTATGGTAAAATTAGATTAATTATGGAAAACAAATATCTCCACGAGGTAGCCATTACAGCGATAATTTTTAAGGACGGTAAGTATTTAATTACTCGCCGCTCCGCTAATAAGAAGCGTTTTCCGGGGATGTGGACTGTCCCGGGCGGCAAATTGGAAACAGATGACTACATAAATTTACCGAAGGACACCACTGATTATTGGTACAATGTCCTGGAAAAAGTGCTGCGCCGGGAAGTGAAAGAGGAAGTTGGGATAGATATAACAAACATCGTTTACGTAACTAGTCTGGCGACGGTGCACAAAGATGGCAACCCGTCGCTTGTAATTTCTTGTTTGGCTGATTATCTATCCGGCGAAGTGACGCTTAAGAAAGATGAAGCTGATGAATTCCGGTGGGTGACCCTTGCCGAGGCAAAAACATATGAGCTTATTGACGGGATTTACGACGAGCTGGTAATGGCGGAAAATCAGCGCAAAGGAACAAAAACCGAATGGCAGAGGGCATAACCTTCCTAAAAAAGGAGATCTGGTGTAGGATTTTTGCAGAAAGGAGGAGAATTCTCGCACCAGTATTGCCATTTATAGAAAAACCGCCGAGTCACGGATGTGACGCGGCGGTTTTCTAGTGATCTAGATTGATTACAGAATGAAAAAGATTATGCTGATAAGGATCGCAGCGTAAACTCCTGCAACGACATCGTCAAACATTATCGCGGCGGGGCTTTTGCGGCTATCAAAATATCCTGCCGGAAATATCTTCACGATATCGAATAGCCGAAATAGTAAAAATGGTGCAGCCATATTCAGGAGATTTCTTGGCATGAAAAGAAGAGGACTATATGCGACGAGCGTTCCGAGGACCTCATCGATAACGATTTGGTTCTGATCGCGAGTTTTTGTTTTGCCTCGCCAGTCGGTCCTTGGGCCAAGTTCCTCTTCGGCGATGGGAATGCACCAGAACCCTAGGGTAAATACGATTAAAGTAGTTAGTATGTAGCCATGTGCGTTGTAAAGTAGGACATAGCTTACGGGCAGCGCAGCCAAACTTCCATACGTTCCGGCCATTCCCCTCAAAAATATCGGGGGTACGAGTCCGCTTCCAAACCATGTTGCGACTATGACGGCAATTCTTTTTTCCATTTTGCTCTCCTTTTAAACAACGTTTACATCAAAGTAGCGTAATCTTCCCAAAAAAGCAATTATGGTGTAGGATTTTTGCAGAAAGGAGGAGAATCCTTATGTTTATGTGCGAGAGGGGTGGTAAGTTTTTTGTCATGGAGGGAGAGAAGGTGGTAGCAAGAGTATTTCTAAAAGGTGGAAAGGTTAGTACAAAGGCTGAAGGAAGTTTCCCTGTATACGGGGAGTCTGGGGGGAAGTATACCACTACGGTAATGGATCTTAATGGGTCCATGGAGCGAACCGGTAGGCAGTTGACGCCGG
>MFIE01000018.1:24320-28234 GCA_001778785.1 Candidatus Giovannonibacteria bacterium RIFCSPLOWO2_01_FULL_46_13
TGGTATTTATATTTGTCGGCGCGGTTGCCTTGTCCTGGTACTCTGCGTATGAGCCTAACCCGCAAATCGCCGAAGTTGTCCGGATTACGATCCCGGAAGGGTATAATGTTTTCCAAGTCGCTTCCGCGCTGGAGGATGCCGGAATTTTCACGCGCGAAGAATTTTTGAATGTTGCGGAGGACGAAGAGGGGTTTTTATTTCCGGACACGTATGAATTTTATAGGCAATCGAGCCCGCGCGTCGTCCTCCAAAAAATGAAAGAAAATTTCGAAGAGAAAACTGCTTTCTTGCTGGGGCCGGCGGAAGAAAAAGACATCCCGACGAGAGATGTGATAATTATGGCTTCGCTTTTGGAGGAGGAGGCTTCTATCGAAAAGGACAGAAAAATGATCTCGGGGGTTTTGTGGAAGAGGTTGAAAATCGGGATGCTTTTGCAGGTGGACGCGGCCCTAACATACGCAACCGGAAAATCTTCGCACAAATTAACTGACGCGGATTTGGCTGGGGATAACCCGTACAACACTTACAAATATAAAGGCCTCCCGGCGGGGCCGATTTCCAATCCCGGACTGGGGGCGATAGAAGCGGCCTTGAACCCGATAGAGTCGCCGTACCTTTTTTACCTTTCGGATTCGAGGGGCGTGACATATTTTTCAAAAACTTTCGACGAGCATAAACTTAACAAAGCAAAATATTTGCGCTAGTATTAATTAGATCAGGACTTCTTTAAAAATCGCGCCCTAGCAAAGGGCAATTTTTTTGCGCAAAAACGACAAAACTAGAACAAAACCAGAAGGAGGTGTTATGGGTGGTAAATATTTTGAAATTCCCGCGAGGGCAAAGGATAAAGGACTAAGCGAAAGGTTTGGGGGCAATGGCGAAGACAGATGCTCAGGACAGGATAGAAGGGTCGAAAAGCGTAAATATCCTTCGATTCCACGTGGCAAAAAAGATTTGCCGGGAATACGAGAACCTCAGCAATTCGATCGAATTTTTTTCGAGAGAGATCTTTTCCCTCTCACACGAGAAATCCGCCGAGGAAACTACGATAAACAGGGCCTTAGGGGAAAGGAAGCCGTAGTTTTCTTTTACGAACCGAGCACGAGAACCCGTTTATCTTTCAATATGGCTGTTCATCGTCTGGGCGGAGTCGTAACTTTCTCCACGGAAAATGCGCGGGAGAGTTCTTCCGCGGTGAAAGGAGAAACGGTTGAAGATACTGTCCGTAATATCGCAGGGTATTCCCCGCATGTGATAATTATGCGTCACGATTTAGAGGGAAGTATTGAACGGGGCGCGCGGTTTACGGATATCCCTATCATTAATGCGGGGGATGGAAAAGGAACGCACCCGACCCAGACAGCCACCGACATCTTCACGATCGATGACGAGTTGGGAAGTATTGATGGAAAACATATTGTTCTCTGTGGAGACCTTGCAAACGGGAGGACCGCAAATTCCTTGGCCTATTCCTTATCGAACTTCGATGTGATCATTTCCGCAGTTTCTCCGAAGAATCTTAGGTTGAAACAAGGCGTCAAAGACCATCTAAGCGAGCGCCGTATTCCATTCCAGGAATTTACCAGCTTGGCCGAGGTTGCGGCTGATGCAGATGTGATTTATCAGACGAGGGCTCAACTCGAGCGGGGAACAAAGATTACTTCGGAAGAGGAAGAGGCGTGTCGTCTTGACCGGGGGATTCTTTCAATGATGAAAAAGACGGCGAGGATCTTACATCCTCAGCCAAGAAATAATGAGCTTGATTCGTCGCTCGACGAAGACTCGCGCATGGCAATTTTTAGGCAGTCAGCCAATGGATTGCCAATAAGGATGGCTCTCTTGTTGATGTTGATCGGATGAATATCAATAAAGGGGTAGTGGCGAATGCTGCTACCCCTTTAAATTTTTATAAATTTAGAGTATATTTGAAGCGTTATGGAGGAAGGGAATTTAAATAAAAAGGTTTTGGTCGCGATGTCCGGAGGCGTTGATTCAAGCGTTGCGGCTTTTTTGCTGAAAGAAAAAGCCCGCCTGAATGACGAAGTCGGGCAGGGATACGACGTCTCGGGCGCGCATATGATTTGTTGGGAGGGATGCGACACCAACGAAGACCGCAGGGACGCCATGCGCGTGGCCGCGAAATTGGACATTCCGTTCCATGTTTTCGATTTCCGGAAGGAATATAAAGAGAGAGTTTTCGATTATATGGTGCGCGAATACGCGGCTGGGAGGACTCCCAATCCGGACGTCATGTGCAACTCGGAAATTAAATTTGGGATTTTTCTAGAGAGGGCGATCGAGATGGGTTTTGATTTTATCGCGACAGGGCATTATGTAAAAAAGGAAGGAACAAGCCTCAAAATCGCAAAAGATTTAAATAAAGATCAGAGTTATTTTTTATGGAGGCTCGACCCAGAGCAAATTTCCCGCGCACTTTTTCCAATCGGCGACTATTTAAAATCTGAAGTCCGGGAGATCGCAAAAAATTCCGGCTTGGTAACCGCGGACAAAAAAGATTCGCAGGGGCTTTGCTTTGTCGGTAAATTAGATTTTCAGGAATTCCTCCGCGAATATATCCCGAAAAAAGAGGGGAGCATCGTAAACTCAAGCGGCGAAGTTTTGGGAACGCACGACGGCGCGCATTTTTTCACTCCGGGGCAAAGGCACGGAATAAAGCTCGGCGGTTTTGCGGAGCCCCTGTACGTCGCCGAGACGGATAGCCGGGCGAATACGGTTGTCGTTGCCCAGGGCGCGGACGACCCGGTTTTGTATAAAAAAGAAATCGAAATTACGGAATCGAATTTGCCAAAAAATCTTCCGGAAAAAATTTTCGCGCGCATCCGGTATAGGCAGCCTTTGCAGCCCATCCATATCGAGGGGCCTAAAGTAATTTTTGATTCGCCCCAGCGCGGAGTTGCCCCAGGCCAGTCAATCGTGTTCTATTCCGGAGAAGATCTCCTCGGCGGAGCCGTCATAAAATAAAAGTGGTATAATATGAAATTGAAGTAGATCTCAAGGAGGAGGTGATCTTTCAATGAAAGATGTAATGGACGCGGCTATGGACGGGATTGATCACGGGAAAGACTATTACGCCCGGGTTCATAATCTTAATTTCCTGGATATAATTTTCGACGCCAGAAAGAAAGCTTTGGAGCCGGAAAAGCGTCTGATGTTGGCGGTTTTGGGGGATGCGCTCTACTGTCTCCAAAAGTACGCTAATGCAGGAAAAGTCGAGAAACAAAGACTCTATAGGGAGGCCGACAATTGGATTTTTGAAGATGATGAGGATTCCATTTTCTCATTTAATAACATTTGTGAAATTGTCGGGATTAGCCCTAGCTACCTTAGGAAAGGTATCGTCGAATGGAAGAGGAATAATCTTAACGGGGTGGCAAAAGACGCTTTTGCCAGGCGCTATGCCACTCACAGGATTAGAGCGAGGCCGAGGGTGAAGGAGAAATAAGAAGGTCATGATGCGGATCATGGCCTTCTTTTCGTTTTCCTTGCTATCTACAGATAAGTATGGTATAGTACAGATTAAATTTTCCTTGAGGAGGGTAAAAATTATGGACGATATACGAGAGGCTGGGATGGATGGGATTTTGCAGCCAGATCCCTTGGCTCCTTATGAATTTTTTGAAAGCATAAGGGGGTCGTTGTTTCTTCAGCCAGAAAAACGGCTCATGCTTGCGTTGTTGGAGGATGCCGTAAGGATTTTCCGTAAGTACGTTGAATCACCTCACAATAGGATGTACCAAGAGGCGATTGATTGGATCGCGGATACAGAGGGCGACAGCATTTTTTCCTTTGGAAATATCTGCGTTGCCCTTGGTCTCAACCCGGATTATATTCGCAGGGGCTTGATGAAGTGGATAAAGGAAGCGCTCCCTACAAAGAAAAGGTACAAATACAAA
>MFIE01000018.1:28248-40926 GCA_001778785.1 Candidatus Giovannonibacteria bacterium RIFCSPLOWO2_01_FULL_46_13
GAATTGAGATGGCGGGAGGTTCTATGGAGAACCGACCTGCCTCTTTTTTTATGCTAAAAATAATGCTAATTTGTTGATACCACTCCATGATAATTTTGGTCTGGTATAAATATGCAAGCCGCGGAATTGCGAAAAAAATTCTTGGATTTTTTTGAATCGAAGGGACACAAAATCGTGCAGTCTTCTTCTTTGATTCCGGACGACCCGTCCGTACTTTTGACGACGGCCGGGATGCAGCAGTTTAAAAAATATTACACAGGCGAGGCGAACGCCAAGCGCGATTTCGGTTCGCTTTCCACGGCGTCTATTCAAAAATGTTTCCGCACTTCGGACATAGACGAAGTCGGGGACGAACGGCACCTGACATTTTTCGAGATGCTGGGAAATTTTTCTTTCGGAGGGTACTTTAAAGAAGAGGCGATAAGCTACGGATACGAATTTTTGGCCGAGACGCTCGACCTTTCTATAGACTACATAACGGTTTTCGATCCGGAAAAAGTTCCGGAAGGGGATTGGCGGAAAGGAGTCCCGTTCGACGAAGAATCGTATGACATTTGGAAGAAAATTTTGCCGGAAGAAAAAATCCGCCGCGAGGGGACTGATAATTTTTGGGGACCGACCGGCGCCGAGGGGCCGTGCGGGCCGACCACGGAGATTTATATAAATGGTACGGAGATTTGGAATATTGTTTTCAACCAGTTTTACTGCGACCGCGACGGAAATTTAGCTTCACTTAAAATCCAGGGGGTGGATACAGGCATGGGTTTCGAGAGGCTCGCGATGGTCGCGCAGAATAAAGAAAATATTTTTGAGACTGATTTGTTCGAGCCGCTTTTGGGAATTTTGATCGAGTCGATATCCGAGAAGCAAAAAAGGATAATCGTCGACCACGCCCGCTCGGTCGCCTTTTTAATTTCGGATGGGGTTCTCCCGTCTAATAAAGAAGCGGGGTACATCCTGCGCCGTCTCATGCGTCGGCTTATAAGCTACGGCACGGGCAAGGAAAAAAATCTTTTCGAGTTGGTCGTCGCCAATTACAAATCTTTTTATCCGGAGTTAAATTTGGAAAGAATTTTGTCAGTTTTTAACGACGAGAACGAAAAATTTGCGCGCACACTCAACAAGGGATTGTCGGAATTGATAAAATTGGGCGAGATAGACGCCAAGACCGCCTTCCGTCTTTACGAAAGTTACGGCTTGCCGTTCGAAGTTATCAAGGAATACGACGGCGGAAAGAAAACGAGGAATTTGAGCCGCGAAGATTTCGAAGAAGAATTCAAGAAACACCAGGCCATCTCCCGCGCGGGCGCGGAAAACAAATTCGGCGGGCACGGGCTCCTCTTGGACACCGGGGAATTGAAAGCGAAGGACGAAGAGGAATTAAAAAAAGTTACGCGCCTGCACACCGCGACGCACCTTCTGCAAGCGGCATTGCGAAAAGTTTTAGGCCAGGATGTTAAGCAGATGGGTTCGGACATTACCGTCGAACGGACGCGTTTCGATTTCAGCTTCCCCAGAAAATTAACCCCCGAAGAAATAAAAGAGGTTGAAGATTTGGTTAACAAGGCGATCGCGGACGGGCTTGAAGTGAAGATGGAGGAGATGGACATCGAGGAGGCAAAAAAATCCGGGGCGCTTTATTTTTTTAAGGAAAAGTACCCGTCGAAAGTTAAAATATATAGCGCGGGGAATTTCTCCAAAGAGCTTTGCGGCGGCCCGCACGTTGCCAACACGCGGGAAGTCGGAAAATTTGCTATATTAAAGGAAGAGGCCTCGTCATCGGGGGTTAGGCGTATAAGGGGCGTCGTTACACCATGATCTTTTCGCTTACAAAAGAAAATAAAAATATCCTCGTCATAAATATAAGCAGTTCTTCCGTGAACTGTTTTGTGCTTAACACGAAAGAGAACGGTACGAAGGAAATTTCTTCGTCTACGCACTCGCGCTTGCCTTTGCTCGAAAGCCCGGATTTTAAACATATCGAGAGGCATACCAAAAAGGCCATCCGGGAATTAAGCGAGGAACTTTATAAAAATTACCCGGCTTTTAAGCCGGGTGTCGTCTTTGTGGTTGTCTCTTCGCCCTGGTATTCTTCGGAGACAAAAGTCGTGAAGGTTTCAAGAAAAGATCCTTTTGTCATAACAAAGGACTTGCTCGAGGGAGTCATGGCGGATGAGGTGGAACTTTTTTTGAAAAAGATCGGGAAAAATTCTTCGGCCGCGGCCGAAGAAATGGAAATTCTTGACAAGGAAATCATGCGTTTTGTTGTAAACGGTTACCCGATAAAAAATCCGCTGAAAAAAACCACTTCGGAATTGAGTTTTTCGATTTACCTAAGCGCGGTCAAGAAAAACTTTTTAAATAATTTGCAGGAAACGCTTTCGCATTTTTTCGGCTCCGCCGAGATAAAAATAGTCTCCGAGCCTTTCGCGCTGTATAAAATTTTGTCAGAAATGGTCAACTCCGAAGAAGGATTTTTGGTTGTAGACGTCGGGGGAGAGGTTACGGAAGTTTACCTTATTAGGAACGGAATTTTGGAGGATGTTAAGAATTTTTCTTGGGGAGAAAATCTCGTCGTCCGCAGGCTCGCGTCTTCAATGAAAGTTGAATTGGGCGAGGCTCTTTCTTTTTTCAAGGCGGACAACAGCGGAGATCTTAAGGAAGGGATGAGCGAAAAAATTGCCCCGGCTGTCGAGGGGGTTTGCACCGAATGGCAGAATTTTCTTTCAGAATCGCTTTCGGAGATGGGCAAGAATGTCCCATTGCCGCAGACTTTAATTTTACTCGGCGGGATTGCCGGATCGGATGTTTTGAAAAAATGCGTGAACTCTCCGGATTTTTCCTCGTTCACTATTTTAGGAAAACCTTTTAACGTCGTAACGCTTCCTCCAGAAAGTTTTGAAAGCAAGATTTCCTTTTCTGGCGTGGATAAGGATAAAATGACGACGCCGCTATTATTAGCTTTAGGAGCTTCAAGGTATGCAGAGAAAGTTTGAAGAATTTCAAAGAAACCCTTCCGGGCGGCCAGTGATGAAGGATATCGTCTCGAAAGGTAGCGCGCGCCCGAGGCCTGTTGAGGCCCCGGTTGTCTCGCGTCCTGCCCCAAGGGCTGAAACAAAACGCGACTTACCTAAAAGGCAGAGACGTTTTTCTTTCCCATCTTTTAGGACTTTTTATATTTTAGTTGGAATCTTTGTCATCCTTGCGGCAGCCTTTTGGGTTCTAAATATTTTTTCGCGCGCGAAAATCGCGATTACTCCGCGGCAGGAATTTATACAAGTCGACGCTTCCATCGGAGCTTCCGCGGATTTATCTCGCGAGGTGGCGCTGGAATTTGTGAGCTTGGAGGAGACGATGGAGCTTGAAGATAACGTCGATACTGTAAAAAATGCGACGGAGAAAGCCCGCGGACAGGTTATCGTTTACAACGCGTACTCAACCCAGCCGCAGACTTTGATCGCTTCGACCCGTCTCGAAGCTCCCGGCGGAAAAATTTACCGCATTGCGAACGCCGTCACGCTTCCGGGGGCGAAAATGGTTAACGGAAAGCTCGAGCCTTCTTCTCTGGAGGTTACGGTTTTCGCGGACAAGCCCGGACCGGAATATAACTTGGGCCTTTCCGATTTTACTATTCCCGGGTTTAAGGGAACTACCAAATATGATAAATTTTACGGCCGGTCTAAGACAGAAATTCGCGGAGGTTCGGAAGGATTGTCTAAAATAATTTTGAAGGAAGACGTTGATGCCTTGGTCGCGCGCGCCCAAGAAAGTTTGATGGCGAGTTTGAAAGAAAAAATAGAAAGGGACTTGCCACAGGATATTTTCCTGCCGGACGGGGCGATGCAGGTTAAGATGAGCCTTCTTGAAGTTAGCCCGCCGGTAAATTCCGCTGGGGAAAAAGTTAAAATAAAAGTTAAGGGTGTTGGTGAGGCGCTCGCTTTGAAGAGGAGTGACGTCATTGAAGCCCTTCGCGCGGCGGGCCTGCCGGATGAAAGCGGCGCGGTAATCGAGGTCCATAACCTGGACGACTTGGATTTCGAGGTGCTTACCAAGAATTTTGAAGAAAAATCCATGACCTTTAAAATCAAAGGAATGGCCAATTTCGTATGGATTTTTGACGAGGAAACCCTAAAAAAGGACTTAACCGGAGCCACAAGAAAGACCAGGCAGGAGGTATTTAAGCGCTACACTTCAATCGAGAAGGCAGAGATCAATTTCAGCCCGTCATGGTGGCGGATTTTCCCTAAAAAAGAGGAGCGAATCGTGATCGAGCAGGCCATAAGGGAAAACCCTTGACTTTTATACTATTAGGAATTAACATCTAACCATAGCAAATAAAGGAAAAATTATTGTGGGGCAAGTACGGGAAGCCCTTCCCAACGCGACTTTTAGGGTTCTCCTGGAGGATCAAAGAGAAATCCTCGCGCATCTCGCAGGCAAGATGCGTATTTTTTACATCAGGGTGCTTGTAGGCGATAAAGTAAAAGTTGAACTTTCCCCCTACGATGAAACCAAGGGACGAATAATCCAAAGGCTGTAATTTATTATTTATGAAGGTTCGAGCTTCAGTTAAGAAAATTTGTAGTTCTTGCAAAATGGCGCGCAGGCGCGGCAGGCTTTACGTCATCTGCTCGAACCCTAAGCATAAGCAGAGACAAGGTTAAATGAGAATCGCAGGAACAAATATACCGGACAATAAGCGCTTGGATATCGCGCTTACTTATATTTTCGGGATCGGGCGCACTTCGGCCGTAAAGATTTTGGGAAAAGCCGGCGTTCCACTTGGAAAAAATCCGAAAGATTTGAAGGGCGAGGAAATTAACAGGCTTCGCGAGGAGCTTGAAAAAAATTATAAAGTTGAAGGCGAATTGCGCAGGGAAGTGATGTTCCACATAAAGCGCTTGCGCGACATCGGTTCGTACCGAGGATCGCGGCACCAGAGAGGGCTTCCTTCGCGAGGGCAGAGGACCAAGACCAATTCAAGGACCCGCCGCGGAAACGTCAGAAAGACTATGGGGTCCGGTAAACGTAAATTAGAGAAGAAATAGGATTAATTAAACCATGGGAAAGAAAAGAGTAATTCAAAAAGCAGGCGGCGCGGACAGCGCCGCGGCCAGAGTCGCGAAGCTTCCAAAAAAGAAGCTCGAGTTTGGAATTTTGAATATTCTTTCCACATATAACAACACAATCGTTTCCCTTTCGGACCAGGAAGGGAATATTCTTTTGTCTTCTTCCTGCGGGGCTTTAGGTTTTAAGGGCGCCAGGAAAGGGACGCCGTATGCCGCTTCTAAAGTTTCGGAAATGGTCGCCGAGCGGGCCAAATTGATCGGTTTGAAAGAAGTCGGGATAAAAGTCCGTGGCATCGGATCGGGAAGAGAATCGGCCATAAGGACATTTGCATCGAAAGGTTTTGAATTGCGTTTTATTAAAGACATGACTCCGGTCCCGCACAACGGGCCGAAGCCGCCTAAGCCCCGCAGAGTATAACCATGAGAATATCTTGCAGAGTTTGCAGACGGCTTGGAATGTCGATCTGCGGAAGAGAAAAATGCGCATTCAAAAGAAAACCGTACCCGCCGGGCGAGCACGGGCGCACCTCGAAATATCCGCGCTCATCTTCGGAATACGGGATACAGCTTCGCGAAAAACAGAAGCTAAAATTTTCATACAACTTGCGCGAGGCGCAGTTTAAAAATTATGTACGTGAGGCGGAAAAAAGGACTGGCGACAGCGCCGAGAATTTGATCGCGATTTTGGAATCGCGCTTGGACAACGTCATCTACCGCTTGGGTTTTGCCGGTTCGCGCACGCAGGCGCGCCAAATGGTTGGGCACAGGCATTTTCTTATAAACGGAAAAGGGGTGAACATCCCATCTTACAGGGTGGTAAAAGGCGAGAAGATTTCCATAAAGCCGCAGGACCATGGAAAGCCGATGTTCAGGGATTTGGATGTGTATTTGAAAAAATATATTCCGCCGCCTTGGCTTGCAGTCGATAAAGATAAAAAAGAAGGAGAGGTTCTCGGAAGGGCGTCGCTTGGAGCAGATCCAGGCTTGATACAGAACATCAACCTGAAGGCCATAATTGAGTTTTATTCGAGATAAATTTATTAGCTTAATTGGTAATGATTGAGTTATGAGTTACACCATATCAAAGCCTTCCCAGATCCGAATGGTCTCGGAAGAAGAAAATAAAGGGGTATACGAGATCGATGCCCTTCACCCGGGTTACGGGCATACGATCGGCAACAGCTTGAGGCGTGTTTTGCTTTCGAGTTTGCCGGGCGCGGCCTTAACCAAAGTGAGGATCCATGGGGTCTCGCACGAATTTTCGACGATTCCGGACATTAAGGAAGATGTCATCTCAATTTTATTGAACTTAAAACAGGTTCGCGTTTTGGTGCACTCGGACGAGTCGCAGAGCATAAAACTTTCCGCTTCAGGAATTAAAAAAGTTACGGCCGGAGATTTCGAAGTCCCGACGCAGGTTGAAATAATGAACAAAGATATTTTGATCGCGACTTTGACCTCGAAGGACGCGAAGTTAGAAATAGAAGGAACCGTTGAAAGGGGATTGGGATATGTACCGCGAGAAGTTTTGGAAAGGGAGAAGGTGGAAGTCGGAACTTTGACGCTTGATGCGATTTTCACGCCGATTAGGAAAGTAAACTATGAAGTTGAAAACATGCGCGTTGGCGACCGCACCGATTATAACCGTTTGCGCATTTCTATCGAAACAGACGGGACCATTACACCTAAGAACGCGCTCGAAGAAAGCGTTTCCATTTTGATAAAACAGCTCGAGCCGTTGGTCTTCACGGAACCAAAGTTGTTTTCGGAGGCGCCGAAAGTCATTGACGAGACAACCCCGGCGCAGAGCGCGGAAAATATTTCCGAGGAGGATAAATCAGAGGATCCTTTGAAAATCAGGGTTGAAGACCTTGGCCTTTCTGCACGGACGCAAAACGCGCTTTCCACCTCGGGGATTAGGACCGTCGGAGGGCTCGTTAAGAAAACTCGGGATGATCTCTTAGGGTTGGCCGGCGTTGGAGCGAAAGCAGTTGATGAAATTGATGAGTCGTTATCTAAATTGGGACTATCTCTTAAATCATAAAAAATGCGTCACGGTAAAAAAGGCAGAAAATTCGGAAGGGAGAAAAATGTGCGCAAGGGGCTCATGCGCTCTTTGATGCGATCATTAATTTTGAAAGATAGGATTAAAACGACCGAAGCGAAAGCTAAAGAAATCCGCCCGAAAGTCGAAAGGCTCGTTACGCGCGCCAAGAAAAATGACGTTGCTTCCATCAGGGAAATTTTGAAAACCCTCCCGGATACCGACGCCGCCAAAAAATTACAGAAAGTCCTCGGACCGAAATATCTTGACCGCAAGGGAGGATATACTAGAATAGTCAAAATCGGGACGCGCTCTTCGGACCAAGCCCCGATGGTTTATATAGAATTTGTATAAAGAAAATGGAAAATAAAGTTTTAGATGTAAAAGGAAAATCTTTGGGAAGGGCGGCTTCGGAAGCCTCCGTACTTTTGCGCGGGAAAAATCTTCCGAGCTTTGAGCCGAGAATAAGGCCGAAGCACACGATCACCGTAAAGAATTTAAAGGCGATGGAAATCCACCCGACGAAATTCAGGACGAAAGTGTATACGAATTATTCCGGATACCCGGGCGGACTTAAGGAAATTGGGCTTCGCGAACTTTGGGCTAAAAACCCGAAAGAAGTTTTCAAAAGGGCTGTTTGGGGAATGCTCCCGAAAAACCGTTCCAGGAAGGAAATTATCAAGAATTTAAAATTCGAGTAATATGCCCCCAAAGAAAAAGATAGTTGCCAAAAAAACTCCAGCAAGGAAAGTTGCGAAGAAAGAAATCTTAAAGAAAGAAGTTTCCTACACCGGAAGATATTTTGAGGCCGTCGGCCGCAGAAAAACATCCGTCGCCCGGGTCCGGCTTTTTCCAGATTCGCCGTTTTCAATCGCGATCAACAATAAAACCAACGAAGAATATTTTCCAACATTTGAATTGCGAAATATTGTGGAAGCGCCGATAACGCGCGCCAACATTTCCCAGAAATTCGCGGTGAGCGCGAAAGTAAACGGGGGAGGCATCCACTCGCAGGCCGAAGCCGTCCGGCACGGGATTTCGCGCGCCATGGAAAAAATCGACCCGGCTTTGCGCAAAGTTTTGAAACCATTAGGCTTCCTAAAGCGCGACCCGAGGATGAAAGAAAGGCGCAAATTCGGCCTCAAGAAAGCCCGCAAGAGCCCACAATGGGCAAAGAGGTAGGTTGCAAAATAGCACCGAAGGTGTTTTTGCCATACATATTGCCATTTCCCCATTGTTGAGAAAACCGCCATATGTGTGCACATTAATGGCAACTATTGACTAATACGCGGGCTATAAGGTATAATTGCACCCAGAAATTAGGCAGAAATGCGTCCTTAACAATTTTTATATGGAGGGGGTGAGTGAGCATGTTTCTATTTTGGTTGGAGTTGGTGATAATAGGCGTTTTGCTCCTGCTCTTCGTTAGCCAAGTTTTTCTGCCGCTATGGAGGAATACTCCTATATTTCCTCTGTTTCGGAGGGAGCGCAAGTTGGAAGCAGAAATAGCAGAAGTGAAACAACAAGGCCTCGAAGCAGATCTTAAAAAGGAGTTGCAGAGGCTGAAGCGAGGACGAGTTAACCGTGGGGAAACTCCTGGGAAAGTCAGCAGACTGCCTGGCGTCAAAAAAGACAACGAATAACAACTAAACTCAAAGAAAGGAAATTATCATGAACGGAATTACTCCGAGAAGAATTCTAGCAATCGGTCTGTCAGTAGTTGGTGTGGTGATGTTGCTTATTTTTGGCGGGAGCATTGCCGAGACTATGGATGCAGAGGATATTCTGGTCGTACAGTCTCCTTGGAAAGGAGACTTGACATGGCATACTTCAGCCGGAGTTAAGTGGCAGGGTTTCGGCAAGGTCACCTTTTACAAAAAGCGGGCCATCTTTGACTTTGATCAGTCAACTGAAATCGATATGCCTCAACTAGGACCCGATGGGAAACCTTTAGGCGGTGGCGATGGCAAGCCAATTACAAAAAAGGTTACAACTTGCAAGAACGGCATCGAAGTCCGATTCAATGACGGCGGTCACGCTACTATGTGCGGTTCGATTCAATATGACATGCCTCTTGATGCAAAGCATCTGTCTGGCATTCACACGAGATTTGGAAGTCAGGAGGCCGTCCAGCGTCAATTGGTTGAGACTATTACGAGGAAATCGGTGTATCTATCCGGACCATTGATGTCTTCGCGCGAATCATACGCCGAGAAAAGAAGTGACCTCGTATTTTATGTCGAAGATCAGGTGCAAAGCGGGGTTTACAAAACTCGGCAGCGTGAAGCACGCATAAAGGACCAGCTATCTGGCCAAGAAAAAAGCGCTACTGTGGTAGAGATTCTAATCGGGAAAGATGGTAAGCCGGAGCGACAAGAGGAGGCGGTATTATCAGAATTTGGTATCAAGGCTTTTAACTTTACTATAACGCGATTGCCTTACGATACTGAGGTAGAAAATCAAATCAGGCAGCAACAACAAATCGCTATGGATGTCCAAACTGCGATCGCTGATGCAAGAAAAGCAGAACAGCGAGCAATGACAGTGGAACAACAGGGGCGGGCTGACGCGGCTAAAGCCAAATGGGATCAAGAGGTTATCAAGGCCAAGGCCGTTACCGAGGCCCAGCAGAAACTTGAAGTTGCAACGCTTGATGCCAAAGCCGCGGAGCAATTTAAGAGGGCGGAGATTCTTCGCGGTGAGGGCGAGGGAACCCGCAGAAAGCTGGTTATGGAAGCCGATGGCGCCTTGGAGCCAAAACTCAAGGCATTCATCGACATCAATAAGGCCTACGCCGAAGCGATCAAGGGATACCAAGGTAACTGGGTGCCCGGCGTAGTTATGGGCGGTACTCCTGCAGCACAAGCTGGTTCTGGCGCGCAAACCATGATCGACTTACTGACGGCTCACACTGCTCGCCAGCTCGGCGTCGACATGGGCGTACAGGGCAGCACAAAAACGGGAGGAGTTCCTAAGAAATAACTCATCCGCGATATTGTCTTGCGGATTAAACGAAGAGGCTTACGGTTTTTACAATCGTAGGCCTCTTTTGTTTTTTAAAAACCCAATGCCCAACGGCTTATTAGCAGTCCTTGACAGGGAGTGCTAAATGGATAAAATGGGGGGATGAATAAGCTCGGGACGCGGGAGGAGAATATTTTGAATTTTGTAATTCGGGACTATGTACGAAATGCCGCGCCAATTTCATCGGGGAGAATTTTTGATTCCGGAAGTTTTAGGTTAAGTCCGGCGACGATCCGAAACGCGATGCTGGAGCTCGACCGCGAAGGATTTTTGGAACAGCCGCACACTTCATCCGGAAGAGTCCCGACAGATAAAGCGTACCGATATTTCGTCGATAACTTGATGGCTTTCAAGGAGCCTCCCAAAAAAGAACGGGTCCTGCTGGACGAATTAATTAAGGATGTCCGTGCCAGCCACGAGATTTTGTTTGAAAATTTTGCGCGAACCCTTTCAGAAGAACTCGGACTTTTTATGGGTGTCGCCTCCTTCAAGGAAAACGCAAAAGTGGAAGGATTTGGGTTAGAGCGGCTTTTTTCCGAACCGGAATTCGACGACAAAAATTTAACCGTGGAGTTCTCGCGACTCGTGGATAATTTGGAAAAGGTAGCCGAAAGATTTTTCGAAGGTACTTCCAAATCCCGCCCGGAAGTTTTTATCGGCGAGGAAAACCCGGTTGAGGCGCGCGAGTTTAGTTCGGTTGTAATGAAATTTTCCAACGACGAATTCGGCAATTGCGTAATATTTTCGCTCGGGCCGAAGAGGATGAATTATGAAAGAGCATCTTCGTTTATAAATTTTGTGGTAAAAGACATAATCCGATAATTTGAATAATATGGATGACGAAAAAGAGATTGAGCTCGAAGAGGAGGTAATCGAGGAGGAAGGGCTCCAGGATAAAATAAAAAAAATGCGGGAAGAACTGAAAGTTTGCCGGAAAGAAAAAGAAGAATATTTATCCGGATGGCAGAGGGCAAAGGCGGATTTCATAAACGCCCGGAAGGACGAAGAAAAAGCCAAGGAAATATTTGTGAAGTTTGCGGAGGCGGGACTCTTGAACGAAATTCTCGCGATAGCAGACTCGCTCGATATGGCGATGAAGCATAAAGCCGCGGACGGGACGAAAGAAATTTATGACCAGCTGAAAGATGTATTGAAGAAGCACGGTGTAACCCCGATCGAAGCGATCGGAAAAAAATTCAATCCGGCCGAGCACGAAGCGATAAAAGAAGAAGAAGTTGATTCGCAAGAAAAAGATAACGCGGTCGTCGAAGAATTACAGAGGGGCTGGTACCTGCACGACAAAGTCCTGCGGCCGTCTAAAGTGAAGGTGGGAATTTATAAGGCTAATTAACTACTTAACCATTTAACTAATCAACTATGTCAAAAATATTAGGAATAGATTTAGGGACAACAAACTCCGCGATGGCCGCAGTCATTGGCGGGGAGGCGAAAATTCTTGAGAACGAAGAGGGTGTCCGCACGACTCCGTCCATGGTTGCGATCTCCAAAGCGGGCGACCGGGTCACGGGCCTTTTAGCCAAGCGCCAGGCCGTAACCAACCCGGAGAATACTATTTTTTCGGTGAAAAGGCTTATTGGGAGGAAGTTTAGCGATCCGGAAATCGCGCGCGATTCAAAGTGGCTTCCGTATAAAATCCGCGAATCGGCCAAGGGAGGCGTTGAAATAAAAATGGGGGACCTGTCTGCGCAGGCAGGCAAATGGCTTTCCGCGGAAGAAATTTCTGCGATGATTTTGCAGAAATTAAAACGCGACGCCGAATCGAAACTCGGGGAGAAGATAGAGGAAGCGGTCATAACCGTGCCGGCTTATTTCGACGACTCGCAAAGGGCCGCGACCAAAGCCGCGGGAGAAATCGCGGGATTTAAAGTAAAAAGAATTTTGCCGGAGCCGACGGCGGCTGCGCTTGCTTACGGTATTGGAAAGCCCGCCAGAGGCGGGTCTGCCTCTGGCAGAAAAGATGAAAAAATTGTCGTCTACGATTTCGGAGGCGGAACTTTCGATATTTCAGTTTTGGAAGTAAGCTCGGATACGGTTGAGGTGCGGGCGATCGGGGGAGATACGCATCTTGGCGGAGACGACTTGGACCAGATATTGATCAACCACTTGATGGAGGAGTTCAGGAAGACGGAAGGGATTGATTTATCCAAAGATGTCCTCGCTTTGCAGAGATTGAAAGAAGCGGCCGAGAAAGCCAAGCACGAACTTTCGACGACCTTCGAGACGGAGGTAAATATCCCGTTCATAACCGCGGACGCTTCCGGACCAAAACACTTCTTGATGAAATTAACCCGCGCGAAGGTCGAGGATTTAGTCAGGAATTTGATAACCCGTTCCGTCGAACTTACCAAGGAAACCGTTACGGCCTCGGCGCCGAAGGGAGCGGGATTTAGCTTAAACGAAATCGACGAAATTATTTTGGTCGGAGGGCAGACGCGCATGCCGATGATCCAGGAGGAAGTTAAAAAACTTTTCGGCAAGGAGCCAAACCGCTCGATCAACCCGGACGAAGTTGTCGCGATA
>MFIE01000018.1:40952-46101 GCA_001778785.1 Candidatus Giovannonibacteria bacterium RIFCSPLOWO2_01_FULL_46_13
GGGACGTGAAAGACGTTTTGCTCTTGGACGTAACTCCGCTTTCTTTGGGGATCGAAACGATGGGAGGCGTGTTCACGAAAATAATCGAGAAGAACACGACCATTCCGGTTTCAAAGAGCCAAATTTTCTCGACGGCTTCGGACAACCAGACATCCGTCGACGTATTTGTTTTCCAGGGCGAACGCGAGATGGCGCGCGATAACAAGCTCCTTGGGAATTTCCAGTTGGACGGAATCGCGCCCGCCCCGAGAGGAATGCCGCAGGTTGAAGTTTCTTTCGACTTGGACGCGAACGGGATATTAAATGTTAAAGCGAGAGACAAAAAAACCGGAAAGGAACATTCTGTCAGGATCGAAGCTTCCACTGGCCTATCCAAAGAAGAAATCGAAAAGATGACCCGCGACGCCGAAGCCCACAGCGCGGACGACAAAAAGAGAAGGGAAGAGATCGAGACAAAAAACCAGGCCGACCAACTCGTCTATTCCGCGGAAAAAGCTTTGCGCGACGGTGGGGATAAAGTCCCGGCTGAAGTTAGAAGCGAGATCGAAAATAAAATTAACGAAATTAAACAGGTAAAAGAGAGTGGCGCTGTATCAGAGATTAGGGTTAAAATGGAAGAACTGTCGCGTACGCTTTCGAAGATCGGGGAAGCCATTTACAAAGATACGCCCGGATCCGAGGGAGGAGAAAAGCAGTCGAGAAACGCTGAGTACGAGGACATAAAAAAAGATGACGACAAAAATCCTGATAGCGGTCCTAGCGGCGCTTAGCGGTGCCGCGTTCTGGTTCCTCGCTGAAGGGGCGACTGTATGGTCGCTCGGCATCATTTCGCTTTGGGGGTTTATATCGCTCGTCATCTATTTGGCTCTCTTGGGGCTCGCGTTTATGTTTCTCTCTCCGCGATATACCGTGGGGATCATATTCTTGAGCGCGCTTCCGATGGTTTATTTTCTCGAAAATAAATTATTGGGAGTCGCCATCGCGGCAGGCTTGGCCATCCTAACTTTCCCGCCAGCCATTCGGATTAAAAAGGAAATGGATTTTCGGTTGAGCTTTTCGGCCTGGGATATTTTGCGAAAGGGCTTCCCGACGTTCCTTACGATACTTGCGCTTGCGTTGGCCGCATTTTTCTATCCCCAAAACAACGCGATGCGTTTCGAGGATATAATCCCGGAATCTGTTTTTAAAACAACGCTGTCCGTTGCCAAGAAATCTTTGCCATTAAGTTCCGTACTTCCGTTCGACCTTCCGGACCCGGAGAAAACCGTGAACGAAGTTTTGAAAGAAGCGATAAGCCTTGAAGCCGGAGTTGATTTTAAAGACATTCCGCAGGAAGAGCAGGAAAGAATCTTGGCCGAAGCACGACTGCAACTCGCCCGAAATTTCGGGGTTGAGCGCGTGGACGGGGACGATAAAGTCGGTGATGCGCTTTACCAAGGCTCGATCGGTTTTATTGAAGAGCGTTTCGGGGCCTATAGACGGTACCTGCCCGCCGTGTTCGCGTTAGCGGTTTTCGCGGCTTTCCGCACTCTATTCGTCTTCGTTGGGTTATTAAGTATTGCTTTAGTTTGGATAATAATTAGAATACTCCTATACACCGGCGCGCTTGCGATATCCGAAAGGCAGGTCTCGCAGGAATTTATCGAATTTAAATAATATGGCAAAAGACTATTACGAAATTTTAGGTGTCGCAAGAGCTGCTTCGAAGGATGAGGTTAAGAAAGCATTCAGGAAGCTCGCGCATAAATATCACCCGGACAAAGGGGGAGACGAAAGCAAGTTTAAGGAAATAAACGAGGCTTACCAGATTTTGTCGGACGATAAAAAACGGGCGGAATACGATAGGTACGGCCGTGTTTTTTCTGATGGCGCGGGGCACGCAGGCGCCGAGGGTTTTGATTTTGGAGATATGAACGGGTTCGATTTCGGGGAAATTTTTGAAGACCTTTTCTCTTTCGGCGGAAGGGGCACCAGGGTTAAGCGCGGCCGGGATATTTCCATCGAAGTTGATTTAAATTTTGAAGAATCTATTTTTGGGGTTGAGCGCCGAGTACTCCTGACCAAGGTTGCGTTTTGTTCGGTCTGCCAGGGATCGGGTGCGGAACCCGGAACGAAAACTAAGTCCTGCCAAACCTGCAACGGCGCGGGAACGGTAAAAGAATCCGGGAGGTCCATCTTGGGATCTTTCATGCGCGTTGTTGAATGCAAGAAATGTCGCGCGACGGGATCGATACCGGAAGAACTTTGCAGGAATTGCCGCGGAGCGGGAGTTATGACCAAGCGCGAAGAAGTTAGCGTGAAAATTCCTCCGGGCATACGCGACGGCGAAATTATAAAAATGTCGGGGGGCGGGGAAGTTGTCGCGGGAGGGATCGCGGGAGACCTTTACATTCGCGTTAACGTCGCTCGGCACCACTTGTTCACGCGCGAGGGCGAAGATTTAGTTATGGATTTGGCGATACCGGTATCGGAAGCGATCTTGGGGTCGGAAAGAGTCATCAATGCGATCGACGGGCAGATTAAAGTTAAAATTCCGCCGGGCATAGACTCGGGAGAATTCTTGCGCATCCGCGGCCGGGGAGTTCCCTCGGACGAAAAACGCCGCGGTGATTTAGTGATCCGTATCTCCGTTAAAACACCGAAGCGCCTTTCTCCAAAAGCAAAGAAGTTAATCGAAGAACTCCAAGGCGAGGGGATTTAGCTCAAACAGCACCAATGAACGAACTGGGAGCGTATGTTTTTAAAAAAGAAGATGCACACAATAAGCTATAGCATAAAATATGCATCTTTTTGTATACTATATTTATGAGTGTAATATCAGTGAGGCAAAAAATTCTCCTCCTTTTATTATCTGGAATTGCGATGGGCTTAACTAGGTCTCCGAAGCAATATTTTAGAATAGCGAAAAATGTTCCAAAAGCCTGGAAAGAGATTGATCGCGCCGAACTATATAGAACTATTCGTGAATTTAGGAATAAGAGATTGGTTGACTATATGGAAAGGGAAAATGGAGAAATCGAAATTATTCTTTCCGAAAAAGGTAGGAAAAGAGCATTAAAATATCAATTGGACGAAACAGAAATTAAAACTCCACGTAAATGGGATAAAAAATGGCGGATTGTGATTTTTGATATACCAGAGAAAAGGAAGCGCGCTCGGGAAGCAATGCGATTGAAATTACGGGAACTCGGTTTTAAGGAGCTCCAAAAAAGTGTTTTCGTTCACCCATTTAACTGCAAAGATGAAATAGATTTTATCGTCGAGGTTTTTGGGATTAGGCCGCATGTTAAATTAATTTTGGCAAATTCTTTTACTAATGAGGAAGAGTTAAGGTTGCATTTCGGCCTGATATGAAAACATGGAAGGCGAAATTAAGAGATGCATGAAATATGCTATCGCTTTATTTGTGCATCTTTTAATATTTATGGAATTACTAAAATCAACCTAATTTCCTTTGCAGATATTATTCGCGGGGGCGAATTGGGTGCATTGGGTTTGGATTTGGGCTTGCGTAGTTTCGAAAGTATTTTGGAGATAAGCCTTCGCGATCATAAAACAATATTTCTGGTCTTCGGCGCTCGTGAACGCGGCGCAAAATGGAAAGCCGTATTTTCCGTCCCAAGTATTATCTTCGAGCGCGTAGACAACTCCGCGGGTGCAGGCCTGCCGATCTTCGCTTGAAACTTTTTCACATTTTTCCGCAACCGGTTTCGGGGCGCCGATCCTCGCATCGTTAGAGAGGTCGCGTCCGATGGATTGCATGCAGAGCAGGCGATAATTCGCGGCTTTTTTACATTCTTCAAAAAGACGGTCCGTATTTAATCCCATCTCGCTCATTCGCGTTGTTTGCATCATGTAACAGTCGGCTTTGTATTGGTCCGCCAATTTGGAACATGGATAATGGTAATCGGTTGCCGAGAGATCTCTTTTTTCAGGACTTGCCGTAAAAACATTTTCCATGAAAACGCCGCCGTAGCAGGAAGAACGCGACCATCCGTCCGGATAGGCGTCGCAGGAGCCGAGCGATCCCTCAAGGTCGTAATCGAGGAAAAACATCAAAGCGTGGCCGAGGCCGTGCAGGCATTGGAAACGGAAACGCAAAGGCTGGTTCAGGTCGCAGGCCGATTTAGTTTTCTCTTTAACTTCCTCTTCGCTTATGTGGGCGTTTTGGTCTTCGGAGGCGAGCTCGCCGCGCAAAAATCTTTCCATCGCCCCGTGATAGCATCCCGAGTGGCAAGTTTGGTCGCAGGCGGCAAAAGAATCATGCACGGTTTTTTTCTGCAAAAAGGTTTCCCGGCCGATGGCGTGCACGACCGGGTGGCAGGAGAGGAGGATTGTGCTGTTTTCGTTTCCTAGTTTTGTGGCAAGCGCCAAAGCTTCGACGGGCGTTTTGGTTTTAAGGTAGGCGCGGAAAAGAAGATCCAAGCAGTTACCGCTTTCTCCGGCCTTGCCTAGGCAGTTTAAAATGCTTTGCGCGGTTATATTCGCGTTGAGTGCTTCTTCATCATTTTTTTCTTCGTTGGGGGAGGCGGGCGGAGGCGTCGGGTTACCGATTACGTTCTCGGGAATTATGGAAATCTCCGGGGCACTTTTGTCGTAAAAATATAATCCCCCAGTCGCGATTAAAACAACCGCCGCGATAATAATATATTTTGATTCAGGAAGTCGCATGTGTGTTTCGTAACAGTCCGCCCACCAGGGATCGAACCTGGGACCTTCTCCTTAAAAGGGAGCTGCTCTACCAGCTGAGCTATGGGCGGTCGATTTTTTATATAGTAATAGGAATTCGGAGTTTTTTCAACCCTCGTCGTTTTTACGTCATATATTAGAAAGCACGGAGCGGTATTGTTTCAAGTAGAGCTTGTGTGCTAAATAAATCAAAGCTCAGCATTAGGTTTGAACATTAAAAATTTGGGAAAGGAGCCAGTAAAATGGCACTAAAATTCTTGGTTTTCCTCGTAATCTTGGGAATGTTTGGTTTCGCCGACGCGGTGGAAAAGCGGTTGCCGACATGGCGTACGTTCTATGTCACCGATGAAAGCATTCGGGACGTTGACGCGTATTTCCGAAAGCTCAAAAACCCGAAGGAAATGCGGGCTACGACTGAAGAAGTTCTTCAATCTGTCGGCGCGACATTCGAAAGAAAATT
>MFIE01000018.1:46127-46890 GCA_001778785.1 Candidatus Giovannonibacteria bacterium RIFCSPLOWO2_01_FULL_46_13
CGATGCACCTTCAAAAATTCTGGCGTCGACTATCTTGACCTTGCGCCGCGAGGAATCTTCCAAAGAAGGCGCGACCACTATGCCGGAGAATTCTGTCTTTTCAAAGGAAGGGATAGAGTCTCGCTTCGATGCGGGCAGGGGATACACTCGGTTAAAATAGCAGCAGTGGTTCCACCGAGGCGCGTCGAACAGCCGCGAGCGGAATCGCCGTGGAGGCTGGAGAAGCCTATTTCCACACCTCAAGAAAAGTTGTGGAGCTCGCAGATCGTTCCTCCGACTGGCAATAAAAAGATCATTGCAACTTCAAATCCCGTGTATTTTTCTTCGGGGGTTTCTACTGGAGGAACCGGGGTCGCGATTGGCTTTGGTGCGAATGCAGGTACTTTAGTTCAGCAATCTGAATAAATTGAGAGGGAGGTGATTATGAAAAGGATGTTTTCGGCAATTATGTCTGTCGTTTTCGCGTTTTTTGTTTCCGGATGCGCTGTCAACGGCGGCCGATATACCCTCATGCCTTACCAAGAGAAGGATGCTAAAGGCAATCTTATCCCGGAAGTAAGGTCTACAGCCGTTGTTTTGATGGACATGCCCGGGGTGATAAAGCTTACCCTAAACAAGTGGGGAAGCACTATCGGTGGGGATGTAAACTCGAACCAGGTCTGCGAAGAAGGAGTGTTGACCCTGATAAATTATGTTCAGGCCAAGTTCGACGTCATGCCCCTCCAAAAGAACTGCACAGGAGAGTTTTCAAAGTGGACGACAG
>MFIE01000019.1:0-562 GCA_001778785.1 Candidatus Giovannonibacteria bacterium RIFCSPLOWO2_01_FULL_46_13
ACAAAGACGCGCTCGAGTTGAAAGAGGTCGTCTACGAGGCATTCGGCCCGGGCGGCTCGGCTTTGATAATTACCGCAGTCACCGATAACTCCAACCGCACCACGAACGAAGTAAAACATATTTTATCCCTGCAGGACGGCAAGCTCGGCGTGGAAGGATCAGCCATGTGGGCTTTCGATAAATCGGGAGAAGAATATAAAGCTAAGTTCCCGATGCAGTTGTCGCCCCAAGACATGCAAAAGTTTGAAAATTTACTCGAAGCCCTCTCCGACCAAGACGACGTCGAAAACGTTTTCGCGAATATAGAAATTTCATGAATAAAATTCTCGGCATCGATCCCGGAATAGAGAGGCTTGGCTGGGCATTTCTTGGAGATGAAAATAAAAAATTCACCTATCTTTCTTCCGGGGTTAAAAAAACCCTGAAGACCCAGCCACAGATGGAGAGGCTCCTGGAAATACACGATTTCTTGGACGACTTGATAAAAACCGAGAAGCCGGATATCCTAAGCCTCGAGAGATTATTTTTTTCAAAAAATGCCAAGACCGCCATGGTCGTCGGG
>MFIE01000019.1:575-1051 GCA_001778785.1 Candidatus Giovannonibacteria bacterium RIFCSPLOWO2_01_FULL_46_13
TTATTTTAATGCTCGCCGCCAAACACAATCTCCAAACCATGGAGTTCGGCCCGAACGAAATAAAACTCTCGCTCGCGGGCTATGGGAAAGCGGACAAGGCAAGCGTATTAAATATGTTAAAGATGACGCTAGATTTGCCCGATAAAAAATTTATCGATGACGAATCAGACGCCATCGCCATCGCTTGCTGCGGCGTTATCCACAGTGCCTCTTTGCAAATGAACTCTAACCGGTTATTTTCAAAGAAAGATTACCAAGACCTTAAAGGTCGTAACTAAAAGCAAAATATCTTTTTCATGAACAAGAAGAATGACGTCTACGATTCTTTCGATGATGAGGATACCGACAAGACCGATACCCCGGAAACCTGGGAGATAGATTCGGAGGAGGACGGAGAAGAGGAAGAGGAGAAAGAAGAAGAGGGAGGAGAATAAAACAAAGGCAAGAGAATGGACTCCAAACCCGCGCGCCGTACG
>MFIE01000019.1:1071-61374 GCA_001778785.1 Candidatus Giovannonibacteria bacterium RIFCSPLOWO2_01_FULL_46_13
ATAGCCCCTCCCCTTAAAAGCCGCCTGAATTCCGAGGAAGAAGAAACCAAGTGCTCCCGAAGTAAGATATCCGACAATTTAGCGTCATTAGACTTAACCGCGGGGATTTCTCCCGGCAATTTTTTCTCGCGGAAAGTTTCTTTGAAAAAATCCCTAGCTTCGTTGGCTCGCTTCTCCCCGTGATATATTTTTACTATTTCGAAAGCGAGGCGTTCCTTGGCGTCTATCGGCCGGAGCTTGTTTAGTGCGTTTATTTCCTCGCGGCCCAAATTCGTCGCAAGAAAAAAATATTTAGAGATCAAATCGTCCTTGAGCGACATAACTTTGCCGAACATATCGCGCGGCTCATCCGAAATATTTATCACGTTCCCCCAGGAAGTGGACATTTTCCGTCCGTCCGTCCCTTCAAGCATTTCTGTCGTCAAAATTTCCTGCGGTTTCATCCCGTGAAATTCCTGGATCTTCCTTCCGGCCAAAAGATTAAACAACTGGTCCGTCCCGCCGATCTCGACGTCTGCTTTTACGGCAACCGAATCGTATCCCTGCATTATCGGATAGAACAATTCGCGCAAACTTATTTCTTTATGCGCTTCGAAGCGTTCGCGAAAATTCCGCCGTTCGAGCATTTGGCCTACGCTGAACATTTCGGCGTGCTTCATCAAGTCTCCGAAGTTTAATTTAGAAAGCCACTTGGAATTATAATGCACTTCCGCTTTTTTCAAGTCGATTATTTTTCCGAGCTGGGGCAGGTAATTTTTTAAATTTTTCTTGATCTCGTTTTTCGTAAGCATCGGCCTTTTCTCGAGCTTGTCCGAGGGGTCTCCGATCTCCGCCGTAAAATCGCCAATGATCAAAACTATCTTGTGACCCAAGTTCTGAAAATCCCTCAATTTCCTTAAGGCCACCGCCCGCCCAATGTGTATGTTGCCTCCGGTCGGGTCAATGCCGAACTTTATCCTTAATTTTTTGCCGGAAGAAAGTTTCTTTTCAAGGCTCGCCTTATTAATAACAGCCTCAACGTTTCTTTCTAATATACCCCTCGTTTCAATGTTTGAATTTTTGGTCATATCGTATAATAATAGGATACCTTAAAGAGTAACTTATGGTAAGAATCTGGCGCAAGCGCAAATTAATACTGTGGACCTCGGCCGGAGTGTTTGCGGTCCTTATTTTAGGTACGGTTGTCTACGCTACGACTTCGGTGCCTAATTTTGGCTCGCTCGAAGACCGCAAAATCGTCCAATCCACCAAGATATACGACCGCACCGGCAAGGTGCTTTTATACGACATCCACGGGGACATCCAGCGCACTGTTATCCCCTTCGAAGAAATACCGAACTACGCCAAAAACGCCACAATCGTAATTGAGGACCAAAATTTTTACCGCCACGCCGGAGTAAGCCCGACGAGTATCCTGCGGGCGCTCTTGGTAAACATGCATCTTAAAAGCGGGATCATCGGCCAAGGGGGGTCCACCTTAACCCAACAACTCGTTAAACAATCCTTTCTAACCCCGGAGCGATCTCTCATCCGAAAAATACGCGAAGCTATCTTGGCGCTAAAAGTGGAAGCGAGTTATTCCAAAGACGAAATACTTGGTTTTTATTTAAACGAGATGCCATGGGGCAGAAGCGCCTACGGGATTGAAGCGGCAAGCCAGACCTATTTTGCAAAGCCCGCTAAAGACATTACCGTAGCCGAGTCCGCTTATCTAGCGGCGATGCTCCAGGCGCCAACGCGCTATTCCCCTTACGGCTCACATACCGACGAACTCGAGGGCAGGAAAAATTTGGTTATCGATCGGCTCCACGAAAAGAATTTAATCACCGAGGAAGAATACAACGCCGCAAAAGCAGAGCAGGTTAAATTCGCGGCGCGCGCGGTCGGCGGGATAAAAGCCCCGCACTTTTCTATATATGTCCGGGAATATTTGGTTGAAAAATACGGGGAAGACGTCGTTGAAAAAGGCGGGCTCAAGGTTACAACTTCCCTAAACTGGGAGTGGCAGGAAAAATTAGAAGAGCTTGTCCGGACGTCCGCCGAACAAAATGAGAAAAATTTCAGGGCGTATAACGCCGGGATGGTCGCGACGGATCCTAAGACCGGGCAGATCATGGCGCTTGTCGGCTCGCGGGATTATTTTGCAGACCCGTTGCCGGAAGGATGTTCGCCGGGAGTTAATTGTAAATTTGACCCGCAGGTAAACATGACGCTTCGCTCGCGACAGCCTGGCTCTTCCATAAAACCGGTTATTTACGCTACCGCTTTTAAAAAAGGGTACACACCAAACACAGTTTTGTTCGATGCGCGCACGGAGTTTAGCGCATACTGTTCGCCGACAAGCGTACCCGATCCGGGGGTAGATCCGGAAAGGTGCTACCACCCGGATAATTTTGATAATGTATTTCGCGGCCCAATGAGCCTCCGGAGCGCTTTGGCCCAATCCGTAAACGTGGTCGCGGTTAAAGTTTTGTACTTAGCCGGGCTTTCGGATTCGCTGCGAGTAGCGCGCGACATGGGGATCACGACGCTAGATGATCCGGACAGATACGGGCTGACTCTGGTTTTGGGAGGCGGAGAAGTTAAACTCTTGGAACTTACGAATGCTTACGGAGTTTTTGCAAACGATGGGGCCTACTCTCCGTCAACTCCGATTTTAAAAATCGAAGACGGTGACGGAAACGCGCTCGAAGAATTTCGGGAAGCAAAAACGCAGGCCCTCGATCCGAATGTGGCGCGCATGATATCTAACGTCTTGTCAGACGATAACGCAAAGGCTCCAGCATTCACCGAAGCCTCCGCACCATCTTTGTTTATCCATGAAAGAAAAGTTGCTGTGAAAACCGGAACGACGCAAGACACCAGGGATACTTGGGTAATTGGATATACTCCAAACGTAGTTTTGGGTGTTTGGGCTGGCAACAACGACAACGCCGCCATGGAAAGACGCGTTGCTGGCTTGATTGTGGCGCCAATTTGGCACAAAGCCTTAACAGAGGTTATTTTACCGACGCTCCCGCAGGAAAATTTTATCACTCCAGAAATTCCAGAAAGGGATAAGCCGGTTTTAAACGGCGAGTGGCGCGGAGGGCAAGTTTATAAAATAGACAAGACCTCCGGAAAACTTGCGAGCGAATTTACGCCCGAAGAACTTATCGAAAAAAGGGTCGTGCAGGAAGTCCACACAATATTGCATTGGGTAGACAAAAGTAACCCGTCAGGACCCCCGCCTTCGGATCCCTCTAGAGATTCGCAATATCGAAACTGGGAAACATCTGTCAGGGCATGGGCGGCCGCAAACGGGATCATGGACGAGACAAGCGGCGTCATCCCCGGAGAGTATGATGATTCGCACCGCCCGGAGAATTTTCCGCGAGCGCAAATATTTTTAGATAGCGCGGATACGGTTTCCGACGGCACACGCATAATGGCCCGGGTTGAGACTTCGAGCACCTACCCCATCGAACAGGTAGATATTTTCCTCGGTGAAGAATATATCGGCTCGCATAAATCTGCGCCCTATATATTTCCGATAAGAATACAGGGGGGACCTGGAGAAGAAATAAAAATAACCGCGATCGTCTACGACCAGGTTAGAAATAAAACAACCGTAGAAAAAATAGTTAGAATTTCTGAAAATTAATTTCTTCTGGGGCCTTCGGGCCGAGGGTATCTTTCAACTCGCTTAGTATTTCGTGTTTCCTTAAAAAAATTTCGTTCTTCAGCGCCGGGCTTAGTTCAGATAAATATAAGACCCGGTTTTTTATTTTAGCCTCGAGTTTGGCGTTCGGAAATTTATTTTTTATGACGCTAACAGCTTTGGGGCCGAGGTCTTCGGCTTGTGAAAATTTCCGCAGCTTCTGAAGAAAGTTTTCTACCTTAATAAAAGCCATTACATTCCGCGCATCGGCATCACCAAGTGGACGTAATCACTGTTATCCGCACCCTTCACCAAGACAGCTTTTTGTGGGCCATTGAAGCCGAGAAAAACTTTTGAACTCGGCACGGACTGGATAGCTTCGAGAAGATAGTGGTAGTTAAAATTTGCCTCAACCGGAGCTCCTGAAATTTTCGCCGGGTGCGAAGCGTGATATTCCCCTGTCTCCGAGCTTGCCGATTTTACTTCCAAAATTCCCTTGCCTTCATCCGCAGCGAGCGTTACTTCCGAAAGGCGTGAAGAAAAAATTCCAGCCGCGCGGACCGCTCCCAAAATTTGGTCCTTATCGATTACGGCTTGCGTTTCGAAAGACTTCGGCATTATCGTCTGGTACTCTGGAAATTTTCCCTCGGTCAGCCTTGATAAAAACGAGATGTTCCGGTTTTGGAATAAAATTTGGTTTTTGTTGAAAACGACTTCAATTTCCTCCGGTGAGTCTTCAAAAATTTTTATCAATTCCTGTCCGCTTTTCTGCGGCAAGAGGAGGGAGAGAGAAGGATAACTCACCTCCGTTTTTTGTTCGGCGAGCCTAAAAGAGTCTGTAGCCACAAAGGTTAATGGGGATTTGCCCTGTGAAAAAACGTAGATGCTGGCCAACTCCGGCTTTGTGTACGTCGTTGCTGTTGCGGGTATGGTGTTTTTCAGGGCTTTAGCTAAAACCTCCCAAGGGATGGAAAAATAAGTCTCTTTTTTAATTTTTGGGATTGTTGGAAATTCTTCGATCGCAAGGCACTTAATGTTTGAGGTAGAAGTTTTTGAAGTAATTTTTAAATTATTATCCTTGCTCTCGAGAGTCACCTCCCCGTCCGGTATGGAATAAAGGATTGGTAAAATTGTTTTTGCTGGCGGCAAAACTTCCCCATCCTCTTCGATGTGCGCGGAAAGGCTTCCCTCAAAACCAACGGCTAAGTTTGTGCTTATCACTGCCAGGCGATTTTTTGTCGCGCGCAAGAGAACTGAAGATAAAGTTAAGAGCGTTGGATTCTTACTTGTACTCCTTTCTGCCAAACTCACTAGTTTATATAATTCATTTTTATTACAGTTTAATCTCATATTTATTATTTATACCTGTATTGGTTGTGGAAAATTTTTTAAAGCCCTTTAAACCTTAGATATTTTTTATTTCTTTTAATTAACAACTTGTTGATAATCTGAAAGTATTTTTTTATTTATTTTAATCGCTGATTTTTTCAGGGAAGTAATTAACAGTTAATTCACAGAACTATAATCATATAGTTCACGGATTCTCTTCATCTCTTCGGCGAGTTGTCCATTCTTTTTCACCTCTTTGGAAATTTTGTCGAAGGCGTGTATCGCTGTTGTGTGGTCGCGTCCGCCGAAACGTTGGCCGATGTATGGGTACGATCCGTTAAAATCTTCACGAAGAAGGTACATTGCGATCTGTCTTGGACGTACTATTTCTTTCTTCCTAGTTTTTTCAAACAAGATTCCCTCCGTTACATCATAGAAATCAGCAACGCATTTTATAATCTGGTTCGCGGTAACGATCCTTTTCGGCTGGGTATTTTTATCCAGCATCTCTTTTACCTCAGGTATAGATAGAATCTTGTCAGAGAGCTTAGACTTTGCAACTACAGCGTTTAGCGCCCCCTCTAACTCCCTTATATTTTTCTGGACAGTAGAGGCTATGAACTCAAGAATTTCTTGGTTAATATAATTCTCCTTCCCTGCTGATTTCGATCTTAAGATGGCAAGGCGCGATTCATACTCGGGAGCGCCTATATCGGCAACCATTCCTCCTGCGAACCTGCTTTTCAGACGCTCTTCCAGGTCATTTATGGCATGCGGAGGTTTGTCAGAAGAAAAAACTATCTGTTTACTCATCTCGTAAAGGGAATTAAAAATATGGAAAAGTTCTTCTTGTGTTTTTACTTTGCCTGCAATAAATTGTACGTCATCGAGTATTAAAAGATCGAAGGAGCGATACTTATCTTTAAAAATACTTGCTTCGTTCGACTGCATAGAACTTACGAGCTCCGACGTGAAGCGTTCGGACGTCGTGTACAAAACTTTCAAACGAGGGTTCCCTTTTTTTATTTCGTTGCCAATCGCTTGCAAGAGATGCGTTTTGCCTAAACCAACCCCTCCGTAGAGGAACAGTGGATTATATGCTTGCCCTAAATTTTTACTGACAGCCACGGAAGCTGCGTGCGCGAGTTCGTTAAAGGGCCCAACTATAAATGAATCAAATGTATATCGGGGGTTAAGGTTGGTTTCGCGGTCAACTAGGAGCTCTTTAAATTCGAGTTGCTCTTCTTGAGGGGAAAGCCCGCGCTCCCTGCGCCTTCTTTGTAATAAAGGAGGGATTTCTGATGAGATTACATACTCTACGTTCCTAATTTCAGGAACCAGCCCGCGCAGAGATTTCAAAATGAATTTGTGGTATTTATATTCGAGCCATTCTTTGGCAAACGCGTTTGGGACTTTTAGGACCACCACACCATCTTGGCGATCCGCTACTGAAGTATTTTGAAACCAAGTTATAAAATTAGCCTTTGAGACCGCGAGTTCTAATTCGTTCAACGCAGCCTGCCACAATTCTTCGTTCGTCATGAGTAAAATTTAATAGGACTTTATAACCAGCTATAACAGTAATCTTAGTCCTCTTATGGAAAATTTACTAATTGACGACAACATTACTAAAATGTTAATAAACTCTGGATTTCTTGTTAATATTGAAACTAAGTAGATTTGTGTTAGAATGTTTTAATGTCTCAAACATACCAGCCAAAAAAGAGAAAAAGGAAGAGGAGTCACGGTTTTTTGAAGAGAAAGAAAACTTCTTCCGGTAGAGCTGTCTTGAAGCGCCGAAGAAATAAAAATCGGAAGCGCATTACAATCTAACACTTAGCAATGCTCCCAAAGCCTCATCGCCTTTCGCGAAAAGACGATATCGAACAAATAGCCAAAGGTAGGGGCGTAAAAAAAGAAGCTCTTCTTTTGAAATTCTCTAAAAACGGCTTGAAAGAGAGCAGATTCGCCTTTATTATCCCGAGTAAAAAGATAAAAAAGGCCACAGAAAGGAACTTGGTGAAGAGAAGGGCGCGCAACATAATCCGGAAGAATTTGAAAAACATCAAGGGAGGATCTGATATTCTTTTTATTTTCTCGGCTAATGCCTTAGAATTGGACTACGCGGGCCTGGAAAAAGAACTGCTTTCGGCACTTTCCCTGGCCAAGCTCCTATGAAAAAGATTTTTATATTTCTTATTAACCTCTACCAGAAATTTCTATCCCCCGACCAGGGAGCTTTTTCTTCTGGGAGGAAGTATTGCGTTTTTGAGCCATCTTGCTCGCAATACACGAAGGAAGCAATTGAACACGGCGGGGTTTTGTACGGATTAATGAAGGGGGGAGCAAGAATTGCGCGATGCCACCCCTGGCAGACTAAACTTGTAGATCCCTTCCGACCATGAGTTTTTTCTCTTCCATATATAATGAAGTCCTCTATCGCCCGCTTTTCAATGCGCTAGTTTTTTTGACCGCTCTTATCCCCGGGCACGACATGGGAATTGCCATAATTCTCTTAACGCTTGCCGTGCGGGTAATAATATTCCCGCTTACGCACCGGGGCCTCATCACCCAGATAAAGATGAAGCAGCTCGAACCCGTGATAAATAAAATTCGCGAGGAATATAAAAATACCGAAGAGCAGGGAAAGAAAATGATGGAACTATATAAAGAGCACGGCGTAAATCCGCTTTCTGGATGCTTCCTTCTTTTGATACAGCTTCCGATTTTGATCGCGCTCTACCATTTATTCTGGAAAGGGATAATGGCGGGAGGGGTGGACCTGTATTCTTTCGTGTCCATGCCCAGACAAATAAATATGAATTTTCTCGGATTGGTTGAACTTTCCTCGCCGAGCTGGGTTTTGGCATTTCTCGCCGGAATTTCGCAGTTTGCCCAAATGAAACTTGCCAACCCCACCATACCCAAGAAGGGCACGAATGTCCGCGAAGAGATGACTCGCGCCCTCGCTATACAGTCGCTTTATGTCTTCCCAGTCCTAATCTTTTTCATATCGATCCGCTTCCCGGCGGCGCTCCCATTATATTGGACAGCCTCTAACGTTTTTGCTACTGTACACGAAGCCATAGTGCGCCGACGCGCCAGGCTTCTATATGGGACCGGAGAAGGAAAAAATTAAAAAAATTGTTGAAGACCTTCTCGCCGGGATGGGTATTTTTGGCAGCGTTAGCATTTACGAAACAGCCGACAATATCCAGTTTCAAATAAAAACTCAGGAAGCCGGCCTTTTGATAGGAGAAAAAGGAGAGAATTTGATTGCCTTAAACCATCTTTTAAAAAGAATCGCCGAAGCGCAGGTTGGAAAAACTGCCGTACCTTTTTCGGTTGACGTTAACGATTACCAAAGGCAAAAAGCCGAGGAAATAAAAGACTTGGCTCGACTTTCTGCCCAGCGCGTCAGATATTTCAAAAAAGAAATAGAGCTCCGGCCCATGAGTTCGTATGAGCGGAGGATTGTGCACGCGATTTTGACGGAATACCCAGACATCATGACGCAATCGGTAGGCGAAGAGCCCAATCGAAAAGTTGTAATAAAACCTTTCGAAGTAAAAGAAGTATAACTTTTTAGTTTATTTTAAGACGCCAGAGTGAGCCGTCTTTTTTATTTGTGAAGAAAAGCAAAGTTTCGTCTTCGGACAAAAAGAGGTTTGTGGCGTCGACCGAAGGAAGAATTTCGATGGATTCTATGGCCGAATCTTTTAGGTTTAACTTAACTATCTCGTCGTTGAAAGATATTTTTCCCTTGTACCAATCGTCCGGATAAACCGCGGGAGAATACGCCAAGGGCAAGGCGCAGAAAATTATGTCTTTAGACTTTTTTGACCAAGCGCATTTTTCAGGGAGGGTTAACGAAGAGGCCGAACTTAATTTATTCCCGGCAATATTTAAGGAAAGGTTTGAGAGCGCGCGGTCGTTCGGGTCGGAAGCGGAGAAAAATATGTTTGCGCCGTTTGTGGCGGCGGTTAATCCCAGCGAAGGGCCAAATACTTTTGCGAATGCCCCCGAGCTTAAAGTTAATTTATACAAAAACCCATCCAGGTACGCCGACGGCGCCGTTAGGAGATAGATGTTTGCTTCTTCCGGCCAAGATATTTTCCATGAAGTTATTGGCATTTTAAGCCGCACGGTCGGGGTTTTATTTTCAGGAGTCGCGGTTATAACTTGCCCCTCGGATCCCGAAGCGAGCACGTAGGCGACCCTATCTCCCTTTGGGGAAAAGATTGCTTCACGAACGCCGTCTGGAAGAAATGTTGTCTTGGTCGAGGATCCGCTGAAAACCGCGGAAAGGACGTTGAGTTTTTCATTCGAATAATATTTCAAAATGGCGCGATCCCCTTTCGGCGACCAGGAAACTTCAAAAATTCCCGGTATGGTTGTATTGGAAATTAAATTCTTGTTTTTGCCATCCAAATCCATTTCAAAAAGATGCCCCGAAGCGCGGTCGATGTACCGTATTTTGCCTTTATATATTGTAGCTCCGGAGACACTTTCTTTTACGAGCTCGAGGAAATTTTGTTCGCCTGCGTTTGCTTCGGGCAGATTATTTTCCTCTCCTTCTGGCGAGCCTTCCGAGTCTAAAGGGGCGCCGTCGTTATTTTCAGACTTCGGGAAAAGATTATAAAATATTTCCGCGATTCCCGCGCGTTCCTGTCCCGCCCCCGTCGGCAGGCTCAAATACCAAATGATCCCAGCGATCAAGATGACTGCCCCAGCCGCGATTATGATATTTCTTTTTGTGAAATAGTTTTGCATTTTAAAAACTTATTCTGAAACTAAGCCATCCCTTCGACAACAGAATTGCCCGCCGCCACATTTTAGCCCAGCGCTCAGGCAGTTTGCTGATGAATCAGGAGTTCCTCTGGCTTCTTCTGTGCAATTAGAATAGTCTGTTCTAAAAAGGCCACGAGCTTCTGCGCAAAAATAAGTTGATTTGACCCCGCTCCCATCTGCCGGCGTGACCCCACCAGTACAAGTATATGTTTTGAACTTCTCGTCGAGTTGGCATCTCTCGTTTGTGCGGCAAAAATTAACTTTTTGGTCAGGCGGACAGGCTTGGCCTTTATTTTCTGAATTACTGCCTATGGGTGTCCTATTCGCGGGAGCCGAATCGCTCCCTTGTTCTACATTAACCCGCAACCCCGCCGTATCGATCCGCAGATTTAAAAGCGCGGGGTTTATTGTATTTAAGATTAGATATATCCCAAGCGCGACCGCAAGGCCGAAAAGAGCGTTCTGGATTTTTTCTTTTGCGTCCGAGCGCATCCCTTCCGAAGCCGTCATCATCTCTAGCCCCGCGATTATGAGCATAATTACCGAAAGCACTGCCGCCGTGGACAACGCAAATGGGAAAATAAATTTTGCGTAGCTTAACCAGTCGTTCGGCGGACCGCTTCTTGCGCCGACCGTTTCCTCTGAAGCCGCGCTTGCGACCGCGAAAACTGCCAAGAAAACGGCGAACCAGATAATAATTTTTTTATTCAACCTCAACATCGAAGAAATTTACAATTTTATTATAAAGATTGTTTATATTGGTTATGCTAACTCCTACGCGCGCTCCCTCGCCTTCCGACCCGGCTATAGTATTTACGGCAAAAGCTCTCGGATCGTCGACGTCTTTTTCTACTGAATTCCCGTTAAACGTCCAGACGAAATCAAGGTCGGCGAGCGATAAATAGTTCATGAAAAACGGAACGGCTTCAACTTCGAACCTTTCCCCGGCCGCAACTATTTTTTTTCGTAAGGCTGCCGAAGTGACTAGCCCCTCGAGAGGCTTTCTTTCATAAAATAATATTTCCGGAGAAAATGCTCGAACCGAGGTAGAAACTTCTTTTGCGAGAGTCCCGTCCAGCGAACTTATTTTTACCGATACTTCTTTTGGCGCTTGCCCAACTCCCGGAGCGGCGGTGGTTAAGCTCTGTTTCCCGCGACCGGAAAAATCAGACATTACCTTGCCATCCACGCGCCAGTTATAAACCAATGAGGAAGCGGCTATTTTTGTTTTTCCTGAAAAAAAATTGGGGACGGCGATTATAGCCACCCGGTTTTGGGGGCCTGGCAGGGCTGCCCCTTCGTACCAGTGAGGAACTTTATTTTGGGCTTCTATTATAAGGTCTATGCTTTGGGGCTGGATCGCCGCGACAACCTCGAATCTTTCTAATTCAGGGGTCTCTACTACGGCTTTAAGGGCATTCCCGGAGCCAAGCGCGGCGGCCGTAAAAGAAACTTCTTTTAGCCCCGCGCCTCTCGCCAAAACTTTTCCGTCGAGCGTCCAGGTTACGGTCGCGCGGTTCAGATCGGTCGAATATGAAACCAAAGTCGCTACGACAGGCAAGCCTGGTTCAGGAAATTCTGGAGTCAATTTTATGAAAAGCGAAGTCGCGGGCGAGCCAAACTGGGCATAAGCGCCGGTTGAGGCCAGGGCTAGAGCTATAAAAAATATTTTTAAAATTGTGGATTTCATTTTGGGAAAAATTTCTGGAGAGTCTTTTGAAATAAAGCTGTATTTGCGACGATAACAAATAAAATGGTTATGGTATGAGCTGGGACGATTGGTATGAAGCCTATCCCCGTCCCGATTAATGGCGCTAATTTCAGGAACCAGGGGCGGTTTTTATCTAATCCTCTCCTGTTTTGCCAAAGCCAGATAACGCCACCTCCGAATGCGTCAACCGGCCAGCCGATGACTGGTATAAAAGATGATATGTCTATTATAACACCGAAGAAGATCATGAATACCGCTTCGACGGAGCCAACTTTCGATACGGTCTCCTTGGATTTTATTTTAGAAATAGGCGTGCGATTTTCTTTGCGCGCCGCGTTTAAACGCATCCCGTATTCTTCTTGTATGCCGTTGTCGAGCGTTGCCTCTTCCATATCTAAAGATTAGAACTCTTATAATCCTCTTTGGCCTTTTTAATCGCGAGCAGTTGGGATGGGTCGGAGGTAATTATCTGGTCCTCTGTGTATGAAGCCAAAATTTTAATCGCGACGTGCTTTAACCCCGCAAAGAAAATTCCTTCCCCGACATCCGATTCAAGCAGCAGGAATTTTTCCTCTTCTGTAAGGTTGAATGTTTCTTTAAGAAGGTCGATTGTCGCGGGAGCCTGTTTTAATAGAAGCTGGGTAGAGGAGTTTGTGATGATGGCTTTACCGTATTCGGAACTTAAGAAGTCCCCGACATCCTGCGTAACCGTTGCGATCCCTAAATAATATTTTCGTGCCCGCTTGGCGATGCCGAAGAGGAACGAAGCCCCGTCGTCGGATTTCATCAGCCACCAAGCCTCATCTACTACTAATAAGCGTTTCTTTATGGAAGTCCGCACCGTGTTCCAGACGTGGTGAATAATAAGGTAGATGGCGATCGGGCGGAGCTCGTCTTCCATATCCCGGACTGAAAACACGACGAGCTTCTTATTTATATCCACGTTCGTCGGCTGGTTTATAAATCCTGCCCACGTTCCCTGGGTATATTTCTGAAGCCTTTGGGCAAGCGACTCGCCCCCCTCCATATTCGCGAGCACTAATTCCAAGTCCGAGAGTATTGGCGGAGTTATTTTGGAAAAATCCGAATCGGGCGTGATGTCGCGCGAGGCGTAAGTTTCGGTTATCGCGCGATCCAAGATGGAATCTTCTTCCGGGGTGAGCCCGCCGAACATAATCCTCAAAAGGCCGATTAAGTTAATGATGTTAGAGCGAAGTACGTCCGCGGGCGCTTCGTCTTCCCTAGCCGGAGGCAGGTCGAAGGGATTTATATGGTGGTGTGAGGATAAAGATATATTGAAGTACCGCCCGTCCACCGTTTCGGCGAGATATTCGTATTCCCTTTCCGGGTCGATCACGATTACGTCCGTATCGAACATAAGCGAGCGCAATATTTCCAATTTCATGGCGTATGATTTTCCTGAACCGGATTTCGCAAAGATGACCGAGTTGTAATTTTCGAGGCTAAAGCGGTCAAAAAGGACGAGCGAAGAGTTGTGCCGGTTGATCCCGTAAAGAATCCCTTTATTGGAAGTAAGGTCGAACGAAACAAACGGGAATAGTGAGGAAACCGGAGAAGAATTTAATTTTGTGTTTACTTCAAGCTTGTCCGTGCCCAAGGGAAATACGGTTTCGAGCCCTTGGCCTTGCTGGAAGAGCGCGGGCTTGGCGTAGACTAATTTTGATTCGAGTATTGAGCGGATCTCCGTCTCGGCCTTGTTGAGCGCGGCTGGGTCATCGGCGTATATAGTAATGTAGAGGCCGAAAGAGAAAAGGCGTTCCTGGGCCTGCTGGAGATTGTCTCGAAGTTCTTCCAAATCTTGGTGGGCGGTCTCCAACATTGGGTCGCGCACCATCCCCTTTTTCTCGCGGTCGTGTATTTGGGATTGCACCTCTGCAACTTTTTTCTCGAGCTTCCGCAAAATCGTAGAAGTTTCTAAGGGATGTATAAAAATTGAAATATCGAAAACTTTATCCAAATTTATTATCGGAGAAAACCAATTCACCGCGAGATAGCGCGGGTATGTGAAAATGAAAAGGGTGCGCGCAACTTTTTCCCCGAGTTTTACGAAGTTCGAATCTATTTCGAGCGCGGCCGGAGCAACGACGTCTTCAAGCGCCAAGCCCGCGGACACGGACATGTCCGGTATCGCGGTCATGCTTTCTTCTTCTGGGATTGTTTTTTTGAATAGCGACATATTATTGTATTTCGGGAGCCCTACCTTTTTCTATTTCGCCGGGGTTAAAAAGGCTGTAGTAAAGTTCGACCAATTCATCGGTGTTCAAGGGAGCGACGCGGACGCCGGCCGAAGTTAATCCTTGGGCGACGGTATCGACCCGCTGGAAAATCTGCGTTTTGTATTCTTCGAATTTTTCGTCCGGAATTTTTTTCACTTCGTTTTTCTTTCCGGAAAAAATTCCCAGGAGCGAATCGAGCGCGCCCTTGGGCGTTTCAAAAGCCGGCGGGTCGTAAGGGACGACGGCGTAAAAAGATTTCGTCACCGTATTGGAAGTCTCCACGAAATTTTTTATGAATTCGATATATTCGCGCGTCTGGATTTTAAGTAGTTCGTTAAGCTGGTTTTTCTCCGCTTCTTTCAGCGTCTCGAGATACGGCGTTATATTTAATTTCCTCGACTGTATGAAAAACTGCACGGTGAAATCGAGCGAGTTCAGAAAATTTTGGTACTGATAGATAGTAGCTTCCTGTTCCTCCGCGGACTTTAAGGAAAAATTTAAAGAAGAAGCCATGAGGATCATGCGCAACCCCCCGTTTTTTAACACGACAATCCCGTCCCGGATTTCCCGTATCGGTACGAATTCCTGCGAACTTCTTGCGTTTAATTTAGCTTGGGCCATGTTATTTTTGCTCCCTCTTTTTCCAGATGAATAATCGCGTGGTCGTGTAATGGGTAAGCATGCTTTCCAGGATTTTTATGAAGGGCTGTCCGTTAACTTTGTAAAATGCCAAGGCTCCAAAAAATGCTCCGACGGGCGCTATCAACATGAATATTATGAAAAACGGCAGGATAGATCTTAAGAGGACGTACATGATGAAAATAATTCCCGTACCCCCGATGACGTACAAAAATTGCTTGAGCGTCAACGGCCCAAATATTTTATCTTCAACTTCTATAAATTGTGGTACGTGAAATTGTCTCATATCTGTTCTCTATAAGGATCAAGTTTTTTCTCTTCTTTTTTGTCGAGAATGGGAAGTTCTGGCGGAGGCGTCGGCGGTTTTGGGTATGGTTTATCTGTCTGAATGGTTTTAAAATTTTCTGCGGGTGCGGGCTTCTTAATTTCCTCAGGCGAGCCCGGCATCACGCGTAATCCCCGGTCGCGCTTTATCGAGGAAGAAACATTTTCCGGAGCTTGGACGGGAATTTCTTTTTTAATTTCTTCCTGCGGCGGAATGGTTGCCGTTGGTTCCATGACTTCAGTAACTTCTTTTTTTATCTCTTGTTTTGTTTCTGGTACAACAGGCGAAGTTTTCGGAGGTTGGGGTGTTCCTGCCTGTATTTTTATCGGCTTAATCTCGAGCGGCCGCGGTTCCTGCTTGGGAGTTTCCCGCGGAGGAAGGACCCGGAGAACCGGAGGCGGCGCCTTTGATGGCGTTGGCGGAGTTGAGGGGAGGGGTTTCATCGGGGATTTAAAAATCGGCGTCGGCAACGGTTTCATTTTTTCTTCGCGCTCGGTTTCAACCGCGCGTTCTGCGGCGTCCATTTCTTCTTTGGAAACTTTCGCTGTGCCCTCCGTAGCCTTTGGCGAAGGAGGGGCTTCCGTGTCCGTGATGTTATGAATTTTCCTCAAACTCACCCGCACTTTCTGAAAAATTTGTTGGTTTACATCGCTTGCGATCTGTTTTGCCGTTTCCCGGTCGATCTCTAATTTTTCCGAAAGACTCGTAATAAAATCTTTGGGGTGCAAAACGCCAAGCAAAACAAGGCCAATTTCGTCTGCTAAAATACCCATTTTTTTTATCTCCAACTTGTAATTAGTGGATATGCTCCTTATCGAGTCAGAAGTTTTTTCACTAAAAATGGAGTCTTGTAAATCTTGAGGAAGCTCTTTGTACTTCTGAATCAGTACTTCTGTTGTGTTTTGTGTAGACATGGTTTACTTGAGCTTTAATAGTCGCCTCGCTGGCGCAGTCTCGAGCCAATTGGCTGTTCCGGCATTTCCTAATCGACGAAGTTCTGTTGCTATATATTCTGCATCTTCCATCCCGCTGGCATCATATTTCATAAGCTCTTCGCGATATTTGGCCGAAACATCATCCCCTCTGTTAACAATTTTTTGAATTTGAGATGGCTTGGCACCTTTAACGACTCCTGACATTAATATGGAATTAGCCGGATCAAGTAAGTGCTTTGCATCGACTTTCTCGAAGTCAATTTCTTTAACAGCATCTTCTATCGACTTCCCTATCGTGGCCCCGACCCTAGTTACTACTCCAGGTATTACGCTTAAGACGTCATTTATCCTGTCTTTTCTTAGGGTGCTAACATCTAAGGCAAAGTCATCCGCTTTGCCTATCTTATCGAATTCCTTGGCGATCTTTTGTATTTGTTCTTTATTGGCATTTTCTACAACAGAGCGTCGAATATTCGGGTTCTTAATATTACTCCATTTAGCTGCTAACTCATTAAGTGGCTGTTTTAATTCGTTTTTAGCTCGCTCATCATAATACTTTTCTTTCTTTTCGGTCGACATTCTTTCTATGGCGTTGTCTATGCTTGCAGCAGCTTTTGGATAGCTTTTTTCTGAAGCGTTGTGCATTTCGGCAAGTTCGCGGGGAGACATATTTTCCGTTATCATATCTTGAATCTGGGGGGAGTATCTTTGGAATCGGCGAGCCCTGGCCTCTGGGCTTAAGCTTTTAAGAAAACCTAAATGCGTTTTTGCTACGTCTTCCATTCCGCCTACTTTGGAGGCACCCTGAAGCCCACGCGAGGCCAATTCTCCAAGCCCGCCTACAACTGGAATAGCTGAGAATTTTTTAAGTCCTCTTCCTATTACGCCAGCATATTTCCCGTCCTGTAAGCGAGAGGCCGGCCTCGCAATAAAGGTTCTAGCAGCTCCTCGTCCTACATACCCCTTGAATGCATTCCCGGCGCTGGTGGCCATCTTCATCGCGCCGTCAGCTCCGTAGATGCCAAGAGTTTTTGCGACGATCAGCCCGCCTCCGAGCATTAAGAAGATCATGAGGTTCTGCATTATTAAAAGAAATAGGAGTTCCGTGGTAGACGTTGTATTCTTAAGTGTTTCTCCAATCTTTAGAAAGTCAGACTGACTTATACGGATTGTTATTAAAATAAAAAACATAAATGCTGGAGCGAAGATGGCTTGAGACTGAAGTGCCGACCACCATTTTTGCGCGTATCCTTTTGTCGCGGGCAAAATCAGGAAGACAAATCCGAACGGAGCCAAAATCATCAAGATCCACAGAAACGCCATGCGCGCGGCAAAGAAGAAAGCGGCCGCAAGAAATATAAATCCTGCGAAGAGCATTATAAAAATTCCTGCTACGAGGGTTACTATCACGGCAATACCCGTGCCTATCGCGTCTTGTGGTTGAGATCCTGCTGTGGGGCCAACGTCAAGTGACGCCGGGCTTCGACCAAGAATTTTTTGCTGACCCAGCCCCTGCATTAATGCGCCTGTTATATCCTTATCAAATCCTTTTTGCGAAGAGTTTAGTAAATAAGATTTGCTTCCAGTAACTGTAACCGCGCTGTAAAGCTCGTATGCGAGAGCATTGGTTACAAAAATTATTGCCTGCGTCGCGAGCAAACTGAAATTTACTAACAGCGCGATAATTATCAAGGTTGATAAAAGTTTTTTAGCTCCGTATGATTCGATCCCAAGTATTGTCGCGATCGCGATAAAGAGTAGCGCGAATATGAAGAATATATTCACAATGTCTCGAGTGAACGTCCACCCGGCCGTTACTGCTGTAATAGAATCGCCGGTATAAAAGGCATTATTTATAGTCATGCCCAATGCGAAATTCAAAACGTTTCCGGCAATTCCAACGAACCAGCCAACTATTACAAAAACGTAGTAGGCAACATATGAAAGAAGCTTAAGGGCGCAACCAATTGAAAGCCAACTAAGCCATCCGCAACCGCCAATGGTTTCTACAATAGATCTGCCTGGTGCTGGTTTTTCTGTGGCCGCAAAACCTTGCTGGGGCATCAATGCAATAACTAGAATACCCAAAACCAAAACTCCTATCAAAAATTTTCTGCCGTTTTGTTTTGAGAGAAGATTCATTTTACTGGAGGGTTATGCTTATCGTGGTTGAGCCGATGTTCCCTGCCGCGTCTCGCGCCCGCGCCGATATTGAATAAATTCCCGGAGATGCCGCCGCCGGATTCCAGCTTACCGTGAATGGGTATGTTGTATCTTCTGCGCCGACCGAGACTCCGTTAACGAATGCGCTCACCCCGGTAACCCCGGTGTTATCGATCGCCGAAATAGAGATGTCCATCTGTGTCGTGGTGGAGCGCGTTGTCCCGTTGACCGGAGAAATAATAATTACGGACGGCGGAGTTCGGTCCGGCTCGCTCGTCGCGCGGTTTATCGCGTTTTCATCTCTGCCGGCAAATCCTCCGGAAGGAGATAATAGTTTTCCAACCATTTCTTGGAAAAAGACATTTATTATTTCGTTTATCTCATCCGCGACTTCGAGCTGCCGTATCCATGTTGTCTCAGATTTCTTTAATTGATCCTCAACCAACCCTCCGGGAGTTTGTATTTTGCAATGTTTGGTATCTGTATATGTATCTCCCGTGTATTCTCCGGTTTCCGGGTCCACCACTTTTTCTTTTGGACAATCTTGCCATGAAAGAAATCCTCCGCCGGTTGTCTGCACCTCGGTTTGGCTTCCGTAAAGGGCGGCTGTTTTTGTTTCATCCATCTTGCTTACCCCCATCAGATATTGGCCCAAAATATTTCCGCTTGGATCGAGCGTTGCAAACCAGGCGTCCCAACCTCCGTGTGAAAAATCGTCAAAATAAATTTGAACTTGGAAATTCTCGACGTTGCGGACGATGTCCGAAAGTTTGCACCGCGCCTGTTCCGTATAGCTCGGCCGCCTGTGCACGTTCAAAAGAGGGGGGAGACTCAACCTGAAGGGTTCGCAGACTAATTTTAAAAGTTCGGAATTTTTCCCAAAATACCTTTCTAGGAAAAGACCCACTGCGTTATCCATTTCACGAGAAAAATGTTCGAGGAAATTGTCCACGAACAAAGGCCCTCTGGCGTCCCCTGTTTTAATCCAGTTTTGTATTGATGTCGAAATTGTTTTTATTAACGATTTCGCTGCAAGGCCCGCGATTGTATCGAATATATATTCTTTTTGAACCAGCGCGTCTGTTGCTTGGGATATTAATTTATTTATCCCAGCGGTTAGTGTTGTCTGGACTAAATTTTCAGGGTCAAGGACTATGTCCAAGGCGTGCGCAGTTTTAGGAGGGGGCAATGTCAAAGATCCCAAAAATAAACTTATTATAAAAAACCCTGCGAATATTTTTTGGGTTGTTTTGGAAAATCTAGGCATAATCAATCAAAAAATTTATAGCCCTTGTCCGTTGGGCTGAAAATAATTCCTTTTTCCGAAAGAGTTTTCTTAAACTCCTGGTGGAACGCATTTAACTCTTCCTCCATTGCGAATCGGGCTTTGATTACGGCTACTGCCGCGAGCAGATCTTTGTCGGCGTTTCTTATGATTTCATCCGCGCGTTTCATCCTTGAGAGAATATTTGCTTCCGTCAAAGCAAAATTTTCATATCCCTTTGGTGTGGGAAGGTTCTTGATCGCGTCGATGCTTTTCCCGAATGCGTTAATTACCGGATCAATTTTTTCCAATTCTCCAGAATTTTCGGTTTCGAGGAATTTTATGAAAGAAGTTATGTCTCCTTCGGTAATGCCGGCAAAAGCGGACTCGTAGGCGAGGTGATGCAACTCATTAAAATATTTTTTTACCGATGAGGCGTCGTTTTTGTCCGAGATTTTAAGGTCGGATGCGCTTATTCGCGCGGTCTCGCCTAATATCGCTTCCGGATTCGGGATAAAGCCCGCGATCCCCTCAAGGTCGGATTTGGAAATATCGGCTAGGCCGTTTTCCTCAAGAATTCTCGGACCTATGGCGTTCGCGAAGGCCTGCGAAAAAGCCTCGGTGAAGTTTGGAGTCTCGGCATTCTCGGGAGAACCTGTGTTGTTGTGGCTTGCTTCCTGGCCGTCGGGAATCCCGTCGCCGTCAGTATCCGCGTTCATTGGGTCGGTCTCCCACAGCACTTCTTCCCAGTCTTTCAGCCCATCTTTGTCCGAATCGAGAAGGGCGGCTTTGTTGGACTGGGCTAATTCCTCGTTTAAATAAACCTCCTCCCCGTTAAAAGCTGAAGAAAAATAGTAAAACCAAGAAAACATCCCTATGCCTAGGATTATAAAAAAGCTAAATATAAGTCTTGGGCTCAATAATTTCGTCACCCTACTTTATTATAGGGGGTTTCCTGTTATAAATTTGTGCATAAACCCGCCAATAAATGTTATTGGATGCTGGATAAATGGTGGAAAACTTTTATCGGAGTATTTCTTTCCAGTTCTCGAGCGAAAGCTCTTCCGGTCGCCTCGTCAAATATTTCTCCGGGAGGGAGATCTTCTTTCCGAGCGAGTGGCGGAGCATTTTTCTCTTCTGTCGGAAGGCGTTATGCAAAATTTCGAAGAATTTTTCCTCTTTAATCTTGTTTTTTCTAAAAAAGTTATCCGAAATGTTTGAAATCTTTATTATCGCTGAGTCTACTTTTGGCGCGGGCGAAAAATTTCCTTTGGAGATCTTTTTAATGAATTCAACTTTCCCATAAGCCTGCGTACAGAGGGCCAACAAATTCATTTCCGGCGGAGCGGCGGAAATTCTTTTTGCAACTTCGTACTGGACCATGAGCACCAAAAGGCGCGGCTTGTTTTTTGCCGAGAGGAAATTTTTTAGGAAGTGTGAAGTGATGTAGTATGGTATGTTCGCGACGATTTTTGCCCCTGGAATATTTTCAAATTTCAAAATATCTTCCTGGATGATTTTTACATTTTTAGAGCCCTGAAATTTTTCTACGAGGATGGGGATCAAGTCGCGGTCTTTTTCGACGGCGACAACTTTTTTCGCCCTTGCGGCGAGGACTTCGGTTAAGCTCCCCAACCCCGGCCCAACTTCCAAAACCGTATCGGCACTCCCGACTTCCGCAACCTCCGCCATCTTTTCCAAGATGGATTTATTTTTCAAGAAATTTTGCCCAAATATTTTTTTTGCTTCCATATTACTCCAATGTTATTGTCGCCTCCTCGGCCCTTTCTAAAAGCTCTTCCGGGATGTCAAAAAGAAATTTTGAAGGAAGGTTTATTTTTCTCTCGCCGAAAATTGTGCGGAAGACAGAATACGAAAGATAAATTTTCTCTTTCGAACGAGTGAGCGCCACGTAAAAAAGTCTTCGCTCTTCTTCCTCACGAAGCTCTGCGTTGTCTCCGGAAAGTGCGGAGTGCGGGAAGAGGCCTTCTTCGAGCCCAGCGATGAAAATCGCTTTAAATTCAAGGCCTTTTGCGGCGTGCACGGTCATGAGCTTGATGGAATTTTCTTCTTTTTTTATCGTGTCCTGGTCGGACATCAATGCCGCGTCTTCCAACAATTTTAAAATTCCTTCCGGCGCCGATCCGCCAGCCGGCGGATCGTATCTTTTTGCGAGCGTTACTAATTCTTGGATGTTTGCCAAGCGCATCTCCCCTTCCTCCGTGCCGTCGTTAAAATATTCTTCTAGTCCGGATTTTTTTATGATGGCTTTTATTGCCTCCGAAGATTTTTTTTCTGTAACTTCTTTTTTAACCTCTTCCAATATTTTTTTAAACTCCACGATCTTGTTCTGCTCTTTTGGGCTAAGTTCCTCTCCTGATAAAATTTTTGTCAATAAAACTTTTCCAATCCCCCGCGGAGGGAAGTTCGTGATGCGCTTCATGGATAAAACATCGTCCGGGTTTAAGGCCGCGCGAAGGTAAGCGAGGGTATCCTTGATTTCCTTTCTTTCGTAAAACCGGACGCCGATAACTTGGTACGAAATATTTTTTTCAAGCATTTTTTCTTCGATGATCCGCGACTGGAAATTGGTGCGGTATAAAACCGCAATCTCTCGCGGAGGCATCCCTCCGCCGGCCGGCGGATTTACCAAATGGTTTGCGATCTCCGCTATGAAAGTCGCCTCCTCTTCTTCGTTGGAAGCTTCGAACAAAGTTATTTTCGGCCCAGATTTTTTCCTGGAAAAAAGATTTTTTGGGACGCGCGCTTTATTTTTCACGATGACCGCGTTTGCCGCGTCCAAAATTAATTGCGTGGACCTATAATTTTCTTCGAGCGTTATCATTTTCGCATCTGGCCAGTCGCGTTCGAAGTGCAAGATATTCCTGAAGTCGGCTCCCCTCCAGGAATAAATTGCCTGGTCGATATCGCCCACGACGCAAATGTTCCGGTATTTTTGGGCGAGAAGTTTTGTCAGGTGGTATTGCACGAGATTCGTATCTTGGTACTCGTCTACGTGTATATATTTGAACCTTTCCTGCCAAAATAGGAGAATTTCTGGGTTTTTAGTGAAAAGCTCGACCGTTTTCAATAATAAGTCGTCAAAATCAAGGGCTTTTGCGTTGGTGAGCTTTTCTTCGTACTTTCGCCAGGTTTCAAGCAGGATATTGCCGAACTGCCCGCTTCCCGAGGAACTCCAGTCGTTCGGGTTCTCCATTTCGTTCTTTTTCCTGGATATGATGTTCCTTAATTTTTTAGCTTCGTACTTTTTCGGGTCGAGGCCCATGTCGTTGAGTGCCTCCTTTATCATGGCGAGGGCATCTTCCTCGTCCATGATGGAAAAACTTCTCGGGATTCCGATCGCTTTTCCGGAATTGCGGAGGATGTACACGCAAAAACTATGGAAGGTCCCAACCCATGGACCGGGTGCTTGCTCGTCGTATGGGTGGCTTTTCATCGCCGAAATACGGGTCCGCATTTCTTCGGCGGCTTTATTTGTGAAAGTTATGGCCAGTATTGACTCTGGTTTGACACCTTTCTCGATCAAATGCGAAATGCGATGGGTCAAAACCATCGTTTTGCCGGAACCGGCGCCCGCAACTATCAATACTGGGCCTTCCGATGTCAATATTGCTTCCTCTTGCGACGGGTTAGGGGAAGAATGTTCAAAATTTTTAGGCATCAATTTAGGATAACACGCAAGTTTGGCACTTCAAATTTTTGGCTAAAAATAAGGGGTTTTGACACTTTTTTAAAAAATAATTGCTATTTTTTCTGGGGATAAAGTGGGTAAAAATCATTGACCCAAGCTTATTAAAATTGTAAAATATATCGGTAAGGTAGTTTCAGAATTTTTCCATCCTTTGCCCAAAGGTCACACTACCTTTTACTCCTAACTAGACTTTTAACTATTAAGATTACAATTTGGCGCGCTTTTTCTTCTTGGATAGATAAGAAGCGCTGTATATTGCTCACCTTTAGGTCCCAGGGAAAGGAAAAATTCCTCCTGGTCTCCTTTTTGCTATCATTTCTTTTCAGCCTTCCGCAGGCCGAGGCAAAGTTTTTTACAATGTTCGAAAAGATTTTAGGGAAAACTACAGTTTCAAGTTCGAGCGGGCTTAGCTCGCAGGTCTTGCCTCTGCTTTCCGCCCCCCTTAACTCCAACCTTTTGGCAGGAACAGGAGGAGGCGAAGTCTCTATTGTCCAGAATTCGGCAATACTCCCCATGACCGGTCCCTTGGGATCGATGGCGGATGTGCAGGAAAATAAGTCCGATGCTATTAGCCTTTATCTCGTCCGTGAGGGCGATACCATCTCCGAGATCGCTGAATTATTTGATGTAACGCCCAATACTATCCGTTGGGCCAATAATTTGAAAGGCGGGGGGCTAATTTCTCCCGGACAGGTCTTGGTGATTCTCCCGGTTTCCGGCCTACAATATAAAGTCCAGAAAGGGGATACGGTCGCGAGCATCGTAAAGAAATTCGGCGGAGACACTGACGAAATATTAAGTTTTAATGATTTAAGTTCGAGCTCCGGCCTAACCGTTGGGACAACTCTTATAATTCCAAACGGCGAAGCACAGGTGATCGTGCAGGCTCCAACAAAACCAAAATCTATCGCTTCCAAAGCTTCCGGCCCTTCGTACCAAGGATATTACGCCCGGCCGATTTCTGGCGGGATACGCACGCAGGGGATCCACGGATATAACGGGGTGGATCTTGCTAACTCCTGTGGAACGCCTATCGCGGCCTCCGCCGCTGGAAATGTTTTGATCGCTAGGTCTTCCGGATGGAACTCCGGTTACGGGCAATATGTTGTCGTTGGCCATCCAAACGGTACGCAAACTTTATATGCCCACATGAATGGGATCGTTGTTGCCCCGGGTTGGGAAGTCTATCAAGGCCAAATTTTGGGATACTTAGGCACGACCGGACTCTCGACCGGCTGTCACATTCACTTCGAAGTTCGCGGCGCCAGGAACCCGTTCTAATTTCACGATCTCGCGTTGCATTTTTTACTCAACGCGTAAGTATTGTAGTATTTTGATATGCTGTTTAATTCGCGGACTTTTCTAGTCTTCTATATTGTTGTAACAAGTCTTTACTTTTTGATTCCGCATCGCTTAAGATGGCTACTTCTACTTGCGGGGAGCATTGTTTTCTATATGGCTTTCGTGCCGGCGTATATCTTGATTCTTGGCTGGACGATAGTCGTTGATTATTTTGCGGGCTTATTCATTGAAAAAGCAACGGGACAGAAAAGAAAACTCTTTTTGATTGTAAGTCTTGTCTCGAATGTTGGTGTTTTGGCGTTCTTTAAGTATTTCAATTTTCTGAACGAAAGCCTGACTGCACTTTTGGGGACTATTGGAATTGCGAATTCCGTCCCGTTCCTGACGATTCTTCTCCCAATAGGGTTGTCGTTTCATACATTTCAGGCAATGAGTTATACGATTGAGGTTTATCGCGGCCGGAACGCAGAACGAAACTTCGGTATTTTTGCCCTATACGTGATGTTCTACCCCCAGCTTGTCGCGGGACCTATTGAGCGGCCTCAGAATTTACTCCATCAGTTTTATGAAAAGCACGAGTTTGATTACCGGAGAATGTCGGATGGCATCAAGCTAATGCTTTGGGGCCTCTTTAAAAAAGCCGTCATTGCTGACCGGCTTGCCATTCTAGTGGACAGGGTATATGCCGACCCATTGAGTTACGGGGGTGCGCATTTTATTGTAGCGACTGTGTTTTTTGCTTTCCAGATTTATTGTGACTTTTCCGGCTATACTGATATGGCCAGAGGGGCTGCGCATACGATGGGATTTCGTTTGATGGAAAATTTTCTCCGGCCGTATCATGCCCGCTCGGTCCAAGAATTTTGGAGAAGGTGGCATATCTCATTAACAACCTGGTTTAGGGATTATCTTTATATTCCGCTTGGAGGAAACCGGGTCCCGCTTACGAGGTGGTATTTTAATATTTTTATCGTTTTTTTAATAAGCGGACTTTGGCATGGGGCGAGTTGGAATTTTATCATTTGGGGAGCTCTGCACGGCTTATTTTTACTTATGTCGATTTCTACAAAAAGAATTCGCGAAGCTTTTGTGCGCGCCGTGCGTCTCGATCGCGTTCCAGTGGTTCACAATCTTTTACAGACATTAATCACGTTTTCCCTTGTAGCATTCGCGTGGATTTTTTTCAGAGCAAGTTCACTTGCTGATGCGCTCTATATTGTTTTCCACCTGCCAGAGGGTGTAGTATCGCTTTTCGATATTACATCATTGCCGCAAATTTTCGGCGGTTTTCGTCTAAGGGGCGTGGAGCTCACTCTAGCATTCTTCGGACTCGCGCTTTTGGGGATAGTTGAATACCTTGAACGTTTCGGAAGTATTCGCGAGCGTATAAAGAGGTATCCGCTATGGGTCAGGTGGTCTATGGCCTATGCTCTGCTAGCGGGCGCATATTTTCTGGGAGTATACGACGACATCGAATTTATTTATTTTCAATTTTGATTTATGATTAGCCAAGATTTTGTAAAATTTGCAGCTCGCGCGTCTATTTTTTCTTTAGGCTTTTTGGCACTTTTTGCTCTGGCCTCCCTGCATTTTCATTATCGCATCGTTGCCCGCGACAATGTGTTTATTTTACTAAATGCATTTCGGAACGAGTCTATACAACCACGTGTCGTGATTTTGGGCGATTCCCATGCTACGTTTGATATTTTGTCTGCCAAATTTCCAAGGGAATATTATAATTTTGCTTACCCGAGCGAGAATTGGAGAAAATTTGTCCTCCGTGCGCGGGCCACCATAAATTTGAAAGATTCGCTAGAATACATAATAGTGCCCTTGGATTATTATCAATTTTCACCGACGCGTGCCAGGCATGTTTTCTTTACAGACTATCTTTTTTTCTCGCCAATAGAGGATATAAGAGACGTTTATCATCCTTCGCTTTTGGAGCTATTCAAGGCAAAAGTTTCTTCCGTCCTCCCGCTTGTGAGCCCGTCCAATCGCAATACATACCGACGCGTGCTCGGGGAAGATATATACAAATTTTTTGGCGGAAAGGAAAAAGGAAAAATGATTTATATCGGAGAACACAATGAGTTGCGATGGGAAGGCGAAAGTGTCGTGTGGAGCGAGTTGCCTGGCGAAAAAAAGCGGTTTGCGATATTTGATCGCGAAAAAGAGCAATTTCTAAAACCGTTTATTGATGGCGATTTGTACAATGTTTTCGAGGAATTTTTTTCGTTTGCCCAGGCTCATGATGTAAAAGTTATCGGGGTTTTTTATCCGACTACCCTAGAATATAACGAAGTTCTTTCGCGTTTTGATAAGGAAACCGGCAATATCACGGCGCTTGGGGAAAAATATAAAAATCTTCCCTTACACGCAACGCTCGATTACCGGAATGTTTTTGATGATCATCAGGAATATTTTAGCGACACTGACCACCTAAATCGAAATGGTGCAGGAATATTTACGGAAATCATTCTTCGGGATTTGGAGAAGATTATAGAAAAAACGGAGCCTTAGCCCTCTGTTTTGCGATATACGAGGCGAGGCCGCCTGGACGGGAATAAGCGTATACATTTTTTATTCCCAGATCGTGGGCGATTAAAAATATCGCTTCAATTAACTGGTGCGCGACCGGCGAGCCACTTGTTATAACTGGAACGTTGGAGATCGGCGGGTATTTAAGCAGCATATTGTACCCGAGGGAACTTTTATCTTCTGGCCGGCCCTGCGGAATTACGTCTACGAATTCGGCTCCACGGGCAAGGCCACCTTTTGGCTGCTGGTGAAATCTAAATACCGGATCGTGCCCTCCCTGCAGATAATCTCGCACTTCCTTATCGGTAGAGATAATATTTACTTCCGGCACAGGATCGGGTTTATAGTCTCGACTTGAAATTGATGTGCAGACCAAGGCTGCGCCGTCAAGATCAACAATTTCGTCCGTAAATAATTTGTTGTACGGTGTGCGCAATAGTTCGTTGCTTGAGAGGCCGCTACGGATGAAAGCGACTTGGCCTGCGAGATCCCCTGCTTTATCGATAGCAAGGAGAATAAATTGTTTGCTAATATTCTTTTTAAAAGTTTTGTGATCAAGAGTGAGGGGAGCCCACGCATTATTGTGTAATTTAAATGAGGCCTCCGTGTATGGAGAAGGTTCGGTGAGCAATATGAAACGATAAGGTTCTGTTGGTATAAGGTCAAAGACTAACTCGTAGCGCGTGATTGGCAACGCATCCTTGAGGACGCCGCGCTGAATTTTTCCAGTTGAGGTTACGGGGAGGGCGTCGAGAGAAGAAGTGGCAATATATTTTGGCCTCTCGTATGCGCTGAACGCGGAAGCGCCTGAACCAAAAAGCATGGCGCATTTTAATCGGCGCATAGCGTTTTCTGGATTCGTCCCCTTTTTCCAGCACACTACCACGGCTACCTCTTCGCCGTATCGCGCGTCGGAAAGCCCGACCGCATATGCCTGTTCGATATCCGGGGAGATTTTTTGGAGACGATTTTCTATCGCAACAGGAGAAATATTAATCCCCCCCTTTATAATTATTTCGTGCTTCCTTCCCTTCAGGAAAAAATATTTTTCTCCCAGAATGATTCGAAAAAAGCCCAAGTCTCCGGTCAGAAAATAACCATCGCGAAATGCTTCTTCTTCGCCGACGTATCCCTCCATAACTGCGGGGCCCTTAACCACGAGTTCCCCCTCTTTTTCTTCTTCCAGGAAATTCCCTTCCGCGTCGGCAATTTGAATATCCGCCCACGGCATAGCGCTGCCGATGGAATTTTCTTCAATAAGTTCGTCATAGATATCTTGCGGCAAATCAATGCCCACGCCGGTTACCCGAAGTGCTGTTTCGGTTTGTCCGTATCCCTGGTAAAGCGGTATGCCGAACTTTTTCCTGAATTCCTTGACGGATTCAGCGATGACGGGAGCCGAGCCTATCTGCATGCGCGTTAGTACAAGATTGTCTTTTTCCGCGAAATATTCTTTTTCGCGATGTAATTGATCGAAAACAATCGACTGCACAATTGAGCTTAGCGTCGCCTGCATTTTTGCGGCTTGCTGCCAGAAGCGCGAGTTTGAGTAATTGGGCGGAATAGCGATTGATCCGCCCGCGAGCAGGGCCGCAAGACAGAAGGTCGTAGAATTTATGTGATGCAGTGGGAGATTCACGAGAAAGCGATCTCTGTCGGTGATACGAAGCCAATTTCGAATATCTTCGGCGTTGACCAGTAGATTTTCCAAACTAAGCTTAGCCCCTTTTGGATAAGCAGTTGTCCCTGAAGTAAATAAAATAAGCGCAATATCGGAGATCCCTTGCTCCCATGGGAAATTTTTCTTATCTCCTGGCGCTTGCGGAAGTCCAGAAAATTCATGCACGGTTGTCCCTTCAAGATATTTTGCCTTTATATCGGCAAGCATATTTTTCTGGGCGATCATGGTCGGCGCGCGTGTCAATTGTAGCTTATATCGGTATAGTTCTTTGGTGTCTCGCTTAACGTCCATCGGGATGCTCGTTATGCCCAAACTCCATGCCGCCCAGCTCAAGATGAGAAGATCCGGAGAATTGTTAAATGCCAGGGCTACCCGATCCCCCTTTTTGACGCCAAGATTTTCAAAATAATAAGCGGCGGCTTCGATTTTTTCGACCAATTCCCGGTAGCAGATCTCTTGAACAATAGTCCCATCTTCGCCGCAGGCCATAATCGCAATTTTCTCGGGATCTTTCTCCGCTAGGCCAACGATAAAATTGTACAGGTTTTCAGGTTTCATACACGAAGAAATTTTTGCGTGGACGATATTGGAGCGCCTCGAGTAGGTGCTCTTTTTTTATGTCTCGCTCGCCTTCGAAGTCGGCGATGGTCCGCGCGAGTTTAATTATACGGTGATAGGCGCGCGCCGAGAGGTCCAATTTTTTCGCGGCTTCGTGCAAAATATTTTGCGCATCGGAAGATAGCGGGGCAAACTCTTCCAAATCTTTGGGGCGCATCTCGGAGTTTAAAATTTTCCTTTCTTTCTGGATTAATCGCGCCCTCTCTACTTTTTCCCGGATGCCTGCGCTTTCTTTTGTGGATTTCTCGCTCATTTTTTCGTGTTCGAAATGCGGGACCTCGAGCCAGATATCAATGCGGTCTGCTATCGGCCCGGAAACTTTTCTTTGATACCGGTATAAAGTTTGCGTCGAGCAGAGGCAAGCTTTTTTATCCGAGCCGAAATTTCCGCACGGGCAGGGATTCATGGCAAAGACCATCAGCGAGCGCGCCGGAAAAGTTATGGTCCCTTTGGCGCGGGAGACCGTTATGTCCCCGTCTTCAAGCGGCTGGCGCAAAGATTCCAAGACTCGCCTTTCGAATTCCGGAAATTCATCCAAGAACAAAACGCCGCGGTGCGCCAAAGTTATTTCTCCCGGCCGCGGCGTTTGCCCTCCTCCGACGAGCGCGACATACGAGGCGGTGTGGTGGGGATTCCTAAAAGGACGCTCGGCTAAATATGGTTTTCGTAAATTTCCTGAGACGGAATGAATTTTTGTAACTTCCAAAATTTCGTCAAAATCCATCGGTGGAAGGATGGAGGGAAGGGATTTTGCGAGCATGGTTTTTCCGGTTCCGGGCGGGCCGACCATCAAAACGTGGTGCCCTCCCGCGGCCGCAAGGGCGAGTCCCCTTTTTGCAATCTCCTGCCCTTTTATTTCCCCGAAATCGAGCGGGTAGGCGATTTCATTTTCTATATGTATCCTTTCGTGAGCAGGAATTCTTTCTTCACCTTTCAAGTGTTTTAAAACCTCGACTAAATTTTTTGCCCCGTAAACTTGGACACCCTCAACCAAACTTGCCTCCGGGGCATTTTCTTCCGGCAAAATTATTTCTTTAAATCCTGCCTCCCGCGCGGACATTGCGAGGGAAAGCGCACCCTTAATTTTTCGGAGCGTGCCATCTAAGGCAAGTTCTCCCAAGAAAAGTTTCTTGTCCGGATTAAATTCCAATTGCTTCGAAGCCATCAAATATCCAATCGCGATCGCAAGATCAAAAAGCGGACCCTCTTTTTTAAGGTCCGCCGGCGCAAGTGATACGACAACTCTCTGGTTTTTCTTCTGGGGATGGCGCAGTCCGGAATTTTTTATTGCCGAAGATACGCGTTCTTTTGATTCGTCGACCGCTTTATCCGCGAGGCCGACAATTGAAAAATGAAAAAGGCCGGGGGCAAGATCTACTTCCACGTCTATTATTTCTCCCCCAAGACCTAATATTTCTGCGGAATGAGTCTTTACCGAGCCCATTTAGATTATTTTTTTGGAATGATTGATGCAGGTTGTCGCGAGGGGATTTGCTTCCAATCTTTTCTCCTCGATATCTTCTCTTCCTTCCGAACACTTTCCATATGTCCCATTTTCAATCCGATCTAAGGCGGCGATAACTGCCTTAAATCTTTCTTCGAGCTGCATCTCGAGCCCCGTCTGGGTTTCTAATTCCTCAAACATGTCGGCTAGCTCCGATTGGTCGGAAACCATCGTATTCATTTCCGGCGCTTTCACATCCCATTCTCCCGGCTTCTCCGGATCGGGATTTTTTCGCGCGATTTGAGAGAGCTCTCTTTCGAGCTTTGCCTTTTCTTCGAGTAGGATCGATTTGTATTTTTCAAAAGCCATAGTCTTTATATGGTAAGGAAAATTTGGTTCAAGCGCAATCTAGCGCCTGAAGTTCCTTCCCCCACCGCCCCCTCGTCCTCCGTGGCCCCCGCGGTCTTGTCTCGGGGCTTCTTCGGGCGGCGTCCAGCCCTCTGGCCTTTCTTTGACTTTAAGTTCGGTTACGGCTTTGATTGAAAGATTTAATCTTCCGAGTTCGTCAATGCCTACAACTTTGACCGGAACTTTATCTCCCACGTCCACAACGTCCGTAACTTTTCCAACCCTGAAGGGTGCAAGTTCGGATATGTGGACCAACCCCTCTTGCTTCGGCCCAATTTCAACCATCGCTCCGAAGTCGAAAATTCTCGATATGGTTCCCTGGATAGTCTCGCCGACTTCAAATTCGTGCGTGACTTCTTTTACTCTCTCGAGCGCTTTCTGTGCGCCTTCGGACGTCCCGGTTATAAATACTGTTCCGTCCTGTTCCACGTCGACGGTAGCGCCGGTCTCGTCGATTATCGCGTTTATCATTTTTCCTCCCGGCCCGATTAAGTCGCGGATCTTCTCCGGATTTATTTTAATGGTGAGTATCCTCGGCGCGTATTGCGAGAGTTCTTTCCTTGGCTCGCTGATAGCTTTGGACATAACTTCCATTATTTTTATTCTGGCTTCCCGCGCGTCGCGAAGGGTCTCGGCTAAAATTTCAATCGTAACTCCGGAAACTTTTACGTCCATCTGTATCGCGGTAACCCCGACGCTCGTGCCGGCGGATTTAAAATCCATGTCTCCGTAGTGGTCTTCCGGACCCTGGATGTCCGTCAAAACTTTAAAGTTTTTCTCGTCTTTCATTATTAATCCCATGGCGATTCCGGCGACTTGGCGCTTCAAAGGAACTCCCGCGTCCATCATCGAGAGGACCGATGCGCAGGTTGAAGCCATCGAAGTTGATCCGTTTGAGGATAAAACTTCAGAGACAAGGCGGATGACGTAAGGGAATTCCAAGATGTCTGGCAGGACCGGCAAAAGGGCGCGTTCCGCCAAAGCTCCGTGCCCGATCTCGCGCCGTCCAGGGTTCCCCATTCTTCCGGTTTCTCCCGGCGCAAACGGCGGGAAGTTGTAGTGATGGAAGAACCTCTTTTTCGTGGAAATGGACATGCCTTCGATCAATTGCGTGTCTCCCGGCCCGCCCAAAGTTGCCGCGGACAAAACGTGCGTCTCCCCGCGATAAAAAACTCCGGAGCCGTGCGTTCTCGGCAAAATCGAAACGCCCGCCCAAAGTTTTCGAAGTTCCTTAAGTCCCCTGCCGTCCGGACGCTTTTCAGATTCCAATATATTTTTGTGCACTATCTCGTCTATCCTTTCTTCATAAAATCCGTCCGAAAGGGATTTATATCCCTCGCCGACTTCAGCTTTGATTGCTTCGCTCCACTCCTCTTTAATTTGCGAGAGCGAAGAATTCCTCACTTTCTTTTCTTTTATATAAAGCGCTTCTTCTAAGCGCGCGCGGAAAGTAGCTTCGAATATTTGAGAAATTTTTGCGGGCTCTTCTTGCAACTTCGGAATAATTTTTTCTTTGCCGATCTCCGCGATTATTTTTTTCTGGAATTCTTCGATCTTGGAAATTTCTTTTTCGGCGAATTCGAGCGCTTGGACCATTTCCTCTTCGGGAATTTCTTTTGCTCCCGCTTCAACCATATTTATTTTCCCGCCTTTACCGGAGACGATCATATCAAAATCCGATTTTTCGAGTTCCGTGTGCGTTGGGTTGATTATAAGTTTTCCGTCTATCCTTCCGACGCGAACGGTCCCGATCGGCCCGTCCCACGGCACGGAAGAAGTTCCCAAGGCCAAAGATGCCGCAAGGGCGGCCGGAATGTCCGGCTCGTTTTCCTGGTCGAAAGATAAAGCTAGCGCTACAACGTGTACCTCGTTCCTAATTTTGTGGTTGAAAAGCGGGCGCAATCCCCTGTCGATCAAACGCGAAATTAAAACCGCTTCCTCCGAAGGCCTGCCTTCCCTGCGCACGAAGCGAGAACCCAAAATTTTACCAACGGCGTAAAAGCGCTCTTCGTAGTCAACCGAAAGAGGGAAATAATCTATGCCTTCGCGCTTGCCATGCGACATTACGGCCGTAGACAAAATGACCGTGTCGCCGAAGCGAACCATCGCGCTGCCGTGGGCCTGCTCCGCTAAATCCGGAAACTCGACGGTAACTTCTTTACCGCCGATCTCGGTCGTAAATTTTTTAGTATCCATTTATTTATTTTTTATCTTTTCAATATATATCTCGCTGGGTCCTCTGCCAAGTCTATGAATTCATCCACGACTTCGCGGAGTTTTCCTGAAGCCGAAGGCCCGAAAGCCATAGCCTCCACCCTCCTTCCCTGGTTTTTCAAATATTCCACGAGCGGAATAAAGTCGCCGTCGCCCGAAGCGATTACGACCGCATCCACTACGTCCGCCGTCCGGATCGCGTCGACCGCAATCCCGACGTCCCAGTCCGCTTTTTTGGCTCCTCCGAAAAATTCCTGCAAATCTTTTTCGCGCGATTCAATCCCGATCGACAAAAGCGCGTCGATAAAGGGTTTTTCTTCGCCGGTCTTCGTGCGGATGACGTATCCAAAAGCTCGGATCAATTGCCTCCCGGCAACCGCCGTCTTTAGGAGTTCCTTAAAATTCACCCGCCCGCCAAAAAGGCTTTTAGCGGAGTGGTACATGTTTTGCGCGTCGATAAAAACAGCGACGCGCTGGTTCTTATGCTTGATGATGTTTGTCATTATAAAAATGGTTAGCTTTTAAAAAATTAAATTTTAGAAATTAGAAATTCGGGAATTAGAAATTTTATCACTTGACCTTAAGCCCGAGTTTTTTGGCAACCTCGGCGTAAGTTTCCTGGTTTTGGCGGGCAAGATAGCTCAAAAGAGTTTTTCTTTTGGCGACCATCTGCAAAAGTCCGCGCCTGGAGTGTTTGTCCTTTCGGTGAGTCTTCAAATGTTCGCCAAGGCGGTTGATTTCTTCGCTTAAAATGCCAACCTGAACAGCCGCAGATCCGGTGTCTTTGTCGTTTACCTTGAATTTATCTATCACCTTGGCTTTTTCCTTTGCCTTAAGCATTTTGGGAGAATATCATATTTTCCAAGATTTTGCAAGTCCGATATTGTGCGACATAATTCAGGTATGGGCCTAAAAGAACTGCACAAAGAGTACCTCGAGTACCTCGAAATTGAGCGCGGCAGGTCGCTAAAAACCGTAGAAAATTACGACCGGTACTTGAAGCGTTTTTTCGGTTTCGCCAAAATCTCTTCCGCCTCTGAAATAGATGACGAAATACTCAGGAAATATCGACTCGACCTAAACCGCGGCGGCTTAAAAAAGCGCACGCAAAATTATTATTTGATCGCGTTAAGGAATTTTTTGAAATATCTGGCGTGGCGCGGCATCGGAAGCTTGTCTCCGGAAAGGATTTTATTGGCCAAGGCTCCCGAGCGCGATCTGGATTTAATTTCCGTTGAGGAATTGGATCGCTTGTTTAAATCCCCAGAGGGGGACGGCATAAAATCCCTTCGCGACCGCACCATGCTTGAACTTTTATTTTCGACCGGCCTTCGCGTTTCGGAGTTGGCCTCACTCGACCGTGATTCGGTCGACCTGAAAAAGGACGAATTCTCCGTTCGCGGAAAGGGCGAAAAGGTGCGCGTGGTTTTTCTCTCCCCTTCCGCCAAAGAAGCCATAAAAAAATATTTGGACAAGCGCGAGGACGTTTCGGAAGCCCTTTTTATAAATTACAAACCACACGCCAAAGAGGCCCTGCGCCTAACCCCCCGCTCGATAGAGAGGATAATAAAATTTTATGCGATAAAGGCGGGCATTTCTAAAAAAGTAACCCCGCACGTCCTGCGGCATATGTTCGCGACGGATTTGCTTACAAACGGGGCGGATTTGCGCTCGGTCCAGGCGCTTTTAGGCCACTCCAGCATCACGACCACCCAAATTTACACCCACGTAACCGACAAAGCCTTAAGGGATATACATAAAGCATTTCACGGCAAACGCAGACAATAGCCTATTTATAAGGCTTTTTCTCCAAACCCCATCTATTGACTAATCTCTTCTTTTTTGCTATAATAGCACTCAAATGATCCGGCAAATTTTTATGCCGGATTTGAAAACTGAATAAGGAACAAAAAAGATATAACAAAGGAAAGGATGGTGAATTATGGCAGAAGACCAAGGACGTAGAGATAATCGGCCGCCCTTCAAAATAACCTCCTTTGAGGTTGCTATGGAGCCGCGGTTCATTGAGGGAATTCCTGGAAAGGAAGACCCACTCAACAAAGATCGGTATGAATTTGATCTGTCGGTTATCGTTGCGCATCGCTCGGGCGGAGCGCCGCGAGAAATACAGCAGGTTGTGTGCGACATGGGGTCGCACGTTTCTCAACATGGTACTGGGCCAGGAGGAAAAATAATTTTTCCTATGTATTCCCTGTTGCCTGGCATTTTTGTTGCAGGTGCCCGTCTGGCGAATGACCCACCAAATAACAGGATTACTATTCCTGTGGTCATTCGTGAATTGACTGAGCAGCAAAAAGAGATTGCTGCTCTCGAGCATCGTAAGCATGTCGCCGGGCTTAGGAGGGACGTGGAGAAGGCCGAGAAGGGGCAAGAAGAAGAAAAACCAAAACTCAAAAAGCTTGCGCCGCCAGCGGTCGAAGCCGCAGGGGACGAAGGAAGTTATAAAATTTCTGTCTCTATATCTTACGATGACGGTGAAAGTGCGAGTGACATTCCAGTGAGGTTTCTTATTTCGAAGTTGGGCAAGCCCGCAGAAATTCATGACGAGGCAACAGATGAGCGGGGCTTCGCAACTTATGATCTAGAGTTCAAAGAGAAGGAGTGTGATGTCGTCGTACAAATTAGGAGCTACGAACACAAAATCGATAATTTGTACGGACCGTCGCGATATAAGAGAATAGAAATCCCCGAGCCCTCAGAGAAGGGTTTGTCGGGATCGTTTTGGCAGATAATAAAACGCGCCTGGAAAGGAGAAGGGGTATGAAAAGATGGGTTTGGAGATATGTGTACGCGCTCCGGCGCGACAACAATACCAGAATGAAAACCCTCTGGGTCTTTACAGGACTTTTATTGGTTTTCAATCTAGGAGTGCTCGGATCAGGATCAGTATCCTGGCCTGTTCACTCCGATGAGGCACAACGTTACTACAACGCGTACTTTCAGGGTAAATTTATGACCGACCAGGAGCTTCTGAGCACCTACGAAGTGGTCACTGGAAGTATAGGCTTATTCTTTGGGTGGATGTTTGGTTGGATACGATGGTTCATGTGGCGACTGTGGCTCGTTCTATTTGTGGCGACTGTGGTATATACGCCCCTCGCCTACAGAGATGAGTTTACCAAACTGAAACTAGGGATAAGCAGAAGTTTCCGCGAACAACGTGGAGCAGAAGCTACTGGTGGTCCGCGGGTACCTCTTTCAGGAGGGGTTAAGGCAGGCAACGAAGGTGGCCTCACTTTCTGGCAGTATATGAAGGGCGAAATCATCTGGGATATTCTCAGAGATTTTGTTTTCAAAAGGAGGTAATTGACAATGAACGTTACATTCCAACAGTTGTTACCCTGGTCAGTAGGAGCAGTATTGGCGGTGTTTGCGATGTGGATGGGTGGGATTGTGAGTAGTTTCTGGGCAACACTCGGAATCCTTGGGTTTCTGGTAATTCTAGGGTCGCTATGGCTATTGCCTGCTTTTAGGCGATTTGCGGCGATTGTCTTCGTTGGCTTGGTGGTGGTGTGGTTTGTTGCCCCTGGAATCGCATACTGGTTTAGAACCAGCTGGCCAATTTTGGCAGACACCCTGACCAGGCGATCTATAGACGGCGAATTAAAGCTGTCGGAGTTAGGCGATCCCTCTGCGCTTGTAGCTAGGATGGGCGTGGCAAAATATTGTCGCGAACTTGATAGGTTGCAGGGAGAGTGGGTCGCTAACCGTCTCAGTCATGAATTAGATAGTGTAAGACAGGTGAACCCCCTTGTGTTTGAGAAGCCTCCCCTCCCCAACTCTAAGAATGAGAAGAATATTCTCGCGTGGGTTAAGGTTATAGAAGCACGTCGTGCAGAATGCGCAAAACTAATTCTGCAGACTGGCCAGAAGACGACGGGAGTTTCAACGTCACCTGCACCAAGAAGATGGGTGGAAGGTTTCAGGGACTTCTTCATGGATAACCTCGAACTCGCGGTTTGGGCTATCGCTCTTCTGTTGGTAGCTGGTGTTGCCATCGCTTGGCTTAAAGGTCAAATGCCGACCTGGCCAGCCGCAAAAACGGCGGCCATTATAATTGCGGTGGCGGTGGTTGTGACTATACTTACGCCAGAAGTTAAGGCAGCGTATGTCGGCTGGAAGGCTGGTTCGCCTCTGCCTTCGACATCGGAGCCGACGAGACCAGAGCCGGTGCTCATGCCAAATGGGGCGTTATACTTACCCCAAAGGTCCGAGTTTGTTCTCGGTGCGGGTACCGAACAGCGTTTCAGATTTGATTCGCTTGGTTTTGTAGCGATAGAGGGGAATCACACTATAATATGTGATCCACTTTGTAGGGACGAGAGCGGTATTATGGTTCATGAGTTGCCAGTTAGGACGGCGGAGTGGAAACAGCGGCGGGGTGGAAAGCCGTGTTTGAAGGACAAGGAGGCGTTCTACGTTACTATACGTGGAGACGAAACTACTACCCTAAGAGCCCGCACCCCGAATGACAACCCATGTTAAAAGTATAATTGTTCCTTTTTCAATTGCACCTTGGTTAAATCATCTCGGGGGCGGCACAGAGTTTACTCTGTTTCGCCCCTTTTTGTTTTCTGATATCCTTTATATATGAGGCAGATTTTAAATATTTTTTTATTCATATTAGTTTTAAGTAGTTTTTTAATATTTCCAGCAGCAATAGCGGCGCCTGAACAAGGTAATCAAATTGATGCTCCTCAGCAAGGAACTCAAGGTATTACAAACATTCCCAATCCAATACAGTGCGATAAGGCTTCGAGTTGTATGGCGAGGATTGCACAGATCGTTGCGCAGATTGCCTTGCCTTTGGTTGTTGTTTTCATAATCTACTCCGGATTCCTTTTTGTGTCCGCCCGAGGGAACGAGGAACAGCTCGAGAAAGCCAAATCCACCTTCTTCTGGGCGGTGATTGGGGCGATTCTTGTGGTGGGGGCGTACGCTATCGCCACCGCCATTGAAAATTTCGCCAAGCAGTTGTAATATTCGCTCGCTAATCCTTTTAAGACGCTAGGTTATGGCGCCCTTAGCTCAATGGATAGAGTACTAGTCTTCGGAACTAGTGATGGGGGTTCGAATCCCTCAGGGCGCACAACTATATTATGAAGAAAATTCCCGCAGAGGTTCTCGGGGTTGTCGAAAAACTTCGGGAGAATAATTACGAAGCATATCTGGTCGGCGGGTGCGTCCGGGATTTTTTGCGCGCCAAAAAGCCGAAAGACTGGGACGTGACGACCAACGCCCGCCCGGAAGACATCCAAAAGATTTTTCCGGAAACTTTCTACGAAAACCAATACGGGACCGTCGGCGTAAAAACAGAATCGGAGGATCTTTCTCTCGCGGTCGTGGAGGTTACCCCGTATCGCATCGAGGCCAAATATTCCGACAAGCGGCACCCGGATAAAATAGAATTTGCGAACGAACTTCCGGAGGATTTGGGCCGCCGCGATTTTACGATAAACGCGCTCGCCTATGACATCGAGAAGAAAAAAGTAATCGACTTGGTTGAAGGTGAAGAAGACCTCGATAAAAAAATAATTCGCGCGGTCGGAGAGCCGGACGAGCGCTTCAAAGAAGACGCCCTGCGCTTGATGAGGGCCGTGCGCCTTTCGTCCGAGCTTGGGTTTAAGATTGAAAAGCGAACGCTCGAAGCGCTTAAGAAAAACGCGGGACTTTTGAAATTTGTATCCAAGGAAAGGATCCGCGACGAATTCCAAAAATTAATTTTATCCGAAGGCGCTGCCCAAGGCGTTGAACTTTTACGCGAAACCGGTTTATTGAAAGAATTTATTCCAGAACTTTTGGAGGGGTATGGCGTGGGGCAAAACCTACATCATATATATAGCGTCTGGGAGCACAACACAAAATCGCTTGAATACGCGGTGAAGGAGGAATGGTCGCTCGAGGTTCGTATGGCGGCTTTATTGCACGACGTCGCCAAGCCGCGAACCAAACGCGGCGAAGGGAAATTCTCCACTTTCTACGGGCACGATGTTGTCGGCGCGAAAGTCTCGCGCGAAATTTTAACCCGCCTGCGTTTCCCAAAAGATTTTATTGAAAAAGTTTCCAAGCTTGTCCGCTTCCATCTTTTTTATTACAACGTAGACGAAGTTACGGAATCTTCGGTGCGCCGTTTGATCGCGAAAGTTGGGATAGAAGACATGGAAGATTTGATTCGCGTGCGCATCTGCGACCGCATGGGTTCGGGCGTTCCCAAGGCCGAGCCTTATAAATTAAGGCATTTTCGCTTTATGGTGGAGAAGCTTCAGCGCGACCCTATCTCCGTTGGCATGCTAAAAGCCCGCGGGGACGAGGTCATGAAAACATGCAAAATCGAACCAGGTCCGAGGATTGGCTGGATCCTTTCTATATTATTGGACGAAGTTCTGGACGACCCAAAGAAAAATTCGAAAAAATATTTAGAGGAAAAAATCTCGCGCTTGTGTCCCCTCTCGGACGGTGAGCTTGCCGAACTGTCGAAAAAAGCCGAAGAGAAAAAAGTCTCGCTCGAAGGGCAGGAGGTTGAAAAAATCAAGAAAAAACATTACGTTAAGTGAGTCGGCTAGAGTTAAGCGGGCCTGCCCGCCGAAGCTTTAGCGTAGGCGGGCTGTAGTATACCGGCAGTACGTGCCCTTCGGGAGGGTAAAGACTGGGTTCGATTCCCAGCAGCCCGACTTAAAAATTTAATAGGGCCCATAGTAAAGTGGTATTACGCGGCATTCGCATTGCCGAGGCTGGAGTTCGATTCTCCATGGGTCCACTACTACGCTCCTTGTAGCTTCGAAGTGCGCAGCACAAACGAAAAACCCCCCTTCCGTGGGAGGGAAAAAGTAAATGATTTACTTTTTTTAGGTTGAATCTATCACACGCTCTCGTTCTTATTATCCTGGCCGCCTCGACTACTCTGGCCGCCTTTTTTTCCTGCTTCGCGAGCTTCCTCGGAGCTAAACTCGTGGGCGCGTCCGCTTTCGTGAGCGGCCCTCCCGCCCTTGGAAGCTATTTCGCGACGACGCTCTTCGTCCATACTTGCGAAGCCGCGATTTTCAGTCCCCCTATTTTGTGCCATATTATTTAAAATTAATTTTTACTAACCGACCTTTTATACTAAGACGAGGGGGCGCCAACCATATTTCGTAGATTTTTTCATCAATTTGTGGGAAGATAAAAGTTCAAATGAAAGGAAGAGAATTTGATCCGAAAACAGCTCCGATATCTTTTATCGACCTAGAGATGACTGGTCTGGAATCTTCAAAGCACGAGATTGTAGAGATTGGATTGGTTAAGGTCTCCCAGCCTAATCTGGAGGTTATTGAGCGATGGGAGATTAAGGTTAAGCCTACCCGACTCGAGACCGCCGATCTTGAAGCCCTAAGGATAAGCGGGTACGACGCTGAAAAGTGGAAGGATGCGATAAGCCTGAAGGAAATGATGGAAATGTTAGCCCCCAAGGTACAGAACACGATATTGGCTGGCTTTAACGTTTCAAGCGATTACTCCTTCCTCGATGTAGCCGTCACCTCAACGAGTATTCCACTGGATTTCCACAGGCGTGTTTTGGACATTAATCCGTATGCGGCGGCTAAATTAGGATATGTTTTCGGAGAAAAAGGACTCGGTAGTTTATCCAAGGAATATGGCTTAGAGTTCGAAAACCACCATACAGCTTTAGCTGATGCAATGGCCTCTTTTGAACTGTATAAGAAGGCCAGATTAAGCTAGGAAAAGTTTCGCGTGAAACATTTGTAAATAAAGATAAATTTGTAAAACGTTTCACAGAGATATAAACATCGTTGTAAAACTCCGTAAAACGTAATTATTGGTTAAAGTTTCGCGTGAAACACCATAATGCCTTCAGATAAGAGGAAATTTGGGGATGTTTGCGAAAAGCTAGCCGCTAGGCATCTCTCTAGTAAGGGGTTTAAAATTTTGGAGAGGAACTACCTCAGGAAGTGGGGTGAGATTGACCTAATTGTTAGTGGAGAAAATGAGCTACATTTTGTAGAAGTTAAGGGATCTATTTTCAACTCAAAATTTGACCATAAACCGGAGGATAACGTCCATATGTGGAAAACTAAGCGTCTTTGGCGGGCCATCCAGACTTGGTTTATGGAGCATCCCGACTACGAGGATTATGAGTGGCAAATCGACGTGATGGCGGTATTCCTTGATTTAGAGGCTAAAAGGGCTAAAATACGCTGGACAAAGAATGTAATAATAGAACGGTGACGGGCTGGAGTATGGTGGCAGTACACCTGCTTTGGGAGCAGGTAGACTGGGTTCGATTCCCAGCAGCCCGACAAGTTAGCAGTAAGAAAACCCTTATTTTAACGTCTTACTATCGACCCAGTACATGAAAGAGAAAGATTTCCTGGCGGCATACGAAGCATATTCTGAAGCGCTTTTCCGGCATTGTTACTTTCGTATTTACGATAGGGAGAAGGCCAAAGATATGGTCCAGGAGACTTTTATTCGAACCTGGGAATATATCCTGAAGGGGGAGAAAGTTGAGAACATCCGCGCTTTTTTCTACCGCGTCTTAAACAATCTTGTCGTAGATGAAATAAGAAGGAAGAAGTCCCTATCTTTGGAAGAGATAACCGAAGGCGGTTTTCAGGCGAGCGATAATAAGGTAGGCAAGCTTCAGGTTGAGCTTGGCGCGGAGGCGGTAAACCTAATGAGATCGATGGAAAAGATGGAAGAAGAAAAGAAACAGCTCTTGATCATGCGCTTCATAGACGGGTTGGGCCCGAAAGAGATAGCAAGTGTGGTGGGGGAAAGCGAGAACGTAATTTCTGTGCGTCTGTCTCGGGCATTAAAAGAATTAAGAGAGATTTTCAATAATGGATAATTTAGAAAAAATTTTCGATAAAGCCAAGGAAGGAGTTAAATTGAGTCAGCAGGAAAAGGAAAAAATGAAGGGCTTTATTTTGTCGGTAACTAAAACCCCAGAAGCTCCTGTAAGAGATGAGGTTTTTGAACGTCGTACTTTCAAGCGACTTTTAACATATGCAGTTTTTTCTTTCTCGCGCCCGGCGGCCGCGTTTGCGGTTTTAATGCTAGTTATTGCGTCTGGCGCGGGAATTTCCCTCGCTGCGGAGGGCTCTTTGCCCGGCGATATTTTGTATCCCATCAAGATTGAAGTGAACGAGGGATTTAGGGAGCACTTAGCCCGTTCTGACGAAGCTAAGATGGAATGGTTCGTTTCTGTTGCGGAAAGGCGAATGGAAGAAACGGAGCGCCTTGCTTCGGAAGATCGCCTGGACGACAAAGCGCGAGCCACCATCGAAGCTAACTTCGCAAAGAATGCAGAGAAAATAAAAACTCGCCTTAGCGCTACCGCTACGGGCGGAGAGGTAAAACTTTCCATCAACGCGGACGTAACTTCTCGGCTTGAAACCTCGCTCATGGCCCACGAGGAAATTCTTTCAAAACTTGCTGAAAAAAATTCTGGATCGAAAAAGGAAATAACTTCCGTTTTGGTCGAAGTTAAATCCATAAGCAAATCCGTGAAAGAAGTCCGCAAAAATTTTGAAGATGATGTCTTTGAAAAAAGGAACAGCCGCTTGGAGGAAGCGACAGCCCTGCGCCTGAAGGCTTCATTGGAAGCAATCGCAGAGGCCAAAAAAGCCCTTGAAAAATCTGGGGATTCCATAGACGAGGAAGTCCGTAAGAAGGCAGAAGAGATGATAAAGGAGGCCGAGGAGATAGTTGCGGAAGTGAAGTTGGGAAAGGCTGCTGAACAGGAGGACCAGAGTATCATGAGCTTGAAATCTTCTGCATCTTCCACAACCGAAGCGCTGACAAGACTGCACGAGGCCGTAAAACTCTCGAGCCAAGCTAAACTCATGCTCGAAGCGCAGTCTCGATTAAAATTAAAAGTCTTAGAATTTCCCGCAACAAGCTCCAGGGTTGAGATAGAAGAAAAAATCGAAGAGAGAAATGAAGAGGAATTAGAAATTAACCTATAACATGACAAAAAAATATATTACCGTGATTCTTGTGATGACAATTCTTTCGGTAGGCCTATTTTCTCCGGCCTACGCCGATAACGACAACGGGCGATTCAAAAATTTATTTAAAAGGATAGACAAATCGATACAGAAGTTAGAAAAAGTGCAGAACTTCAACATCTCCCAATCTTTCTCTGTTGAAGGGGGCGGCGAAGCCAGGATTAGGGGCGGAACAATTTCCAACACCGCTTCGAGCACGATCACCGTAAAAGTTTGGGGACTCGACATCGATGTAAATACGGTAGGGGCGAAAATAACCCACAATGATAACGCGACTACGACTTTGAAAGTCGGGGACAAGGTGAACGTTAAAGGAAAAATGGAGACGGGCGGAATCTTGAAAGCTTCTTCTATCGAACTGCTTTTGTCCGGAAATACCAATCCACAGATTACAGAAAAAATTAGGAAATTAATCGAACGCTTACGGGAAATCGAGCGAAGGGCCGGTTTACCTCTGACACCATTCCCGTCGGCAACATCCACATCAAGCAATTAGCTGGAAAGAGTAAAACCTTTGGGCAAAAAGTCAGCTCCGCTAGCCACAATGCGGGGCTGACTTTTTTTATAGGACAATTTCGCATATAATTACCCAATGCCACCAGCCTTAGAAGTCCAAAACCTCATCAAAAAATATAAAAGCAAAGGCTTCGAGAAGGTCGCGGTAAACGACGTTTCTTTCGAAGTGAAGAGGGGAGAGTTTTTTGGGTTCCTGGGCCCGAACGGCGCGGGAAAGACTTCAACAATCAGTTGCATAACCGGAACGGCCAAGATTACTTCCGGGACGATTAAAGTTTTTGGGTACGACGTCGTGGAGGATTACCGCGAGGCCCGGAAGAAAATCGGCATCGCCCCGCAGGAATTTAACATAGATATTTTTGCGAAACCAAAAGATATTTTATATTTTGTTGCCGGATACTTTGGCATTCCCAAGAAAGAGCGCCTCGACCGGATCGACCAGGTTATAAAAGACTTGGGTCTCGAAAGTTATACTGACAGAAAATTCATGGAGCTTTCCGGAGGGTACAAGAGACGAGTGATGCTGGCACGAGCCATGGTGCACGATCCGGATCTTTTGATTTTGGACGAGCCGACCGCGGGGGTGGATGTCGAACTGCGGCACGACCTTTGGAGAATTTTGACGGAGTTGAATAAAAAAGGAAAAACAATTTTGCTCACGACGCATTATTTGGAAGAAGCCCAGCGCCTCTGCGACCGGATCGGGATAATCTTCAACGGCAAAGTCGTCTCGCTCGAATCCAAGGCGGAATTAATTAAAGACGGCAAATCCATCGAGGACCATTATTTAGCGCAGGTAGGGGCTAAACCTAACTGAGGTTAAGTTACAAGTCTCTATAAACATCTCGGCGATGATCTATCTCGAAGAAGATAGCTTCGTCGGCATCTTGAAAGTAAAATAATACCCGCCAACTGCGGGTTACGCGAAAGGAAAACGCATGTTCTAATCCTTTTATCTTCTTTATGTGAAGTCTTGGGTCGCGCCAATTTTCCATAAAACGTTTTTCTTGAATGTCATAGATATGTCTAATTGGCTTTGGAACCGCTCGAAAAGACTTTATGAAGTCTTCAGTTTTTATTATTTCCATGCAGAAGCTGGCGGATATTTCTTAGTAGCCTTTTTATAGGAATTTTTAATACGCGCTGGGTTAGAGTAATCTTTAATATCTTCCCGCGGAAGCAATAAATCAAGCTTACCGCGCATTAGGCGAAGCTCTTCTAGAACTGCAGTGAGTTTCTCGTTATTTGAATTTTGCTTTACTCGATTCATATGTCCAATTGTACATTATGACGTTTGTATTTCAAGTTTGTTTCTTTGCCCTTAGGGCTGCCCAACTTTTCTCCTCTTCTTCGACTTTTTTCCACCAGCCATTCTTTTTTATAAAATCAAGAATTGATTTACCGCATTTCTGACAAAGATCTTTATATTGGCGCATAGAATTTTTACTCGCATAGCTTAAGGAAATTTTTTCACGGCCGATTACTTTTCTGCAGATGTCGCACTTCTCCACATTCATAGACATTCAGTATAGAATTTTAGTTTAAATATTCAAGGAGTGAATAAATAATGGATATGATACAATTATCCAGCTATAGCACAATAAATGTATCATCTGTATTCACAAACAAAAAAGCCCGTCGGTATTTCTACCTCGGGGCTTTTGTTTTTGGGATTTTTCAGGTTCAATCTCGTAACCTTCAAAGGTACTAAGCGACTATTTTGAGAAGCTCAAATTTTGCGAAATCGCGGTGTCCAAGATGGCTCTTGGCTCCGAATCGCTTATCGCAATAGCTTTGGGTAAAGCTTGAGCTCGTCCCAATAAGCTTTGATCGCTCGATGCCCAGTTTGTAAGCCACCTCATCGCCCTTGTACGGCATGTCTAGCGAGTGATCCAGAAGAACTTTATCCGGACCAAACTCGTTTACCATGGAGCAGATTTCTTCCAAAGTCTCAACATACTTGAAGTCGTTCCCTTCTTTTTGAAGCCGTAAACGGTTGCAGGGGACAAGCGCTAAAACTTCATGTCCTTCAGCCTTGAGTACCTCAAGCAGTCCAAATAGATCACCGATATCATCTTCAATAATTGCGATCTTCATGTTTTTCTCCTTTTTTTGTGGAAGTCGTTATTTAAGGTTCCGCACTTTCTTAATCCCATCATAACAGGGAATCGTCAAGATGTCAATGATGAGTGGAATTGAATCCGCCAAAATAGCATGAAAAGCTTATACAATATAGATAAATTTCTGTTGAAACAAATTCAACAACATGCTAATATGAAGTCATGATTAATCAGATTCTTTTGGAATTAGGCCTAAATGAAAAGGAGATCGAAGTCTATTTAGAGGTCCTGAAGCGAGGTAAGGCTCTCCCGACCAATATCGCCCAGGCGACTGGGATCAATCGAGCTACTGTATATAGCGTTTCACAAAATCTTATGGAAAAGGGGCTTATCTTGGGTGATTTGACGGCTAAAACATTGGAACTAACCGCTTTACCCGCCTCAGAACTAAATAATTTAATCGAAAGAGAAGCGAGAAAATTGGAAGAAAAAAGAAAACTTGCTACCCAAGCTATCGAGGAGTTGTCGCAATTGCCGCTCAATACTAAGTACTCGATACCGTCTATTAAATTCATAAAGGAAAATAATGTGGAGGAGTTTATGTACAAAAGAATTGAAGAATGGAACAAGAGCCTAAAGCGAACAGATAAAATCTGGTGGGGGTTCCAAGACCATACATTTGTTGAGAATTTCAAAAAGTGGATGAGGGATTACTGGGAGCAAGAGAGCTCTCGCGGCATTAAAGTAAAACTATTGAGCAATATTTCCCAAATAGAAGCTACGATGGCAGAAGAAGCCTGGGAAGATCGTGAGATAAGGTTTTGGAAAAAAGAAGTTAAATTCACCTCGACTTTGTGGATCGTAGGCGAATACATTGTCATGGTTTATACCAAGGACAAGCCGTTCTATTTGGTTGAAATAAACAACTATGTCATGTCCCAAAATTTACGCGAAGTGTTTAAAAATATTTGGGATGAGGTTGGAGGTGAGGCGACTAGATAGAAACCATGAAAACGGCTATAATCTAATATCTATGAACGTGAACTGGATCGGGTTACAAACATTTGTTATGCAAGAGCTTTTGCGGATAAAGCGCGTTTGGATACAGACGCTTGTTACACCGTGGATTTCGGCCCTGCTCTATATTTTAATTTTCGGGCAGATTGTTGGGCGGAGGATCGGGATGATAAGCGGTGTTACTTATATCGATTTCGTTGTGCCGGGGCTCCTGATGTTGAATGTCATGCAATCTGCTTTCGGGCATTCTTCCTCCTCGCTTTATTTCCAGCGCTTTGCGCGGCATATCGAGGAAATTTTAACCGCGCCACTTTCGTACATGGAAATAATCATCGGGTATGTGACTGGAGCCGTGGTGCGCGGGCTCTCGGTTGCCGCTGGAGTGTACGTTATCGCGCTTTTCTTTACGGTAACGACCGTCGAGCATCTTTTCCTTTTCGTTTTTTATACGATTTCCGTGGCGCTGATCTTTTCTCTCCTGGGCCTTCTTGTCGGGCTCTGGTCCGAGGGCTTCGAGCAGTTAACAATCCCGCAGACGTTTATAATCATGCCCCTAACTTTCTTGGGCGGGCTTTTTACATCTATCCATATGTTTCCGGAAAATATGCAATGGTTTGTGCGCATAAATCCGTTTTTCTATTTCGTTGACGGCCTCCGCTATTCGATGATAGGCGTATCCGAATCCAACCAAACAATCGGGCTTATCCTGATAATTGGCCTTGTTGTGGGGCTCGGCTTCTGGGTCTGGTATTTATTCAAAACTGGATATAAAATAAGAACCTGAGCAAAGGTCGTTTTTATTAAGTTTAATTTAATCTAAAATTTTATGGCGCAGCGCAAAGCGGCAGATTGCAGATTGTTTCCGAGCGAGAAGAATTGTTCGCTTTATATTTCCGGGACAGAGGACGAGGTGATGGACGCATCTATCCAACACGCGGTTTCGGCGCATGGACACCAGGATACTCCGGAACTTCGCAAGGAACTTCAGGAGTTTCTCAAAGACGCAAGCGACTAGTAAAAACACCTCCCGGGAAACTTCGGGAGGCATGCGGCTGTCGTATAGTGGCTATTATGGCTGCCTTCCAAGCAGCAGATGCGGGTTCGACTCCCGCCAGCCGCACAAATTTTACAAAACCAGCTCCGGCATTGCGCCGGAGCTGGTTTTGTCTTAGGCTTGGTTTAAAATCTGTTTCATTGAAAGGGGAAAGCTTCATGAATGGAGTGATTTGGATCTTCGCCGTGGCTTTGGAAATCCCATTGGCTGGATATGATTAACTCACAAAACCCGAAAGGCGGTCCGTAAGGACCGCCTTTTTTTGTTTCACTGTTTTGCTAACGTCCAAAGAGTTTCAAAAAATCCGGCGTAACTTTTTGTTACCAACGGATTCCAAATTGTAAAATGCGTCACGGGTTCGGAGAAAATATTAAACGCGAGCGCGTCAGGCCAGATGTTTGTATTAACTTCTGCTGTAAATAATCCCGGCAGATACCTTACTTCAAATAATTCTCTTTTTCCGTGCACGCTTTCCATTGCCTCCCTCTGTCCTTCTGACCCGATGTATCTCATTTTAATTCCTCGCTCGATTTGTCTTTTTGTATAATCTTTTAATCTCACCCCCATCGTCTCATTGAATTTATCTCCTGTCCCACCGATGATCAAAACTTCACATTTTTCTTTTGCATACTCGAGCATATCGAATTCGTGCGCGACGTATGATTCCTTCCCCTGAAAGACTTCGAAATGCTGTTCCAGCGGCAAGACAATTATCTCATTTAACTTAGTAACCAAATTTTCCGCGAGTATTTTTTTCTCCTCGGCCAAGCGCGAGAGCATATTTGGATTTTTTGCCGTGAATTTTTTACGACCCCTTTTGATTACATGCTGAACTAGTCCCCGCCGTTCCAATTTATCGAGCGATTGATATACGTACTGCCCGTGCAGGTCGGTGTCTTTGATGATCTTGGAGCTCCCGACCTCGCCCAATAGAAGGAGAGACATGTAGACCCGCGCCTCCTTAAGGTCCATCCCAAGGCTCAAAAGCCCGTCCAAAACCTCATCTTTTTGATTTTTATCAAACATTTTTGATAACTATTAGATAATCTCTTGTTTTATATACTTATTCTATCATATTTTCATCATCAAGAATCATTGACAAGATATCCAAGCCGTGGTATGCTTTATACAAGATGAACATTGAGATTTGATCCATAAGCCCTGACCGCAAGGCAGGCAGGATTAAGGAGATACTAATGTCAGCTTTAACTCAATTTCGTTCTATCGAAAAAGAACTGCAAGTTGCCTGCGGTAAAAACTACGGAAGTGATTTTCGTCACTGCATTATCTGCGGGCGATTAGTTAAAGAACACAACCAGATGCATTTCGCAGATTCTCCTCTCTTTGAAATTGATAGAGTTCTGGGAAATAACCAAATTTCTCAAGGAAAACTCCTCCAAGCTTTGAAAGCGAGGGGTAATGGAGAAGCCTTGAGAATATTCCGCTCTGGATACTATCCTCGGGATCCTTCCGGATATCTCGGCGGACATCTTGTTGCAGGAAGGATTGACATGGATAACCCAACAACTCTTGAAGAAGTACTCGATGCAATATGCGATATCATCGAGAGCCGTAACCGTTAGGCTTAAAACGAGCGGAAAATATAATAAAAACCCTTACGATTTATCGTCGGGGTTTTTTATTGTAAACGAAAAGCTCTCCGATTTGATCGGAGAGCTTTTCTAATATCTGTCGTAATCTTATCGAACCGCGTCTTTTAAGCCTTTGCCCGGTTTGAATTTCGGGACTTTCATCGCTGGGACGTTTACGGCCTCTCCGGTCTTCGGGTTGCGGGCTGTTCTCGCTTTGCGGTGTTTAACCACAAATGAGCCGAATCCCGCTATCGATACCTCGTCGCCTCTCTTCATCGTGTCCGCGATTGTGTCGAAAACAAAATCTACGACCTCTTCTGCGTGCTTCTTGGAAACCTCAACTCCCTTCTTGGAGTGCAGGTCCCATACTTTTTGAGCTAAGTCTGCTTTATTCATTTGAAACTAAATAATTGCTAGCAAACGACCTTTTATACGGGTATAAAAAGGATTATATCACAAGGAATTTTCGTCAACTACCTTGCGTATTCCACAACCCTGTTTTCGCGTATTACGTTCACTTTTATCTCTCCTGGGTATTTCAATTCCTGTTCGATGCGGTTTGCGATATCCCGGGCGAGGTTTTTCATCTCTAGGTCAGAAATTTTCTCTGGCGTCACAAAAACCCTTATTTCTCGGCCTGCTTGGATAGCATAAGCCTTATCAACGACCGGGAAGGAACTCGCGATGCGTTCCAAATCCTCAAGCCTCTTTAGGTAATTTTCTACTGAATCGCGCCTGGCGCCAGGGCGGGAAGCGGAAATTGCGTCCGCGGTTTGCACAATTATGGATTCCAGTGTCTCGTATGGGTACTCCTCGTGGTGGGATTGCATGGCCTGTACCACTTTATTGTCCACATTGAACTTCTGGAGGATCCTGCGGCCAATTTCGACGTGGGTTCCCTGGATTTCATGGTCGACGGCCTTGCCGATGTCGTGCAGTAAGGCGCCTTTCTTCGCGACTGCAACATCCCCGCCCAATTCAGAGGCGAGCATTCCGGAAACGTGGGCCATTTCTATCGAATGCTGAAGGACGTTTTGTCCGTATGACGTTCGGAATTTCAAGCGGCCCAAAAGCATGGAGAGGCGAGGGTCGATGTCGAAGACCCCAACTTCGAAGGCGGCCTTTTCTCCGGCGTCTTTGATCATTTTTTCAACTTCGTTCTTGGCTTTATCTACCGTCTCCTCGATTTTCGCGGGTTGGATCCTTCCATCCAGGATCAAATTCTCTAAAGCGATTCGGGCGATCTGCCTTCGGACCGGGTCGAAACTCGAAATGATGACCGATCCCGGAGTATCGTCTACGATGACCTCCACTCCTGCGGCGCGTTCAAGGGCGCGGATGTTCCTCCCTTCTTTCCCGATTATTTTTCCCTTGATGTCGTCCGAAGGAATATTTACAGACGTCGTCGTTACGTCCGAAGCGGTCGAAGAGGCGATGCGCTGGATGACGGTCGCCAAAATATCCCGGGCTTTTTGCTCGAGTTTATCCTGCCCGAAGATTTCTACTTTCTGTATCCTCGCAAGCACGTCCGTTTCATATTTTTTCTCTACGGAATCGAGAAGCGCCTTTTTGGCTTCTTCTTCGGAGAGGTTTGCGATCTTTTGCAGCTCCTCCCGTTTTTTAGCCTCGATGTTTTCCGCTTCCTCCCTTATTTTCTTTATTTCCTCGGCTTTTTTCTTGAGGCTTTCTATTTCCTCATCAAAAGTCTTCCTTCGTTTTTCGAGGGCCTCATCTTTCTCTAGGACTTTTTCTTCTAATTTTCTTAGCTGATTTTCGCGCTCCTTCGTCTCTTTTCGGGACTCTTCTAGTACGCCCTCGGCTTTCTTTTTCGCCTCCTCTACGGTACCAGCTGCTTGATCTTTAGCATCGAGCAGGATTCTTTTTATCTGGACTTCGAGAGAATTTTTGCGATACTGCGCAATTACTTGGCGAAGTACATAGCCGACTGCCGTTCCGACAATTAACGATACGAGCGCCACCAGCAATGGTGACGTTAAAATCATAGTAATTTATCTCTTTTAATTGGGTCTCCAAATTAAATGCAAAAGGAATAATAACCAAATAGTAACAGAGGTGTTACAATAAAGCAATGGTTGTGCTTATTATTTTGGATGGGTTCGGGGTTTCACAGGATCCGGAATCGACCTTCTGGGTCGCGCGAAGAAATAACTTCGAACGCTTCGAAAAGTCCTACCCATTTACCACCCTTCAGGCCTCCGGCATCGCCGTGGGGCTCGCTTGGGGAGAGGAAGGCAATTCTGAAGTTGGCCACTTAATTTTGGGCGCGGGAAAAACCATCTACCACCACCTTCCGCGAATTTCCATCGCGATCCAGGACGGGACATTTTTCAAAAACGAATCTTTCAAGAAAGTTTCGGCTAAAATCAAAGAGAATAACGGCGCCTTGCACTTGATGGGCCTTTTTTCTTCGGGCTCGGTGCACGCCTACCCGGACCATCTGTATGCGCTTTTAGAATTTGCCAAGCGGGAAAATTTAAATAAAGTTTATCTGCATCTTATTACGGACGGCCGCGACGCGCCTTCGAGGGAAGCCAAGAATTTTGTCGCCTCGCTCGAGGAACGCATTTCCAAAGTTTATCCCTTCGCCAAAATCGCCTCTATCGTCGGGCGGGATTACGCCATGGACCGCGACAACGATTGGGACAAGATCGGAAAAACTTACAATCTTTTTGTAAAAGGGGAGGGAAATAAATTCGAATCAGCTTCGAAATATTTGGATGAAGAATATAAAAAAGAAATCACGGACGAATTTATCGAGCCGGGGTACGACGGAAGCGAAGAGTCCCGGATAAAAAACGGGGACGGCGCCATCTTTTTTAATTTTCGGGAAGACTCCGCGCGAGAACTTACGCAGGCGTTCACGCTCCCGAGCTTTGATAAATTCCCGCGCGAGAAGTTGTCCGATTTGTTTTTTGTAACCATGACGGAGTACGAAGCGCGCTCGCCGGCCTTGGCCGCTTTCGGCCCCTTGGATGCGTTTACCCCTTTTGCAAAAGTCCTCTCGGACAATAATATTAAACAATTCCACATCGCGGAGACGGATAAATACGCGCACGTCACATATTTTTTCAACGGCGGGAACGAAAGCCCTTTTCCGGGGGAAGACCGCTTTTTGGCGCCCTCTTTGCCGAGCTCGCATTACGACCGGACCCCCGAAATGTCCGCGCGGAAGATTACGGAGGAAGTCTTGAGGCGTCTCGACGACTACCAATTTATACTTATAAATTTCGCCAACGCCGATATGGTCGGGCATACCGGAAGTTTTGAAGCGACGGTAAAAGCGCTCGAGACTTTAAACGACGAGGTCGGAAAAATCGTCGACCAAGTTTTGGAAAAAGGCGGGACGGTACTTATAACCGGGGACCACGGCAACGCCGAAGAAAAACGGTACCGCGTTACGGGTGAGAAAAAAACCAAACACAGCTTGAACCCCGTGCCGCTTTTCCTGCTCGACAAGAAATTCGAACGGGACAGGCCGCGCGAGAAAGAAGAAATTTTGAAAGACTACGCCAAGGTCGGCGGAGTCATCTCGGACGTCGCGCCAACGATTTTGGAATTGATGAAGATCCCCAAACCACCGGACATGACCGGCATCTCCCTCCTAGAAAAAATTACCAAGAGATAAGAGAGAGTTTATTTAAAATATTCCTCGGTGAGTTGAGATTGGCGCAAGATCGAGCGGAATGTTCCGACAGGTATTTCTTTTCGATTTGCTGGGACGATGACAGTTAAATTCTTCTTTCGAAATTTAACATGGCTTCCACGCTGTGAAATATAAAGAAAGCCCTCCCGCTGAAGGACTTTTGTTATATGATTTGATGAATAAAGTTTAGGCACGGCTAATCGAAAATTCAACCAATTCAGGTTTTATCACTTTCGTTATGTGTTCCCTTGGTTTGGCGTCTTCGAAATATAATTCGAGGGCCTCATTTAAATTTGCGAGAGCTTCCTTTTTTGTTTTACCAAAGCTGGAAATATCAACATTAAGACACTGGGCAACGTACTGTTTGCCTTCTTTCCAAACCACAGATTTAAATCCGGAGATTTTCATATGTTTCATTATATAGTGAAGACGCAGCCGGGGCAAATTAATTTCCAAATCAGCCAGAGGCATAAAAATAAAAAACCGGAAGTAGGAGGGGTCTTGGGCACGAGGCCATCATCCCCGGAGGGGGCCCCCAAAAGGAGGGATTGGGGGGACTCCTCCTACTTCCGGTTTTTTATTTAAATTATCTTTTCTTTTTTTCGTCCAGTGAAATAAATCCGTTCTTTGTTTTTATTATCTGGTCGACTATCCCGTATATTTTCCCTTCGTTCGCGTCCATGTAAAAATCGCGGTCGGTATCTTTCTCGATTTTAGAAAGAGGCTGGTTGGTGTGCCGGGAGAGGATGTGGTTAACTTTGTCTTTGATGTGCAGGATGTGGTCCGAGGTAATTTTCAAATCCGAAGCTTGTCCTTCCATCGCGCCAAAAACTTGGTGGATCATTATTTCCGCATTCGGCAGGGCCAATCTTTTTCCTCTCATTCCAGAAGCCAAGAGGACGGCGGCGGCGGAGGCGGCGAAACCGACGCAGATCGTGGAGACGTCCGGTTTCACATATTGCATTGCGTCATAAATCGCAAGAGCCGAAGAGACGGAGCCTCCCGGGGAATTTATATATAGGTTGATGTCTTTTTTCGGGTCTTCGTGCTGTAAAAACAGGAGCTGGGCGATGACGGTGTTGGCGACGGCGTCGTTTATGGGCCCGCCCAAGAAAATGATGCGTTCTTTTAGTAATCTCGAATAAATGTCGTACGCCCGTTCCCCGAAACTGGTCTTTTCGATGACGGTCGGTATCAAAACTTGGTTATATTCGTCGTTCATTGGAGTAAAGTGTAATTTATACGGGGACTAAAGTCAATTGTCCAAAAACCCCTTATTTTATAGCCTATTTTAGGCAATCAAATAGTCAATCTTGTCTATCTCTTGACAAGATATGGTATCCATGCTATACTAGGAAAATAAGGTGAGCGAAGGGCAGAGGGGAGTGAAACGGGGTACTTGACAAGAATTAACCACGGTGGTATAATAGACAAATAATTGAAAAGTGAATAGGTTAACTACTTTCTTTAGAGGAGAAAGCCGGTAATACGAAAAAAGGCGATTTGGCGTAACTTCTCTAGGGACTGTGCTAAATCGCCTTTTTTTGTTGCTACGCACTTCGTAGCCTTGGCGAAGTAGTGAGTCGAGATGGAGTGAAGAACAAAAATCATATACAGTGTCTTCCTCCATCTGGGCTCATTTAGAAAATTATATAGAAGGAGGTGAGAAAATGGTCGAGGAATCTGGGAAGTTTGTTCTCGTCGATGGCTTCGTGGCAAGCGCGAAGCCGATGACGAAGAGGGAGATCGCGGATCTGCGCGAGCAGGTTCGCGAGAGTAAGTAGGCAAAAAACAGGAAAGGAGGTGCGTATGTCTTGTACATATTGCACCTCCCGACCTCAACCCAGCGCTCGAAGTAATTTCGAGAATTGAGTTGAGGGTGATCTTTGGAAAAAATAGTGTGCGAAACAAATTGAAAAGGAGAAAGAAAATGGATTTTAAGGACTATCAGAAGCTAGAGGAAAGGGTGGGGGTCGCGGTGGTTTTTATTTTTTCCTCGGTTGCGTTGTCGGCCCTTTATATATGGCCGACTGGACTTACCTTTGTTCTCTGCTTCGCGGCCGCTTTCGCGGTTGGCGAGGCGACAAAGATTTGGCTGGGAGGAAAGTATGACCTCGTGACGAAGAGGATGGCGGAGGAGAGGATACGATTTATCGTATAACCTCTCCCCTCAACTGAGCTGACGAGAGAAATTTTCGAAGGCTCTGAGAGTTTGGAAGTTCTTTGAAAATCAAATATCTTCGGGTGAAAGGCCAGCTTGTTTTAGGATTGATTTCAGCGTACCTTTTGGAATGTCTTTGTTGTGATAAGGCACAATTGCACGTTTGCCATCGCTATTCCTATAAATAAAATGGCTTCCTTTGGAGCGTACGAAGTGGAAACCATTTTGCTCAAGCAGTTTGATGACTTGCTTTGGCGTTAGGGATTTAGGCATGAGTAAACGAGGCTGTTTTTCTAGGAAGGTCTATTGTGACTTCTCCGGTGTATGTTGGAGATTCATTGGGAATAGGCTCGCCCCGTTCAATCATATCTTCAAGATAGAGCTCAATAGCTTCTTTAGCCATTTTTTGAGCTTCATCAATGTCTCTTCCAAAGGTTATGCAGCCTGGTAACGCTGGAACGAGCACGGTAAAGCCGCCTTCCGGTTCTTTGCGTAGAATAATTGGAAATCGCAACTGACCATCAAATTTAGTGCGCTTTATTTTGTGAGTTTTCTTGACCATAGCGCTATCTTACTATGACGAAACGGATGAATCAATGTTTCCGCCAGCTGGCGGAGAGTCGAGACGAGGTTAGAAGATAAAATTGTAATCTCATCTCGATTCAATAGTGAATCGAACTGTTCTTCGAAAAAAAATTGAAAGGAGGTGCCAAAATGGCCCCAAAAATAAAGTGCGACACATGCGGTCAGGAAGCCGCATGGGAGTGTCAGAATCTTGATGGTGCGCATGATGGGGATCGCGAGATCTTCGCGTGTGCTTCGTGCAGCTGGGAAAATCATGCCAGCTGCAAAATGATTCCGGTCTCAACCCAGGGCGCCGAGGGCTAAATCGGCAGGAGCGGACGAAACTCCTCATAGAGGAGTTCTTCGAAAAAAATGAAAGGAGAATTATTATGGGCGTTTTTACGCTCGATAAAACGGCCCAGGAAGAGTTGAACGATCTCTTCCGCAATGAGGATCATTGGTCCTCTGAGGGAACTCCTGGAGAAGGACATTCTTCATTGGTGCGGTATGTTTCTAATCTCATTATCGCCGCACTTATGGCGAGTGGTAAGGTGGAGATCCCCGCGCCACTTGGGACCGAAGAGGTTTTGGAGACAGAAGTCATTGAATTGGCAGCTGTACTCCGAAGGAGGGCCGACCCTGACACACCGATGTCGTAAAACTCGGGAACCTGCCGGGCGCTGGCAGAAGTCGCAAGACTTGAAACGGCGCAAGTCCGATGCAAGGTCGGACGACTCCATCTGAAGTTCAACAAAAAAAGAACTACGATGGTGATGTTCTTTAATCAAAAAAATGCAAAGGGGAGAAGAATGCAAAATATTGCATTCTTCTCCCCGAACGCTCGCGAGATGTGTGTCTCGCCTGATGAGCCCGCCAAAGGCGGGCAAGTCCAAAAGGACGAAAGCGTGTGTTCTTTGAATTAAATATTATAGATTTCTGGTTGCCGTTTTGATTCTGATTTTTCGGAGTTGAAGCGGCGGCCGGAAAATCTAACCATTTCGGTTCGACCAAATAATTTCAATCCGGAGGCATGAGATGAAAAAAGTAATTTGGCTGTCCCGACATGATTTGTCGGCAGCCCAAGTTAAGGCCCTTCGTGAACTCCATGGGGAGGACGCGGAGATTGTGAAAGAATCCCCGTCGCTTAACGGCCCGGAAGGTTTACTCGATTTCATCGAGAAGACCGATAAGGCTGGGTACGGTAACACGTTTGTGTACGCCGTGGCCGCCGCCGTGCATTACATTTCGGCGACGATCAGAGGAAAGCCGTTCGGAATTTTCGAAAACCATCCGCAAAAGCGGATGGATGGAAGCTTCGGACTAGCGGCAGTGTACTGGGTAAACGTTAATCGTAACTACCCATGCACGGACGAACGGATGCCGGCGGGACATGACTCTCTTCGAAAGGTCTGGGTTAACCCAGACCCAATGACTGATTTCGGGGAGACTTTAATCCCCGTTGTCCGAGACGCTAACATATAGTTCTTTTTTGAAGGTTTCGAGATTGAACCTGAAAAATCTCACAAGGGAGAGGCTACGATTTATCGTACAACCTCTCCCCTCAACTGAGCTGACGAGAGAAATTTCGAAGGCTCTGAGAGGTAGAAAGTTCCTTGAATTAAATATCATAGATTTCTGGTTGCCGCTTTGATTCTGATTTTTCGGAGTTGAAACGGCGGCCGGAAAATCTAACCATTTCGGTTCGACCAAACAATTTCAATCCGGAGGTGCGATGAAGAAAATTTTTCTCTCCGATGAGGAGAAAGGATGGTCAATTCCCAAGTTGGCCGAGAAGTACGGCGTGTCTCGTGCGACCGCGTGGCGCGCCAAAAAACGGGGCTGGCTTGTGCCAGCATATCTCGAGAAGAAAATGATTATTTCTGATGACGGGATTCCGGTCTCCAAAGAAGAAATTATCAGAGATGCCAAGACGGGAGTCTTCGGTTTCTTGAAGAGGGTTTTAGCTGGTAAGAATTTCAAACAGGCTATAGCCCCCTTTTCAACGGACGATATGGTCCAGGAGGCCACAAAAAGGCTTTATGAATTAACTGGCCATGAAAAGTTTACAGACCGCAGCTGGCGAATCAATGTCGCATGGGTTGCGGCGAGGGATTTTATTCAGGGGTCTGTGTGGAAGCATGGACTCGTCGATAGAATCCCGGATAAATGGGAACTTCCAGAAGAACCAAGAATCTTTGGGGAAAATAGTGTTTTTCTGGCGGAGCTTCGGTGGAGATTGGGAGAAAGGAGGTGGGAGTTATTGTGGGATTGGGCTAAAGGAAGTAGTAATCTCAAACCGCCGCAGGATTTAATTCGTGCGGCACGAAAGGAGACTGGACTATGTCCCTCCTAGTTTCAATCATCTGTAGATTGTGTGGGTCGGATTTCCAGGTCGACCCAAAAACATTCGGGGCGCTCGGTTTACGGGGCGTCCCGAAAAAATGCCCCTCCTGCTGCGATAAAAAGCAGGAGCGGCCCCCGGAGGCGACGGTGATCAATCGCCAGTGCCTCCAGGATTTTCCGGCAGTGCGAGTGTGCTTGCCGGAAAATCTCTTCGCGCCTTTCAAGGCGCAGAATGATGATCGTCCGTGTTTGCGGGCGGTTATAAAAGGAAGCTCTCTTGGCAGAGGAGCTTCTTGGTCAGGTCGGCTCGATATTTATTGTCTAGCCGAAAAGTTGCCCTCCGTTGCCCGTGTACGGGTGATGGAAGTAACCCATGTCTCCGGCCAGCGTCGCATGGAGCGGCACAAGGATGCGGAGGGGGCGGTACCAGGAGTATCGCTTTCGCACCCCGGCCAGCCGACGAGAACGGTGGAGGTGGAGTATTCACCCACCTATACCTATCTCGTTTTGGAGCCGACGGGTGAAGAACCTTTGGCGGCCCTGATCTTCACGAGCGTGAATTACAAAACCACGCTCAAGGGGTTCGGGAGGCAATGGTATGCCTCATTGGATACCTCGGCGGCCCTCTGGGTGCGTGAACTTTCAAGCTCAGCACGCTCCGGTCGCTTCGGTGCTTATGGCGCCGTGGCAGTGGTTGACGAAGGTCATCTCGTCATCGCTAAGCAGTGGGGTGACATCGAGTCGCACACTGCTTTCTCCGGTGATAAAAAGGAGGTTGTTGAGGGGTAAGTTCTTTGAAAGGAGCTATGGTTGGTTAAAAAATTAGCGTTCTGAAGACGCTCATGTTGCAACTTAATGTTGCATTAGGAAACCGTAAGGTTTCCAGGAGAGCCGATGCTCTGCCACATCCCAGGGGTGCTAAGAACACCCGGAAATGTGGGAGCTAGGTCTCCAAATAAGCACAAGCGAACTCGATTAATTCGAGCCCACCGCTTGTGCTTCCCCCAGAGTTTTTAATTAAATTTGAAATTTCTGGGGGAGATCTTTGAATTAAGTTAAAAAAAATAATACGAAAGGAGTAAATAATCTATATGTGGCTGGTGGTTCGGTATATGAGAGAAGTAGAAATACTTTTCTCCCTCTAATATCAAGCCATCAGCCATATGAAGATTAACCAAAAACCCGCCTCAGGCGGGTTTTTGGTTTGCTTTTAAATTTTTCTAGAGAATGCCGACGAGGAGGAGGGCGACGATGTTTACGATTTTAATCATAGGGTTTATCGCCGGGCCCGCTGTGTCTTTGTACGGGTCGCCAACGGTGTCGCCGGTTACTGCGGCTTGGTGCGCGGGAGATTTCTTCCCGCCAAAATTTCCTTCCTCAATATATTTCTTGGCGTTATCCCAGGCCGCTCCTCCCGAAGTCATGGCGAGAGCTTGGAAAAGTCCGGTTATGATCACTCCGATCAAAAGTCCTCCCAAGGCTTCTACTCCGAAGATGAAAGCGACGAGTATGGTTATTGCGATCGGAAGGATCGCCGGCAAAATCATTTCCCGGAGCGCGGCTTTGGTTACGATATCAACCGCGCGGGCGTAGTCCGGCTTGTCGATCCCTTCCATTATTTTTTTCTCGCGGAATTGCCTGCGGACTTCTTCAACGATGGAGCCCGCGGCTTTGCCGACGGCGAGCATGGAGAGGGAAGCGAAGATGTACGGAAGGATGCCGCCGATAAATAATCCGAGAAGGACGGAAGGGTCCTGGAGTTCGAAGGTTGCCGGTTTGCCAAGCCTTTCTAATTCGGAGACGAACGCGCCGAAGAGTACGAGTGCGGCGAGTCCGGCCGAACCGATCGCGTATCCTTTGGTGACGGCTTTGGTCGTGTTGCCGACGGCGTCCAGGGCATCGGTAACTTCGCGGACGTTTTCCGGAAGCCCGGCCATCTCGGCGATCCCCCCGGCGTTATCCGTTATCGGTCCGAACGAATCTATCGCGACAATTATTCCCGCCAAAGAAAGCATGGACGTTGCGGCGATGGCGATCCCGTACAGGCCCGCGAAATAAAAGGCGAGGTAACTTCCCATGGCGATCGTGAAAATCGGGAGCGCGACCGCTTCCATGGAAACGGCGAGGCCCATGATTATATTTGTCCCGTGGCCAGAGGTGGAAGCGGCCGCAATATTTTTAACCGGGCGGAATCTTTTTGAAGTGTAGTATTCGGTGAAGATGACCATGAAGATCGTGACGATGATCCCGATCAATGCCGCGATGTACAGGTTAACGGGATCTCCGGGAATGGTTTGGATTTCATTTCCGAGAAGGTCGGCCGAGACGCCCATGGGGTGGACGAATATTT
>MFIE01000020.1:0-5344 GCA_001778785.1 Candidatus Giovannonibacteria bacterium RIFCSPLOWO2_01_FULL_46_13
AGCCTTACAAGATTTTTTCCAACGCCGCGATATATCGAGCCTTCTGCGCTCGGCCTTGATATTTCGGACCGTTCGCTTAAATTCGCGGAGCTGGTTTATAGCAATAACCACCTAGAGCTCGGAAAGTTCGGCTCGCGGGTCATCTCGGAAGGGTTGATAAGTTCCGGCGAAATAAAGGATAAAAAGGGGCTTATCGATTTTCTAAAGACGAACCTTGAAGAATTTCAGGGGAGGGAGATTGTTTTAGCGCTTCCGGAAGAGAAGGCTTTTTTGGAGCTTGTAACGCTCCCGGTCATAAAGGACGCGAATATCCACGACGTTTTGGAGATGCAGATCGAAGAGCATGTCCCGCTCCTGGCCCAGGATGCTATTTTTGATTATGAAATAATTCCTTCGCCGGGTATTAAAGACCACATGGATACGGTGTTGGTGGCCTTTCCGAAAAATCTTGTGGAAGATTATCGTGACGTCCTTAGGGGAGCCGGCTTGAAGCCGTATGTTTTTGAAATGGAAACGCAGGCTTTGGTCCGGGCAATTTTGCCGAAGGATATTGAGGATACGGTGATGGTCATGGATTTTGGCCGCACGCGGACAAGTTTCGCGATCGTCTCGGGCGGAATTGTTCGCTTCACTTCCACGGTAAGCGTGGCCGGGGCGGCTTTGGACCAGGCTTTGGCTACCGCGCTTAAGACTGATATTTTTGTGGCCGAGCGGACGAAAAAAGAAAGAGGTTTTATCCGGACAAAAGAGAACCAGGATACTTTTAACATCCTTCTCCCCGTGATCTCCGCCATCCGCGACGAAATTTTCCGGCATCTAAAATTCTGGCAAGACCACGCCGCGCATGTCCATAATTCAAAGCCCGAGGTATCAAAACTTTATCTTTGCGGAGGGGAATCGAATCTGAAGGGGCTTGCCGAATATCTTTCATACGATTTGAAACTCCCGGTTACAGAATCGAACCCATGGGTAAACATAACTTCTTTTGAAGAATATATCCCGCCGATAACAGCGTCCCAGTCCGTATCGTACGCCACGGCTTTGGGCCTGGCCTTAAGGTCAGCGAACCTATCATGATAAATCTCCTTCCATACGAGGATAAAAAAACTGGCGCTCGCGAAAATCTTAGGCGCTTTTTGGTGATGGCGATCTCCTTCGTATCGATCGTCGTCCTTTTTGGGATTATTTTGATCGTCCCGACTTTCATTTCTTTGCGGGTGCAAAGGGAAAGCTTGAAAGACGAAGAGGCCAACGCAAAAAGCGGAGCCCCGCTCGACAGATTGAAAGAAATCGAAGTTGAAATAAACAAGTTAAATTCGCGGCTTGGGGTTTTGGAATCCCGATCCGGAAGTCCCGTAGCCTCGGACGCGATTAAAAAAGTTATCGATTCGGCTCCGGGAGGGATTTCCGTGGAAGAAATTTCGTTTAGCGAGCCTAGGGGTTTGGAACCCGCAAAAATTATTTTAAACGGGATGGCGGATAAGCGGGAAGACCTTGTGGCTTTCGTGAAATCCCTCGAAGATTCTGGCGAGTACGACAAAGTCGATTCTCCCTTGTCCAATATCCTGAAAAAAACGGAAGTAGATTTTTCGCTTAGCTTAAACTTGAAAAAATGATGAAAGACTCGAGAATTTTATTAGGCTTAGTTTCCCTGGCGCTTGTTATTCTTATCGCCGGGGGAGTTTTGCTTTTTATCTCGATGGGCGGAATGGTCCGCGAGATGGGAGAAATCCGCGGACGGATCTTGAGCCTTGATTTGGAATTGAAGAATATGAAAATACTTGAAAACTTTCTTACGGAAACGGTCGGAGGCAGGGAGCGTATTGCTGGAAGTTTTGTCGGCGAGCATGATTTGGTGCGCTTCATAGAAGACTTGGAAGATGGCGGGGAGAGGAATGGTGTCCGCGTCCGGGTGGGGTCCGCCGCGCTTGCTTCGGGAGTAACCCAAGCCGGCCCGACTTTCATGCTTGAAGCCGAAGGAAGTTTCACCTCAATTTTTAGGTATATGGTTTTCTTGGAAAATATCCCCTACGAAATTATTCTCGAGGATGTTGATATGACTTCTATTTCCCAAGATGGAAAGAAAATATGGAAAGGATCGTTTATCGTTAGGCTCCTAAGCTATGAATCTTGATTTTTCAAAAATCAAACTCCCGAGCATAAATTTTCGGGCTATACTCGATATCGAACCGAGGAGGTTGTGGAACGGCTTTTTGTGGTTTCTGGTTTTCTTCGCGCTTATCGTCATAATTTTTGACGCTTGGGTTTTCTGGTATTTTTCTAGCGCCGCGGCGGAAGGAGGCACGGAAATTAACACTTTAAAAACCCGCAAATTGGATAAGGCTTTGGAGAGGCTTCGGGTAAAAGAAAATGGCCTGCAAAATCGAAACTCCATCGTCATTGAAGACCCCGACGCACGATAATAAATTAGTTAGTGAAGTCGGGGCTCCGACCAGGGCGTCGGAGCCCGGGGATTTAAAATGAAAAAGGCATACGTATATATTCTAAAAGATAAAAAGGAAGCTTTTTATATCGGAAGTACATCTAATATCGTTAATAGGCTTAAGCAACACACAGATAGGAAAGATGTTGATTCAACTACTTATAGAATGAAAGATCCGCAAGTAGTTCTTGTGCAAGAGTATCCGTCTATTGAGCTAGCTCGAAAAATAGAAAGAAAGCTAAAGAAATTAAAACGCCGAGATTATATTGAAAAAATAGTTAGGGAAGGATATATTAAGATAATTGTATGATAGCCCCTGTAGTTCAATGGATAGAACGGCTCCCTTCTAAGGAGTAGATCCAAGTTCGATTCTTGGTGGGGGCACCGGACAATCGCGCGCTTAGCTCAGTGGTAGAGCGACCCGTTTACACCGGGTAGGTCCGGGGTTCAATCCCTCGAGCGCGCACAGGATGATGAAGGAAAATAGCGTAAAAATAGGATTGATCCTTGCCGGGATCCTAGCTTTATTTCTGGCTTACTATTTTTATTCTGGTCAGGAATTAAGGCCTAGAGAAGAAGAACCGAAAGAAGAGGTTTTTAATTTGGAATGGAAGAATTTGGCTTCTACCACGCCATGGAGCAAGCGGGACTCGCACGCGACTTTCGTTTTTCAAAATAAACTTTGGTTAATCGGTGGAATAAACGGGGACGGCTTGGTCAGCCCTTCGCGCCAAGTAAAATATTGGGAAGCCTCGCATTTTAACGACGTTTGGGTTTCGGAAGATGGGGTGAACTGGAACGAAATTGAAACGGAAAATATTTGGCCGCCGCGCCGCTCGATGTCCATCGTAGAATTCAACGGGAGACTTTTGATGTTTGGGGGGTGGAGCCCCGTCTCGGGATATTCGAATGACGCTTGGCAATCTTCCGACGGGATAAATTGGACTAAATTAGAATTTTCGCCGGCCTGGGAAGCTCGGGAGGGACAGAATATAGAAATTTTTCAGGGAAAGCTATGGGTGATGGGCGGGGTGAATTATGACAAGAGAAAGGTCTTCGCGGACGCCTGGAGTTCGGAAGATGGGATCACTTGGATCCAAGCTACGAGCTCGATTCCTTGGGCAGGAAGGTGGGACCACGCTACCGCAGTTTTTGATAATAAGATTTTTTTGATGGGCGGGATGGATTTGGAAACCCATGTATATCGGGATGTTTGGAGTTCTCCCGACGGCGCCAATTGGACGCTTGTAACAGATTCCCCGCCATGGCAATCGAGGCAGGGGCACGCCGCGGTAAATTTTGGCGGAAGGCTCTTGGTTATGGGGAGGCTAAACGACGACCGCGAAAATCCAGGACCTAACGACATTTGGCAGACAAAAGACGGGGTAAATTGGGAAAGCCTGGGCGAGTTGCCCTGGGACGGGAGGGAAGATTTCTCCGCGACAATTTTTAAAGATAAAATTTATATAATGGGCGGGATGGGCCAGGATTGGACTTGGCGCGGCGACGTTTGGGAGGCGACTTTAAAAATAGAGTAAAATAATATAGAATCATAAAATTGCCGTGGTAGCTCAGTGGTAGAGCAGACGCCTGAAGAGCGTCGTGTCGGGTGTTCGATTCACCCCCGCGGCACATAAATCAAAAACCCCGCAGTGCGGGGTTTTTGATTTCTACTCCATCTTTACCCTAAGCTTTTGAGTTTTTTGTTTATCGAGCTTGGGAAGTTTTATCGTGATCAATCCGTTCTTGAGGGTGGCTTGCGCCGCGTCCGCGTCTACTTCCTGCGGAAGCATGATCGAGCGGGAGAAGGAGCCCCAGTATAATTCTTTGTAGAAATAGTCTTTCTCGGAGACTTCATTAGATTTCTGGCGCTTGCCCTTTAGTGTAACCATATCCTGCGTGATAGTAACGTCGAGTTCGTCCGGCTTAACCCCCGCAACCGTCGATTGGATGATTATCTCGTCCGGAGTTTGGTATACGTCCACGGTGAGCTCCCCGTCTTCGCTCGATTCAAACCATCCCGTGCTCTGCGCCCCGCGCGAAGATTTCGCCAAGGTTGCTTCTGGGGCCGAGGGCTGGCCGATTATTTCTTCCGGGCCGTCGTTAAGTTTTACCGATCCTGTTAATTTTTCAAAAAATGATCTTGAATCTTTTGGCATATAATTATGATTTAATCCGTTTTACTTTTTCAAAAAAGAAAATAAGTATTAATGCGAGAGTCCAGACGAGGAAGAATGTCTGAAAGACTTCTCCCGAACTCCCTGCATCCATTATAAATTTGTTGAATGCTGTGTGCAATACTGTGGCTAAGATTAAGCCCCCCCAGATGTTCCAGGAGTGCCGCTCCGGATGGAAGAAGGTAAACGCTATAGATACGCCGACGGCCCCGGAAGCGACCGTATGCAGGATCGTCGCCCCTATAAACCTTAGGTTGGCCGTTGCCAGTATGGCGAAAATCCCTTCATTGGCCCCCATGGACTTGAATAAAAAGAGCACATTTTCCATCGCCGCGAACCCAAGGGCGACAGTTATAAGGTATATGACGGCGTCTACGGGCTCGTCATACACCGATTGTTTTAAATCCGCCCACCAGGCGGCGCCGAACTTTGCGACCTCTTCGATGAATGCCCAGGGGACCAGGAGCCAGAGGGAGCTAAAACTGGTGCCGCTCGAAATTCCGGCGTAAAGCGCAAACCTGTGCCAAAAATATTCCGCGAGGAGGACGAAGGGAACGATGGCGATTCCGGCGACGAAACTTGTAAAGAGCGAGCGCCTGGATTCCGGGTGCGGATCTTCCTTAAGCCAAAACCAAAGCCATAACAGCGGGGGAATAAAACCGGTCAGGAAAACTAGCGAGATGGCCATTCTTCTATTATAAGCAGTTTCTTTTCTTTATCGCTT
>MFIE01000020.1:5529-5701 GCA_001778785.1 Candidatus Giovannonibacteria bacterium RIFCSPLOWO2_01_FULL_46_13
CAAATCTTGTTTGAGAATTTTTTTCCGGCAAGAACGTGCTCTTCGGACCATTTGATGTCCTGTCCACCCATGGCCTGCCAGATAAGCCCGAAGCGCGTGGCGTCCGCGCCATATTTGTCGATGAGCGTCATTGGGTCGACGCCCGTGCCAAGAGATTTCGACATTCTTTGTC
>MFIE01000021.1 GCA_001778785.1 Candidatus Giovannonibacteria bacterium RIFCSPLOWO2_01_FULL_46_13
AACAAGGGGCACGAGATAGGCGCACACACAAGAACTCATCGCGACCTCGTAACGCTTTCGGATCCAGAGAAGCAATCGGAAATAGCGGGCTCCCGCCAAGATTTATTAAATCTCGGGATCTCTCCGGTAAATACTTTTGCCTATCCCTTCGGCTCGTATAACGCTCCGACGGATGCCATCGTGAAACAGTCAGGATACATCGGGGCGAGAACTTCGGACGGCGGCTTCAACGCAAAAACTGGAAATAAATATCTCCTGAAACGCCAGCCGGTTGAACTAAATACGACCTTCGCCCAAGTTAAATCCTGGGTCGACCAAGCGCAAGCGCAAAAACTTTGGTTGGTCCTGGTCTTTCACCGCGTGGACTCAAGCCAAACCCAATACTCCATAACCCCACAGCTTTTCCAACAGATCGTAGATTACCTTGCCACAAACAATGTCCCCGTCCGCACCACACGCGAAGGGATAAATTTGATGTCGCAGTAAATACTCAATCAAAATTAAAGAGAGCCGCATGTTTACCACGCGGCCCTCTATTTACCCAAGCTCTTTCGAAAAAACACGAAATTCTTCACAGCGTTTTCTTATGCTTTCAATGATTTTTTTCCTTAGAACTTCATTTCCTAAAATTAGCCGGAGGTCTTCTTCGGAAAGTTCTTGACATATACCTCGAGTAAGCCTTCTTAAATTTTCCTCCAACGTATTTAGAGAAAAGCTAAAAACTTCTTGACTAACGCCAAGTATATTGCTCAACGCAACCACCTCTTTTGGGGAAGGGAGTAATAAACTATTTTCCCAAAGACTGACTTTCTTTTGTGCGCTATAGGAGCTGCAATTAATCTTAAGAAAATCAAAAACTTTTGTACCCAATTCACATTGACTCAATCCAGACTTTTTTCTAAGTTTTTTTAACGAACTCATTTTACCTCCATTGCAATGAGAAATTTGTAAAACTATAGCAGGGCATTCAGATTATGTCAAGCGTACAGGAATAGATCTTATGCAGTAAAATTTGCACAAGTTACAAAAATAGAATTACCAATTTAAAAACGATCGCTTATAAACTGGAAAAATGATTCTTAAATCTCCTCAATTTTGAAATCGGAAAATTGCACGTCCATGAAATCCGTGCGGATTCCGCCTGCGCCCGATTCCAAAATCGGAGCCCCTCCGACGCCGCTATCTTTCACCTCAAGCAATAATTGCCAGACTCCGGTGCGGCCTATATCGGAAAATAATTTTATTTCGACTTCGTTATTTTCTAGAGTTCTTACCTCCGTCTTTAACCCCATCCATATCCCCGTAGGCAAGAGGTTCGGCGAACTCGTGCGTTCATAATTTCCGGTAAGCACCGGCTCATAGGCAAGCGTGTGATAGATCCCATCTTTTTTCTTCTTAATGACCGCCGCCCCGTCCACGCGCAGGCCCGCGTAATACGAATTATCTTCGTCCTGGTAGCGAAACAAAAGAAGGAGGCCGTTCGAGGCGTTCCTGTTGGAAGTATTTAAATTGTTCGGTCGCGTAACCAAAAAATATCCCTCCTCGCGCAAATTTCGCCAATGGCCTTTCGTAATTAAGCGAAAAATATTCTGGGGCCTTTTTCCGGAATCGGTGTCTTCGGGATTCGAGAGATAATAGCGGATCCGCCATTTTGAAAACGCCGGCAATTCTCCCTGGATCGTCTCCCCGCCGCCCCTACCTGCGTAAAAAATTCCCCCAGAATTTAACCACCAAAATGCATCGCGGCTTTTGTCGGATGCCGTTGTCTCTTCAAGTACCTCTCGCGAAAGATTTTCCTCCTTATCGCGCGAGGGGTTGAAGAAAAATCCCGCCGAAACGAGAAGAAAAAGTAAAAATATAATTATAATCCCTGTGCGGTCTTTTAAAATCAAATCAGTTTACTTCAGAGACATCAAGGCTCTTTATTATGAATTGGCTTACGCCCAATTGCGGGTCCCAAGATTTAAACCCAATCCCGCCGTGGTCGAGTTCGGGATTCAAGAAATCTGTCTCAACGACAACTTGGCCATTCAGAAGGCATTCCGCGTGCCTGCCGGAGATACGCATACCAATTTCAAATTCCTCTCCCGAGGCAGGAAAATTAAATTTATCTTCCGTCCCTTTTATGACGTTCAAGCTCCCATCGTGAATCTGTTCGATATGTATGAGATTTTTCGCAAAATTGCAGGCGATATAATTCCTGTCATTTACGTATCGCCCCCAGATATAAATATTTCTTCCGCGCGGCCAAGTGACCGAGGCATCCAAATCATAATCCTTCCAATGGCCGGTGCCGTTTAAAATGACGACGTTTCCAGTCCCGGTCGGGCTCGCACCAAGATAAAGTTCATTTTCTTTTAAATTATATTCTCCCCAGCCGGAACTTAACCAGCCGCGGTTTTCGCTGAAATTATCGGAGTACGGAAAATTTTTAGGGACACCCTGTCCCAAAATTTTTAACAAATCTTCTCCGCTCCAATTCGCCTCAACCGAGATTCTCCGGACAAGCCCAGCCTCACTTTCGGGCCCATTCTGATAATTGAAAGTATAAAGGTCCCCGCTTTTCTGCTGATGGAACATCAGGGGATAAATCGGGCGCCCCGTCTCAAGAATAATTTCTTTAGCTTTTGGAAAATTTACGGTACCCTCGCCGAAATCCCCAAACGGAAAGGCAAAAGACAAAACTTCTCTCCCTATCGCCTCCTCTATTACACGCTTCGATTCCGAAAAGTCGCGAAATATTCGCGCCCGGAATTCCTCCTCGGTTTCGAGCCGTCCCTCATCTTCAAGCCACAAGAGGTTGGACAAAGCATGGCCCAAGTCCCCTTCCGCGCTTATTTTTGCAAGATCATCGTGGACTTCGTAGGCATGAGATTGTATTTCCCAATGCCCACTCTCCTGCATTTCCAAAAGTTCTTCCTGCGTAAGGTAGTAGGTGCTTTTCTCCTCCAGGAAAGAGTACTTAGTAATCACAAAAACCGCGGCATTATAGTCGAGCGCGTTTAAAATCGGCTCGACCGGATAATAGCCGTCTTTTCTCCCGTCATCGAAAGTTAAAAGAAAAGATTTTTCCGGAACGCTTGTCTCGCCTTTATACCATTTATAATATTCGTCTATTGTAATCGTCTGCCATCCTGAGCGCTTCAAAGCTTTCATCTGATCTATGAACGTGTCTATCTCTACATTCACTCCATCGGCTGAGCCAACCGCCCCGTGATAGGTAAGCACGGGGATAGAGACAGCCGTCTTGAAATCTGTTTTCTGATATACTTCTCCAGGACTCCTGAAAAAAGAAAAAAGTCCTGCCAAATTGGAATAAGGGTTAGCGACGCGATATGTAAAACTCGCAAAATAAGACTTCGCGTAGTACGGCTTAAAATTACCTACCAAGCGCAAGTTGGAATAAAAAATAAAAATTCCCACAAGAAGTACCAAGAAAACAGTTCCAGTAAAAAAAAGTTTTTTAGCAATGCTCTCTTTATCTATAAACATATTATCTTGTGCCCCAGCGTGAATCGCGCAGGTTTAAAATCGCGTAAGGGAGCTGCCAGACTAGAAGGATGGCATAAAAAGTCGAAGAAAATACTCCATAAAACCATTTGCGGTCTCCAGTGCGGGCATAATAATAAATTCCCGAAACGAGCATCATGAGGCCCAAACCAAAAATATAGAAAAGTGGCGTGCGGCCCCTTATCAAAGGCATCCACAAAAGGGCGCGCGCCGCGACTATTGGGCTCAAAAGCGGAAGAGCAACGCCTAAGTAAAATGAAACGCTCATAATTGGGTTTCGTTTCCACATGAATGTGCAAGCGAGAAGGCTTTCCCGGACCCAGGATTTTTTCCAGCGCAACTGTTGCTTCAGGAATTTATTAAGAGTATCCGGCACGAAAGTATGCGCGATAGCATCCGGCGCAAAAATACAATTGTATCCTTTGTACAAAAGAAAATTGGTTAAACTCCTGTCATCCCCGTAAGTACACTCAACTCCAAGAAAACGCTGATGGAGCCAGGGATCTAAAATTCTCGTAATATACACACGCCTGTACGCAGAGCAACATCCGGAACAGCACGTCACCGACCCAAAAAGCGCTTCGGCAGCCTTGTTTACCGTAAACGAAATGTAATATCGTATGGCCTGCATTTTTGTGAGGATATTTTGTTCGGCGTTTGCGACGTACGCATGTCCGGCCACCGCGGCGATCCTCCCATCGATAAAATATTTTACGAATTGCCGAGTCGTATCTTTTTCGACAAAGCTGTCGGAATCTATGAAAATAATAATATCCCTATCCGATTGGATTACGCATTCGGCCATGCCGTATCGCTTTCCTTTATTTTTCTTCCAGTCAATAACTTTCACTTCGATCCCTTCCTTGGCCGCAATCCTTTTCGCCGCGCGCATTTCCTGGAGAGTATTGTCGTCAGAGCCGTCATTTACCGCGATTATATCGAACTTATCTTTTGGGTAATCCGAACGGGCGATGCGCAAAATAGTCTCACGGATATTTTCGCCTTCGTTTTTAGCGGGCACGCCGAAAGAGACGGTCGGCTCATATCCTTCGTCGAATTTGATGGTCGGGGGTTCGTAAAAATATGAAAGGACAAAACGGCTCAAGAGATATAAGGAGACCAAGACGCTATACATCCCGAAAAACCAGTTTCCGTCGAGTTCCTCCATCGTAAAAACTTTTAAGGCAAGGACGAAATAAATAAGCACAAAGAAAATTATCCAGCTATTTACGTGTTGCCCGCGCCACCATTGTAATGTTTTTCTTAACATAATTTATCTTCCAATCCCTTTATAAATAATCCCAGCCTTGATAAATTCTTCTTTGGAAAAAACGTTGCGCCCATCCACGACTATTTCAATCTCGTGTTTCTTGAAATCTTCCGGGGTCATCGCCTTAAACTCGCTATGCGCCGTGGCCAAAACCGCGGCCTGCGCGCCTTCCAAAGCATCCTTAAGCGAAGTGTGTGTCGAAAGCCGGACCACAAACGGGTCATATGTATTTACAGAAATTCCGTCTTCCCGCAGGCAATCTATGATTTCAAACGCCGGGCTTTCTCGCGTATCATCGATATCCGCCTTGTACGAAAGGCCCAAGACCGCAACCACGGATTTTTTCGGGTCGAACCCTTTTTCGCGAAGCGCTTCTATCACAAGCTTCACAGTAAAGGCCGGCATGTAGTTATTTATCTCGCGGGCCAATTTCAAAAATTCATGGTTGAACCCGTTTTTCTGCGCGTGGTCTATAAGATAGTAAGGGTCCACCGGGATGCAATGCCCGCCGACGCCGCAGCCGGGATAATGAGGGAGGAAAGAAAAAGGTTTTGTCGAAGCGCCCTCGATGACGTTTACCACATCTATCCCGAGGTGCGAGAAAGACATGGCGAGTTCGTTCACGAAAGCGATATTCACGTCGCGGAAAGAATTTTCGACAACCTTAACCGCCTCCGCCTCTTTCAAAGATTTCATGGCCTTAATCTCCGAAGTTAAAATGGAGCGGTAAAAAGCGAGGGCCTTTTCTAACCCCCTTTCTTCCAAGCTCCCGACAACCCGCGGAGTATTTTCAACGTTCCATTTATCATCTCCTGGATTTATCCGCTCGGGAGAATGCGCCAAGTAAAAATCCTTGCCCGCCTTCATCCCTGATCCCTCTTCAAGTATCGGCAGGATAAATTCTTCGCAGACGCCAGGGTTTACCGTCGACTCCAAAACTATCAACTGGCCGGGTTTTATATACGGCGCGATGCTTTTTGCGGACAGCCTTACCGGGCCTAAATTTGGCAAATGGGATTCCGTGACGGGCGTGGGCACGCAGATAACTATCACGTCCATATCGCTCACCTTTTTGAAATCCGTGGTCGGCTCCAGGGAACTCGTCTTCAAATCCTCATCAACTTTTTTATCCAAAAACGGAGACTCACGGGCCAAAAGTTTTCCAATTTTTACCGGGTCGTTATCAATACCAACAACGCGCCAGCCTTTTTGCGCGGCGAGTAATGCCAAGGGTAAGCCGACATAGCCGAGACCAATGACCGCAGCGTTCCCAATTTTTTGGTTTAAATTTTCCATAAAAAAATCAATAAAGAATTTTTAAAACTCTTAATGTTAAAGACGCTAAATACTGGACAACCTTACTAGTCTTGACAATAGCCATCTCAAGCGATATAGTTGGGCTAAAATTTGCACAGGAGGAGTTTAAAAATGAGTGTGGACCAAATTATCGGCTTCGCGGTGATGGGGATAGCTTTGGCTTTATGGATCTGGCTGGACTACAAAATACACCAGCCAAGAAAGGAGGAATGATTATGAGGTATCTCCTCACTCTCATCCTGCTCGCCGGGTGCAGTATACCCGGCGAGCCAATCAAAAAAGGCCCATGCGATGCGGAGTGCTTTCGTGGTTTAAAAGAAAGGACTGCTCAACAGGAGATC
>MFIE01000022.1:0-19307 GCA_001778785.1 Candidatus Giovannonibacteria bacterium RIFCSPLOWO2_01_FULL_46_13
GAAGAGGCGAGCGTTGACGAAGCGTATTTTGATTTAAGCGGCGCGGGCTCTTTTGATAAAGCGGAAAAAATCGCTAAGAAAATAAAAAAAGAAATTTGGGAAAAAGAAAGCCTGACTTGCTCCATCGGCATCGGCCCAAACAAGCTTATCGCCAAGATCGGTTCCGATTTTAAAAAACCGGACGGCCTAACGCTCGTACGCGAAGAGGAGGCGGAAAAATTTTTAGAGCCGATGGCCGTCCGAAAAATTCCCGGCATCGGCCCGAAGGCGGAGGCGGCCTTTTTGAAAAAGGGGATCCGGACCGTGCGCGATTTGAAAAAATTTTCAGAAGAAGAACTCCCGCATTTTTACGGCCGCATCCGCGGGCGTGACGATTCGCCGCTTGTGGAAGAATACGAAGCCAAATCGATCGGCGAGGAAAATACTTTTGAGAAAGATACCAAGGACCCAAACGTTTTGATGGAATGCATAACTTCGCTCGCCGCGGATGTTTCCAGGAGGTTCGAAAAAAGCGGGTTCAAGGCTTTCCGGACCGTCGTCTTGAAAATTCGTTTCGAAAATTTTGAGACGAAATCCCGTTCGCGGACCCTTTCGTCTCCCGTTTCGGACAAGAAAGCTTTAAACAAAGAGGCGATCAAGCTCCTCTTGCCGTTCCTAGACAAGCGAGAGAACCCAAAAAATAAGGCTTTTCGGCTCTTGGGCCTCCGGATTGAAAAGCTTGACAGTTGAGGTATCTTAGACTATAATATTCCACATGGATCAAATTCAAACAAGCGCAGAACTTGAAAAAGCTTTAAAGGAGCTCAAGCACGACGTGAACGTCATTTTGGCTGAATTTAACCAGCATTTTTTGAACAAACCCGCTTCTGAAAAAGTAGACCTGGACGTCGACCGCATAGTTTCTTCGGTCAAGTGTTCCGGCCCCTGCTGCAATAAAGACTTTTCGTAAGGATGGAAGTATCCTCGCGTCTTCGTATATAATGGAAGCATCATGAAAAATGCAGCTATAATTTTACTTTTGATTATTATTCTTGCCGGAGGTTGGTATCTTTGGTCTAACAAACAACCGGAAGATTCCAACGTTCCTCTAGCGACCGCTTCTTCTTTCGAGGATTGCGTAGCTAAAGGATTTGCTGTTATGGAAAGCTACCCAAGGCAATGCAAATCTCCCGACGGAAAAAGTTTTACCGAAGATATCGGAAACTCCCTCGAGAAGCAGAATTTAATACGTCTGGCGAGTCCTAAGCCGAACCAGATTGTAATGAGCCCGCTTATAGTTGAAGGCGAAGCGCGTGGCACTTGGTATTTTGAAGCATCTTTCCCGGTGACTCTTTATGATGGGAAGGGAAATGTTGTCGCGAGGGCTCCCGCGGAAGCACAGAGCGAATGGATGACGGAAAATTTTGTCCAGTTCAAAGTCGGGCTTAAATTTACAGCGCCAGAAACTGACACTGGATTTTTGGTTTTATCTAAAGACAACCCTTCAGGCTTGCCGGAACACGACGACGAAATGCGCATCCCGATCCGCTTCAGATAAAGTAGATGGACGAAATCCGGAGCAACGTTAAAGAAAAAACTCTCTCGTACATATTGGCGGCCTTTGGGTTGGTCGCGGGTTTGGCGTGGAACGAAGCAGTGAAGGCGTTGATAGAATATTTTTATCCAGCTTCCCAAAACAACCTCACCGCAAAATTTCTATACGCAATTTTGGTTACGCTCATAGTTGTAATAATTTCGACGTATCTCGTACGCCTTTCCTCGGAAAAGAAATAAACTTGAAGCAAAAGCCCTTCGGGTGTAGATTCAAAGTAATCTGTTCTGAAAGGAGGAAGATATGGGAAAAGGTTATTCCTGCATTTCTAATGTGACGGCAAAGAGTATTCTGTCCAAATTTTTTGGAGATAGCAAGAGAATTCCTTTTAGTTGGGTAACTTTGACAATTGAGGATGGGTTGACTACTCAAATCGACGCTCGTTGGTCGATAACCACGGAGGACGTTAAAGACCATCGCGGAATTCTTCAGGGCGTCCTTGTTCAGGAGGCAGCTTCGCAAGCTGTCGTCTGTTATGCTATCGCAACAAAATTGTTTCCCGATCATTCCCCGATGTTCCTGGGCTCGGATCACTTTCGCTTGCATGCTCCAGTCCGGGCCAACGACGAATTGCACATCAGGGTAACGGATATAAATTGGCGCGGTAAAAAGGGTTCTGCGTCGGCAGTTGCCCTCGTAGGCGACAAGAGAGTTGCAACCATCAGCACCATGTACTTTCGGGCCAATAGCGAGGAGGTTCTCGAGCGCATTGGTACTGCGGCATGATGCACGGATAAGGTCCGGGGACGCGATGCGTTCTCCGGACCTTTTTTTATTTGTTAAATTTAATATATGAAAATGGGAAAAGATTTTTTCGCCCGAGACACGCTTTTGGTTGCGAAGGAACTTTTGGGGAAGAAATTAGTCAGGGTACATCGTGGGAAAAGGATCGAGGGGATTATCTCGGAAGTGGAGGCATATCACGGGCTCCTGGATAAAGCTTCGCACGCCTCGCGCGGAAAAACTCCCCGGACGACGGTTATGTTCGGCGAGGCCGGTGTGATCTACATTTACCTAATTTACGGGATGTATTATTGCCTGAATATCGTCACGGGAGATAAAGAATTTCCTGCGGCGGTTTTAATACGCGGAGTTTTTTCGGAAACTGAAAATATTAACGGCCCGGGAAAAGTTTGCAGATTTTTTCGTATCGATAAATCGCTTAACGCCATGGCTCTCTCGAAAAAGACCGGACTTTGGATGGAAGAAGGGCGTTTAATTCCAAAAAAAGACATCGCGCACTCGCCAAGGGTCGGCGTCGCTTACGCCGGACCGGTTTGGTCGCAAAAACCGTGGAGATTTTACATCAAAAATAATCCCTACCCGTCCAGCCCAAGAGGTGCTATTTTGTAGATAAATATTGTATAGGGGAGGGTTGACAAGTGAATGTAATAAAGCTTTTGGCTTTTTCGGTTTTATTCTTTTTTCTTTTGTGTTGCGGGACTCCGCCGAAGAAAAATATTCCAATCCCAATTTCTGTAGAGCTTCTTGATTACCTGAACTCGAAACTTGGGAACGAAGCTGGGATTTTTCTCTCTGGGGCAAAAACAGATTTTGTGGTTCGACGCCAAGGCGAATCCATCCATGTTTTCGTCACATCCAAAAAATTTATTTTTCTTTCCGATGTCCAACAAGAGGCCTTTCAGTTTTCTGTGTCGCGACATGGGGTTACGGTTGGGCCTGCGATATGCAGTGTCAAAAAAGTTAGGGGGATTTTGTCAGCTCTAAGATGCGACGACCCGGTCTATCCCTTGATAGCTCCTGATAAATTAGTCGAGGAGCTTAAGGATGAGCTGACCCATTCCGAACAAAGGGGAATACTTCTTCCGTCTGGCAGGGAGATTTAGGTATGAGGCAACGAAGACCCGGTGAGGTAACACTCGCCGGGCCTTTTTAATTTTACTTCAATTGCATAATCTGGTAGGGTTTGTTTGAATTTCGTTAATAATTTTTAGGAGGAAAAATCATGGAAAAAAATTTGTCGTTGCCAGGAAATCCAAGGTACCAACCCGTATCGTTAAAAGAAATCTGGGGATACGATAATCTATACAAGCCTGCGATCGAAGTTGAAATTGCAGTAATGAGAGTTCTCGCAGAAAATGGAATAATTCCCGAAGAAGATATTGCTCTTCTAACGCCCGATGTTGAGCGAAATCTTTTGGAGATCACAACGACACAGGTCGACAAAACTGAAAGAAATATTACGAAGCATGACATCAGAGCCCTCGTTAGAGAAATTCAAGTTTTGCTTCCAGAAAAATTGCGGCGATGGGCCCACGTTCCGCTAACTAGTTATGATCCTCTTGATACCGCACAGTCAATTCGTTTTATTAGGGCACATCATGGCGTAGTGAAGCCAAATGCACTAGGTGTTATCGATGTTTTATCAGATCTGGTTTTGAAATTTGCCCATCAAATTCAAATTGGACGAACGCATGGGCAACATGCGCTTCCGATTACAGTAGGTTTCTGGCTTGCGACTATCCTTAGTCGGATATTGTGGAATTTTGAGATGATGGAAGAGCATGCGAAGAAGCTTTGCGGAAAAATTTCAGGTGCCGTCGGAGCTTATAATGCACAATTCGGCTTAAGAATGGCGGGGAGTTTTCCTGATAACTCGTTCGAAAGGATGGTATTGGAAAAGCTTGGCTTAAAGCCAGCAAGAATTAGTACTCAGATACTTCCTCCGGAATATAACTCGTATTATCTTCATTCATGCATTGAACTTTCTGCTTCGCTTGGACAGCTTGGAAGGGATTGTCGACATTTGATGAGGTCTGAAATTGCCGAAATTTCGGAAGCATATGAGGAAGGTCAGGTCGGATCGTCGACTATGGCTAACAAGAGAAACCCTATAAATTTTGAAAGTTTGGAGGGAATGTGGATCCGTACAAAAAACGAATTTGGAAAAGTATTGGATACTCTGATTACTGATCACCAGCGAGATCTAGTTGGTAGTTCGGTTTCAAGAGACTTTCCAATTATAGTGGTCAATCTGGTTGTCCAATTGGAGACGCTCTTGCGCAAGGATAAGAATGGCCAAGCTTTTTTGGAAAGAGTTACAGTTAATCCTGAGGCGTGCAAAGCTAACTTCAATAAAAGTGCAAAATTTATTCTTGCAGAGCCGATTTACATTGCTTTGCAGATGGCTGGTTATCAGCAAGATGCACACGACCTCATCAATAGTCGAGCGATACCTATTGCACAAAAAGGAGGTACGCATCTCATTTTTGCATTGGAGGCTCTTGCTGAAGGCGATGACGATCTTCGGGTAGCCTTAGAAAATATCCCTCCTCCTATTCGGCGACTCTTCTATAATCCAGAGGATTATATTGGCATAGCTGATGTTAAGGCCTGCGAAATGGCGGAGAAAGCAAAAAAATTTATCGCTGAGATTAGATGAATAACCTATAACTTAAAAACCAAAAAGGGGTCGCGATGGCAAGCCATCGCGACCCCTTTTTCAATTCCAGATTTTTATTTTTTTAGCTGTTGGTAAACTTTTCCTGCGCTTTTGATTCCTGGTGTTAGCGTATCCGCGCCTTCATCCCAGGAAGCCGGGCAGACCTTGCCTGGATTTTTCCTGACGAAATCGAGAGCTTTTAGTTTTCGCAAAATTTCCGAAGCGTTGCGACCGATGTCGTCCGAGACTATGTCCGCCGCGCGTAAGATCCCGTCCGGGTCGATTATGAAAGCCGCGCGCTGGGATTTGAACGAATCTTCGTAGAGGATGCCGAGTTCCGTGGAAAATTTCCCGCCGTGGTCGGAAGCCAATGGATATTTCAACCCTTTTAAAAGTTCTTCCATCTCGATCCAGGCCCGGTGCGTGTGGACGGTGTCGGTGGAGACTCCGATAACCTCCGCTTTATATTTTTTAAACTCTTCGATATGCCGGTTAATGTCGACGAGCTCCGTCGGGCAGACGAATGTGAAGTCCGCCGGATAGAAAAGGAGCACCAGCCACGAGCCCTTGAAGTCGCCCAAAGAAATTTTTTCTATTTCCTCGCTCGCGGGGTTATAAGTCTCGAGAGAAAAATGTGGGAACTTTTGGTCTACTTTAAACATAGTTTTGTATTATAATTTAATAATGAAGTCTTTTAAGCGAAATTTGATACTTATACTTATATTAATCCTTGGCATCGGCCTTGGGTTTTACGGTAATACTATTTTGAATTATTTGAAGGACTTTGGCAAACAGGAGGATAAAAAGGAAGAAGTGGCAACCCCGACGCCAGCCTCCTCCGAACGAAAATTCCCGGCTGGGTTTTCCAAAGAAGGGCTTAAGGAAAAAGAGCTTGATGTTAATAATGACGGACGAGGCGAGCTTCTATTGACGAGCCTGGCTGCTTCCGGCCCGCAGGCGGTTCTGGTGGACCCGAAAGATTCTTCCAAGGCTTTGTCGGATGTTTTTAAATTTCCGCAGGCCGGTTTCGCCGCTGAATTCATTTTTAAATCTGGCGAGACTCCCGAAGTGACGCAAGCCATCGACTTAAATGCGGACGGCGTGGATGAATTAATTTTCGACCTTAAAGATTACGGCGCATACACTAGCTCGTACGGCGTCGTTTCTTTCTCGAATAAAAAATTGAATTGGATCGCGATAGAATCAAAGGGCGGCTCTGCGCGCCCGGCGGTATTTCGCGACGGCGCGTCGGTCCGGCACGCCGAAGTTTTCTTAGTGGAGGAGGGAGCCAAAAGAGCGATCGCCGATATTTCCGGCGGGGGTGATAACCAAGGAAATTGGACTTGGGAAGTCGAAGCGTATTCCTGGACGGATGGAAAATATAAATTCGATTCCGCCCTCTCCGCGCAAATCCTATCCGAACAGCCTAAAAAAATCATCGATGGTCAACCGGTTTTCTAAAGAACCCATCAATCTCGTCGTTTTTGGGGCAACGGGGGATTTGATGGCGCGGAAAATTCTGCCTTCGCTTTTTTACTTGTACAAAGAAAAAGCGCTTCCCGAAAATTTCCGCGTCGTTGGTGTCTCGCGGCGCGATATTTTCGAGGAAGGCTTTCGCGAAAGGATGCGCGAGGCGGCCTCTAAGTTCGACGAGATTAAAAAAGATAAAAGGCTCGAAAAGTTTTTAGCGTTTTTTTATTTTGTAAAAGGTTTTTTTGGCGACAAATATACGTATGAAGATTTAAAAAGGGTCCTTCCGGCAAAATCCAAGAATTTTTTCTATCTCGCGGTCGCCCCGAAATTTTACAAAGTTGTCTTAAAAAATATCGCTGCCGCGGGCCTCATCAACCCGAAAACTTTTTTTCTGGTTGAAAAGCCGATCGGGCTCGATTTGAAGAGTGCTCGCGAGGTGGAAAATCTTTTGGCAAAGTATTTTAAAGAAAAACAGATTTACCGGGTCGACCATTATCTCGCGAAAGAAGGGGTGCAGAAATTATTCGAGTTCCGGTTTAAGGAAAAGGAAATGGAAAAAATTTGGTCGCGCGATTTTGTCTCTTCGGTGGAATTGCGCTTGTGGGAAGAAAAAGACGCGACCGGCCGCGGGGAATTTTACGACGGCGTGGGCGCCCTGCGGGACGTCGGGCAGAACCACCTTTTGGCTGTGCTCGCGTATCTCGCGATGGAGAAGCCGAAAAATTTTTCCGGAGAAGAAATACGCAAGGCGAGGGCGCGCCTGCTTAAAACTCTAAAAATTTACAATGCGAAGCAGGCGAATAATTTTTCTTACCGCGCCCAGTATAAAGGGTTTCGAAGTCTTAAGGGCGTTAAACGAAATTCCAAAACGGAGACGTTTTTTAAAGTTTTAGTGTTTCTCAAAGAGGGGAGGTTCAAGGGCGTCCCGATTACGATCGAGGCCGGAAAAGCGCTTCCGCAAAATAGAAAGGAAGCCGTAATAAATTTTAAAGATAAAAGAAAAATTGTTTTTCCTTTCGAAACCCATGCGGTAAAATATCAATACGTCGAAGAGTACAAGAAAATTCTTTCGAAAGCATTTATGAATGATGACTCTATTTTTTTGGGGAAGGACGAGGTTTTGGCCTCGTGGAAATTTGTTGACCCGATAATTTCAGCCTTCAGAAAAAAAATACCTCTTAAATTTTATGAGGTAAATAAGTATCCGAAATGAAAAATGACATAGCGATAATAGGCCTTGGAAAGATGGGAGGGAATATAGCCCTGCGCCTGCGCCAGAGAGGCTGGAAGGTTTTAGGCTTTGACAAGGGTTATGATTTTTCGAAGATAAAAAACCTCCCGACTCCGAGGACCGTAATTTTTTCTGTCCCTCATAATGCCGTGGATGCCGTGGGAAATGCTGTTGGAAAATTTCTTGAGGAGGGGGATATAATTTTGGACCTGGGAAACTCTTTTTATAAAGATACGATAAGGAGAGCAAAGGAATATTCCAAAAAGAAAATTAAGTTTGTTGACGTGGGAATTTCCGGGGGCCCGGCTGGGGCCAGGTATGGGGCGTCGCTAATGGTTGGCGGAGACAAGAAAACTTTTGATAATATTTATGACTTGCTTAAGGACATCGCCAGGGAAGACGGTATAAAATTTTTTGAAGGTGCCGGCGCTGGGCATTTTGTGAAAATGGTGCATAACGGCATTGAGTACGGAATGATGCAATCTTTGGCCGAAGGATTTACCGTTTTAAAAAAATCTAAGTATAAGATCGACTTAAGAAAAGCTGCCGAGATTTATAATAAGGGGAGCGTTATCGAATCTCGGCTTGTCGGTTGGCTGGCTGATGCTTTTAGGGAATACGGCGAGGATTTAAAAAAAGTTTCTGGAAAGGTTGGCTATACTGGCGAAGGGGAGTGGACAGTGAAGACAGCAAAAGAATTTGGAGTTCCCGCGAAAGTTTTGAAGGAAGCAGTTGATTTCAGAAAAAGATCGCATAAAAAACCTTCCTGGACAGGAAAACTTCTTTCTGCGCTCCGTGGACAATTTGGCGGGCACAGCATAAGATAGCCGAATCTTGAACGGATACTTTTTAATAAACAAACCCGCGGGGATGACTTCGCATGACGTTGTGGATTTTGTTCGTAAGCGCATGGGAACCAGGCAGGTGGGGCACGCGGGGACTCTCGATCCTTTAGCCGAGGGGCTTTTGATTGTTTTGGTCGGGGAGTACACGAAAAAGTCCGAGGAATTTATGAAGCTTCCCAAAACGTACTCCGCAACTTTTCGCCTGGGCGTCCAATCTGACACGCACGACATGGAAGGCGAAATAAAAACAAGAAAAGACTTTATAGTTCCGACGGAGGAAGGTATCGAAAAAGTTTTGGAAAGTTTCCGCGGAAATATAAAACAAACCCCTCCGCAATTCTCGGCCATAAAAATTAACGGCAAAAAGGCGTACAATGAAGCAAGGGCCGGAAGGGAAGTCGCGCTTCTTCCGCGGGAGATAAATATTTCTCGTCTGGAAATAATTTCGTATAAATTCCCCGACCTCGACTTGAAAATAGATTGCTCCTCGGGTACATATATAAGGGCGTTGGCGCGGGATATCGGGGAGGCTTTGGGGACAGGCGCGGTTATGGCGCGCTTAAAGCGCGAAGCCATCGGCCAGTATAATTTAAAGGACGCGGTTAATTTAGATGATGTAGATGAAAAAACTTTACGTAATAGCGACACCCATCGGCAACCTTAAGGACATAACCTTGAGGGCTTTGGAAATTTTGAAAAGTGCGGACGCGATTTTGGCGGAAGATACGCGTGTCACGAAAAAACTTTTGACGCATTACGAAATATCCAAGCCGGTCATACGGTACGTTTACGGAAAAGATTATTCCAAATTTTCTAATTTGGTTTTGGTAACCGACGCCGGGACGCCCGCGGTCTCCGATCCCGGTACGAATTTAGTTAAAGATTTGCTCCGGAAAGATTTTGAAATTATCGCGGTTCCCGGTCCTTCGGCGCTTGCCGCGGCGATATCCATAAGCGACATTGAGCTTTCCGATTTTACTTTTTTCGGTTTCCCGCCGTCCAAAAAAGGCAGGAATAAATTTTTCGACAAAGTTTCCAAATCTGAAATCCCGGTGGTTTTATACGAATCCCCGCATAGGATTTTAAAAACTTTGAAGGAGCTGATGGACGCCTCGGGAGATAGGAATGTAAATATCGGCAGGGAGCTTACCAAAATGCACGAAGAAATGTTCCGTGGGAAAATTTCCGAAGCGATCGAATATTTCTCGCGCGATAAAGTCCGCGGGGAATTTGTTATAATAATTAATCCATGATGCAGAGATTTTATATCGAAAAAGAAATCGGCCCTTCGGGCGTTACGTTGCCCAAGGAAATTTTGCACCAGATGAAAAGTGTTTTAAGGATGAAGCCCGGGGAGAAGATAATCCTTTTCGACGGCTCCGGGTACGATTTTATTTCCGAATTTGATGGGGAGGGCGCGAAAGTAGTCGAGAAAGTTTTAAACCGGCGAGAGTCCGAACGCAAAATTTATCTTTTCCAGTCAGTTTTAAAAAAAGACAACATGGAGTGGATTTTCCAAAAGGGGACGGAGCTCGGGATTTTTGAATTTGTCCCGGTGCTCTCCGCGCGCTCCATTAAAAAAGATTTCAACGAAGCGCGCGCCAATAAAATAATAAAAGAAGCGGCCGAGCAATCCGGCCGGGGGATTTTGCCGAAAGTGCACGAAGTGATGGATTTTAAAAAAGCTTTGGAGTTCGTGCAAGAAGAAAGGCTTTCGGGCGTCATCGCGGACCCAAATTCCAAAAAACATATTTCGGAGACTTTGAAAGAATCGAAGATGGCCTTGTTTGTCGGCCCCGAGGGCGGGTTCACCGAGGAGGAAATTTCCGAGACAAAAGAGCACGGCTTCAAAGCGGTCTCGCTCGGTAAATTACAATTAAGGGCCGAGACCGCCGCAATCGTCGCCTCCGCATTTTTGGTTTCGTAAATAAAAAAGGCGGGAGTATGGTGGCTCCCGCCTTTAGGTTAGGGTTGGCCCAAAATTACTTGGGCCGAAATACCATGATGTGGAAGACGGCTTGATACTTTTCTTCCGTCGCTTCAACAAGCCCCCCTTTTTCCATATGGAGAAAAAATTTTCTCCACCACCGAACCTGCGGCGGCGGTACCTTCAGCTTAGTGATGTCTATGGTCGATCCGGTTAAGTGAGAGGATGCTGTAGAACCATATGGAGGAGCTGCATTCGCGTTTTTCTTATCCAAATATTCTTGTCTTTCTACTGTTCTGACCGCGGAGTTTATTTGAAAGAACGATCTAAACTCTGCGTGAAATGCTTTTGCCCAATTCAACAGGGCGTCTTTTGCCCGTGGATGTACCCAGCGCCATTTTTCATTTAAGCGCGGGTCAATCCTAATTGTCGAATTTTCCGGCAATGGGACAAAATGCCCAGAGCGCTTAAAGGCTTCCAATTGCTTGTCGTTTTCTACACGTGGCAAACCTTCAAGATCGGCTTGTAAATTTTGCCGAATCATAGAATCTTGAGAGCCTTTTAGACTTGGAAAAGGGTCAGCACTGACAGCACCGACAGAACTACCTAGGATAGACAGGACAACAAGAACCAAAAAGATCTTCATATTCGCCTCCTCTCTATAGCTTTACTTTCTAGATACTTAAATATAATTTAGGTTTTGTCAAGTATTGTATCAAGTTTATTTTGTAGTATATTAGGTACAGCCGTAGATAGCGGGCTGCGATAGCATAAGACCCGTTTAGGCGCGATACGGCTTTTAGGCTGTATTTTTTTATAAAAACATGCCAATAACAAAAGCAAAGAAAGCATCAATAATAGACGAAGTAAATAAACTTTTGGATAAGGCGAGTATTTTGGTATTCGTAAATTTCCACGGCCTTTCGGTCGCTAAAGAGCGAAGGCTCCGAAGCCAGTTGAGGAAATCGGACATCAAATATAAAGTCGCGAAGAAAAGTTTATTGAAAAGAGTTTTGGACCAGGCCGGCTTTACGGAAGTTCCAAAATTGGAAGGAGAGATTGGGCTTGTCGCGGGATATGGCGAGGCGATCGAACCCCCGCAGATAATCGCAAAATTTATTAAAGCGGAGAAAGAGGGGTTGAAAATAATCGGCGGGATCTACGAATCGAAATTCGTGGACGACAAAATAATCAAACAACTCGCCTCGATTCCGACAAGAGAAGTCCTTCTTACTCAGCTTGCGTTTATCCTGACCCAGCCCGTTGCAAGTTTTGCCAGAGCATTACAAGAAGTATCAAAAAAAGGTCAAACTTAATTTATTCATTATTCACATTTACTTTTCTCGGCTTGTGAAAAATCTTCGATTTTTCTAGGCCTTCGAAAAGCAAATCCTCATAATTCATAACCATGGCAGATTTAGAAAAAATTGTAGAAGAAGTTTCGAAGTTAACGGCGCTTGAACTTTCCGATCTCGTAAAAAAGATTGAAGAAAAGTTCGGAGTCTCGGCCGCGATGCCGGTAATGGCCGCGGGCGCGGGCAACGGCGGAGCCGCTGAAGAGGCGGAAGAAAAGTCCACGTACAACGTTGAGTTGAAGGACGCCGGCGGACAAAAGATCGCCGTCATCAAAGCCCTTCGCGAAGCTTTGGGACTCGGGCTTGCCGAAGCGAAAGTTTTGGCTGACGCCGCTCCTAAAGTTGTAAAAGAAGGAATGGACAAGGCCGCTGCAAACGAATTGAAAGCGAAACTCGAAGCCGCAGGCGCGAGTGTTGAACTGAAATAAAGCAAAAAGCCATTTTTGAAGCCTAGAAGAATCCCAAAATTCTTCACCAGCGCACAAATATGGCTTTTTTGTTTTATTCAAAAAGTATTATATAAATAGAGCTATGGCAGATACGCTCGATAAGATCTTAGGCTCCCCATACAGGGTTAAAATTATGAAGCTTTTCCTCATGAACCCTGGGGAAGTTTTTACGCCTGAATATATTTCGAAATCTTCCAAGCTTCTGTCAAGAAATACCAGGAAAGAAATTAATTTCCTGAAAAATCTCGGTTTTATAAAAAGTGGGATCCGCGAAATCGATATTTTAATATCTAAAACTAAAAAAATTAAAAAGAAGCGCGAGCCCGGTTTCCAATTAAACCAACTTTTTACATACAACCGCGGCTTGAGGTCGCTTTTGATAGAATCCGCCCCGATATCGCGCGAACTGCTCATGAAAAGGTTCCGCGAGTTGGGCCGGGGACTTAGGTTCGTGGCCCTTTCGGGAATTTTTGTCGGACAGGAGATCGTCGGGGATAGCCGCGGGCTTGATATAATGTTCGTCGGCGATAATATCGGCCGCTTGAAGCTTGAAAAAGTTGTTGGGAAAATAGAATCGGAACTCGGCAAGGAACTTAAGTATGTCCTTTTCGACACGAATGAATTTAAATATCGCCACAGCATGTACGACCGCTTCGTTTTAGATGTCCTCGACAACGAACACGACGTTTTGTTCGACAGCCTCCAGGCTGGAGTATAAAACTGCGCCTTTAGCTCAGTGGTAGAGCGTTCCGTTCACATCGGAAAGGCCGTAGGTTCGATCCCTACAAGGCGCACCACGTTGGAATGTCAAAGCAGAAAAGAAAAATTTTCATAAGGATTTTTTTGGATAATTTCAGCAGGGGTGCTGATTTTTTTGTTTGGTATTTTTGCTTGGCATAGGGATAAAAATGTGATAATCTTTTACGCGTGAGTAATGGTGCTCACAAACTAGCGGAACGCTAGTTCTTTTAAAACTACGGAACGTAGGAGGCAGAAATGAATCCGAATGCATCGAAGAACCGCGAACTCATTAAGCAGTATCCGTTCGTGTCCGACATCCTGTCGGCTCGAATGGAACCACACAACGGACAGGGCGGAACGAGCGTCAACGACCTCACCATCCGCGTCGAGAAGGCCGACGGAGATCTGATGTTTCGCCGCGCCGACAATGTCGGCCTCGGCGATTCGTCGGGTATCTTCCAGTTCAAGGGCAACCGGAAAGATCAAGTCATGCGGCGCGGCGAATACCTCTTTGCCATCGATGGCAAGGGGAAGATCGTCAACCGCGTGAACTGGCCGAGGAATGACGAGGAAAAGAGAAAGACCGGCGAGATTTACGGCTGGTCTGCGCTCTGGACGGGACGGGTCACCTTCGCGAACAACAAGGAAGTTTACTCGAATCCGATCTGGGACAAGGTGAGGTATCTCGTCTGGGTCACCGTTGAGGCGTGGCATGCCGACACGAAGAACGACGACGTGCCTGGCGGCAGGTTCGGCGAGTTCAAGGATCGTTTGATCCACATCACGATCTACAGCGCGCCGGATCAGGGCTTCGAGAAATTGCGGGAGGAATCCAGCGCGTACTCGAATCTCGTACTGGATAGCCGGTTGATGACTCGTGGTGTGATCGAAAAAGACCACGACATCGTCAGTATCGGCGGCATGCTCTACGAGATGTGCATCACGTTTCAGGACGAGGTGTACTTCAACGGCATGAAGGATGTTCTCGACACCGGTCCGTTCCGTGGCGCGTCCGGTCAGTTCGGCATGGTCAAGGTGCTCTGCGCCGAGATGTGCGGTTACGACCGCGTCATGCTCGAGGACAACTCGAGCTATGTCACCTTCCAACTCCGTCCGGGCTCGAAGCACATGTACGTGCTCGGACAACAAGGGACGCTTCCTCAAATCCGCAATCTCGTGAGAACGGTGGTGCGAATGTGAAGCCAGAAACCTGAACTGCGCGCCGCGTTCAAGCCGGACAAGAACGTCTCGGTCATGTAGCCAGTTCATTCACCTAAGGGAGTGCGTGGAGCAATCTGCGCACTCCCTATCTTTTTTTCAAAATCTCAAAGAACAAAGAATTTGCCACCAAAACAAAGTAACTGAATGGGGTGTTATATTAATTATGGAAGCAAAATCCTTTGAAAGTTTCCGCCGGTCTTGGCTTATCGTTATTTTCTCGCTTGCGCTCGGCTTCTTTTTTGATTTTCTTATATTTGATAAAATTCCGGGCCTTGGCTTAGCTTTATTTATTGGGCTCATTGCGGGCTTTTTCGTATTTCTGGCTATATATTTAAAAAGGCCGATCAAAGCCGATGTTATGTGGCTGATTCCCTTGCTCCTGTTTTTTGCGGCAATGGTTGCGGTGCGGGCGAACCCATTACTGATCGCGTTGAATATTTTGGGGTGTATGCTCCTACTGCTTCTCATCGCCGAAGTGAGCGTCCGCGGATCGGTAAGACAATTTGTACCAGTCGACTATTTAAAGGTTCTCCTCTCCCCATTTCTATTTATTAAGCCATTACTTCAGACTGGCTCGGATGTCCTCTCCGTCCGCACAAGATACGGTGATCAGAAAAAACTTACGCAGATTTTGCGCGGGATCGTAATTACGCTTCCGGTCGTAATTATTTTTGGATTTCTTTTCGCCTCCGCAGACCCAGTATTTAATAAATACGCGACGGGCCTCGTCAGTTTTAATCTCGAGGAAGAAACAATCGCTCGTTTGATCCTGATACTTGTGGTGACGGTTGTGTTGACCGGGGCGTACGGGTATTCGTTTACCGGCAGCCCATTTTCCTGGGGACGGCAGGATAACGGCAGGCGCCCGATCGGACAGCTCGAGACTTCGATCCTTCTCGGTTCTGTAAACGTTCTTTTCCTGGGCTTCATACTCATCCAAATTGCATACCTATTTGGCGGTGAAAGTTATATAACGGCGCAAGGATTTACATACGCGGAATATGCCAGGCGAGGATTTTTTGAATTGATTGCGATTGCGATCCTTTCGTACTTGATACTTTTTGGCGTTGAGAAATTTGTTGAGCGTGACGGGGATCATCCCCGAGCATTTAAGATATTAAGTTCCGTCTTGGTGCTTCAAGTTGTGATAATAATGGCCTCGGCATTCTACCGGCTTTCGCTTTACGAGCAGGCTTTCGGCTTTACGACTCTTCGCTTATATAGCCACGCCTTTATTATCTTTCTCGCCGTCGTTTTTTCTTTCTTGTTGTATAAAATCCTTATCGAAAATAAAGATAATACTTTTGCATTCCGGACATTCTTGGCGATAGTCGTGTTCCTCGGCGTCATGAATGTGTTCAACCCGGACGCATTTATCGCAAGGAAAAATTTGGAGCGATTCAATTCAACTGGAAAGATAGATACCCCATACTTGCTGACTTTGTCGGCAGACGCGACTCCGGTTAGTATCGTCGCGCTTGATATTCCTGACGAGAATATAAAAAAAGAGGCAGAAATACATTTTCTAAATAGATTACAAAATAACCTTTCAAGAGAACAAAAGTGGCAATCATGGAATTTAAGCAGGGCAAGAGAAAATTCTTTGATTAAAGAAAGAGAGCTCAAATAAAGTTGCCCCAAATCTAAAAACAAAAAGGCGTAAGATTGTGAGAACCTTGCGCCTTCGTTCGAACTCTACACTTCTGCCGGCGAAGGTTTCAGCGAATACAGCGCGCACGGCGACCGCGCCTCTCGCAGGCAAGCTTGGTCCGCGGCCTCGCTCGTCGCCGACCTTGCTTCCCTCAAAAAACCTGCTATAATAAATAGATAGTGTTGCCTCCGACTAGCTCGGAGGTTATTTATTAGGACTTTCAAAACTACAAGGAGGAGAAGAGATGACCCGGGATTTAAAAGTTTCGTTGCCAGCGGGTGAGGTTGCCGCTTTTAACATTCAATATTGGAGGCGGCAGTTAAAGGGTACTGAAAAGATTTTCTTAACCGATCCGATTATTTTTCGCGTCCCCTTTGATTATCGGAAAATAATCATGGGGTTTCGCAAAGACGCGAAGAGATTTGGAGAGGGGAATTTAGTTTTGTTGCGTATCTGTTTTTGTGATGACATAAACTTGGTCACGGCAAGGAATTTTTTGTTGACCCTTGCCGACCAGTTTATCCCGGTGGCCGCAAGTTTTTCGAGAGAGGAATTTGCGGAGGATCTCGGCGACCTTGTCGTCCGTGTGGTCAAGGAGTAGAAATCCGGAAGGGGATGCGCTTAAGCGCATCCCCTTCTTTTCGTTTTTGGGATAAGATTTAGGTATGATAGTAGAGTCTTTTTCGGTGGTTATTCCTTCGTATAACGGCAAGGAATTTTTAAGAAAAACACTTCTTGCCTTAAAGAAAAGTACGAGTCAGCCGCTACGATGTATCGTAGTAGATGACGCCTCGGTGGACGGGACATTCCAAATGCTCAAAAAAGAGTTCCCGGAAGTCATGGCAGTTCGGAATGAAAAAAATCTTGGCCCGACCGCTTCGCGCAACCGCGGCGCGAAAAAAACGGAAGGGGACGCAATCGTGTTTATTGATAACGATGTTTTGGTCCGTCCGGACTCGATCGATCGGCTCCTCGATTTTTTATCAAAAACCATCAACGCCGGTATGGTTGGCGGCACGCTTATAGATGAGAAAGGAAGAAATATTCCCTGGAATATGGGCAAGAAATTAGGCACGGGGCTCATACGAGAATATGATTCGAATCGGGAAGTGAGCTGGGTTGCTGAAGGTTTTATTGCCGTTAGAAAAGAACTCTTCGATGTAATTGGAGGATTTGATGAATGGTTTTTTATGACCGGCGAAGGGCCTGATTTATCTGAACGAATGAGGAAAAGAGGATTTAAAACATATTTTGTCAAAGATGCCGTAGTAGATTTGCGCGAAAGCCATACGCATCCCCGCTGGAAACGCAAGATTTGGTCATGGATGCAGTTCCCGAAGTTCTACTTCAAGCACGGATTTCGATAATTCTTATCCCCAGCGGTCTCGAACGTAGGGAGAAAATGTGGTATAATATGGGAAGTTGAGTCCGGGGGTCGAAACTTTGACTCAAATTTCCTCGCGAGGGAATTATTAGAAATTTATTAATAAACTTTTTATAAAAAATGATAAATTACGGAGTGCAAACCTGGGGCGAAGTCTTGATAGCTTCATTTTATGAGCTTTGGCTCGGGGTAGTTGCTTTCGCTCCTCGTTTGATAGGGGCGATTATTGTATTTGTCATCGGCTGGGTTATTGCCTTGGCCCTTGGCAAAGTTGTCTCGCAGATAATCCGTTCGCTTAAAATCGACCAGGCGTTGAAATCGATCGGCGTTGAAGAGCCGATTGAACGCGCGGGCATTAAGCTAGACGTAGGCGCTTTTATCGGCGGGCTTGTGAAGTGGTTCTTCATAATCGTATTTTTCACGGCTACCGTTGAGGTGCTGGGACTTACGGATGTGACCAACTTCCTAAGCGAGCAAGTTCTTCCTTACTTGGGGAACGTTTTCGTTGCCGCTTTGATCTTAGTAGCCGCCGCCTTGATCGCGGATGCGATAGGCAAACTTGTTACCGCTTCTGCAAAGGCGGCTAACTTGCCGTCGTCCGGTTTCTTGGGAGGCGTTTCGAAATGGGCGATTTGGATTTTTGCTATCTTGGCCGCAATGGCGCAGTTGAAAATCGCGGGACCGATGGTGCAAACTCTCTTCATTGGAGTAGTTGGCGCGTTGGCCTTGGCGCTTGGATTGGCCTTCGGCTTGGGCGGTAAAGACACAGCCGCGCAGTACCTCGAAAGGCTTCGAAAAGAAATTCGCTAATTATAAATCTTTAGTGATACAAAAGCCCCGCTCGCGCGGAGCTTTTGGTTATAAAATAAAATGGGAGGACCATATGGTCCTCCCGTCTCTCGATGCCTAGTAGTTTCCCTGTCTCTTTTGTTCGCGCGTTATAGCCCTATTGCACTTGATACTCGAGATAGCGAAATACAGCGCGGATACAATAAAGATTAGAAAAGGTGGAAGTATGTATTCCTTGAATTTGAAAAAAACTACCATTGATACAGTCACGGAGAAGATGGTGAGCAGAAGGCTTACGTTGCTATGTGCGTCCCACCTTTTTATCTCCGCCTCAAGCTTGTCTGTCGTATTTATCATTGCGGGATCTCCTCTCTGCAAAGACTAAATTTTGCCCTAACTCTAGTACAAAAACCTCATTTTTGCAATTAGTCTGGAAATAAAAAAAGCGGGTCGGAGCTCTTTCGAGTCTCCGCCCGCGTTGGCTTTTACTTTTCTTGCTGCAGAGCTCTTACATGGAAAATAGCAATTTCTCCACTTTCTCTGCAGTCTTTGCAATTATCAGAGAAGGCATATCCTGCGCCGATGCACGAGGGGCATTTTCGCATTTCTCTTTCCAGGATCTCTACTTCTCTCCCATCCTTTAGTTTTACTTTCGGTGTTACTAATTCTCCTTTGAACCTCACCTTAAACGGCTTGACGCCAGCTATGACTTTTTTGTTAAATCTGTATCTCTCGGTCACATTAGGTTCAAATGTACTTGTGTCAAAATTTCTAAACCTTGTCTCGAAATTCATCTTCCTTCACCTCCTTGTTAGAAGTTTCGATTCGCCTTAACTCTAGTTCAAAAAGGTCAGTGTCAGTACCAATGCCAGACTCGCGCCTCCTCCTCAGCTTTTTCCAAAGAACTTGCGAGATTTTCCTCTCCCTTGATTTTAATCGCCGCCATAATGGTCCTTTTGTCGAAGAGCGGAAGGAAAAGACCTTTCTTCGCGCCGGGCCATTGCTGGTTTAAGAATTGACCGGACACTCTTTCGATGATTGGCGCTTGGGTGATAAAAATATCTCGATCCCATCCAAACTCACGCGTCATCACATCTCCAGGTTCGAGATTGAGAAAGACGCGCCCCTCAGTGGTATAAATGGTTTCGTATCGAAGAACAAGCCATGCCTTAGGATGCTGCCAACCTCTCTCCGGCCTGCTCAGCTCTACAACCATGTTATGGCCTTCGCGGAGGATCTGCTGTAAC
>MFIE01000022.1:19371-22694 GCA_001778785.1 Candidatus Giovannonibacteria bacterium RIFCSPLOWO2_01_FULL_46_13
TTTCGTTCATGACTTCCTCCTAACTTTAAAGAAGTTTATGGTTCCGCCTCAACTTAGCGCGAAAGGGGATTTTTGGCAATAAAAACGGGCGGAGTCCTTTCGGTCTCCGCCCGTTAGTTTCTGAGTTCTTGTTTTGTCAAAAGTTATAGGCGCTGTTGCAAGTGACACACACAAGGAAATTCGGTTCTCCTTCTCTTGCCGGCCAAAGATATGTTTTCTTCATACAATGGCCTTCTTTCCGCCAGCAAAGGATGGAAAGGATGTTTCCTCGACGATGTCTTGCCAAGACTTTGATCTCTTTTGGCCAAGGATAACCTTTGACTAATTTTGCTTTCTCTCCCTCTCTTTCTTCTTTGATCCCACTTTCTCCAAGCAACCACTTGAGTAAGAAAAAAAGAAGAACTACGAGGGATAATACACCAAAAATTACGATCGGGATTTTCATGCTTCACCTCCTTTTCCGCCTCAACTTAGCGCGAAAGAGGATTTTTGGCAATTACCAATTTATTCTATTTCAAGGATAACCCTGCGTTTCCCTTCGGAGACAGCGGATACCTTAACATATTCCAGGCCGGCAATATCGCAGAGAGATTGGGCGTGCGACTTGAGGTCACCTCTTTTCATAAATAACCTTATGCCCAATTTGTTATTGCTCGACCTCCATTGCATTTTTGTCCTGCGAGCAAGACCTGATGGAGCTAAAATGGAAAGGATCCATTCGCCTCGTTTTTTACCTCGCGCGTATGAAATTTGATCGCCCATTTCCAGACCCCTGACTATACCATCCCGAGGATTTTTAAGTGCCATTCCCTTCACCTCCCTGTTAGAAGTTTCGATTCGCCCTAACTTTTCTATGAACCATTTTTCTTTCTCGCGAGGGTGTCGACGATTACTGCGATGGCCAAAATGGAGATTAACACGAGGGCTCCGAGCAAAATACCATCACGAAATTGATCCGGTTCTTCTGGCTGGGTGGGGGGTACGCTGGTCTCGGTATTTTGTCGCCTGCTTGGATGATTCGGATTCCAGGGACTCTGCGGATTTGCGGGGTGGAACGGATTTGAGGGTCCGAACGGAACCTCCCCTTTGTTAAGTAGCTTCATATATATAACCTCCTTTTCGCTTTAGACATTATGTTAAATTAACAGCTTTGTCAAGTATTTAAAATCTTTTTTGCAATTACCAATTTAAAAACGATCGCTTATAAACTGGTAATTTGAAATGATGCATAAAATCTGCTATCGCCGAAAATATTCATCATTTTTAACAAATAAAAACGCGGACAGATTTTCGGTCTGTCCGCGTTTGCTTTGACTCCTTCACACCATTACTTAACGATTTTGTAACAGGAGTAGGAATCGCTTACTGTTTTTATGCGTTCAACCACCCCTTCATATCCAGCTAGCTCTGCCATCATTGATGCGATGCGTCCTAATTCATGTTTGTCCCGAATTTCCACGTTGAAATCCTTTTTTGACGTCGATTTATTCCATGTCATATCGACGCCTTCGTCATCCGCGATTCTGAGTACAAGTGAACCCCCTTGCTCATAGAAAACGATTCTATCGCCAATCTTTAGGCCTCTCTTTTGACCATCGCGTGTTTTTAAAGCCATTTCCTTCACCTCCTTTTATTTTAGATACTATGTTAAATTAACCGTTTTGTCAAGTATTTAAAATCTTTTTTGCAATTAGTCTGGGAATAAAAAAGCGCGGGGGATCGGATGATCCTCCCGCGCGTTTTGCCTACTACTCAACCGTACTTGAGCAACCTGGACAATGAGTAGGGATTGTAGATCTGCTATCTGTCTGGATTACAGCCTCGCAGCCGGAGCATCGAGCTTCGAAATACAGACAAACCCCAATCTTTTCCAGGTCTGATTTTAATCTCGCGCCACCCTCTTCAGTGGCGTTGGAGACTACGGTATAAACAGGACTACTCATCCTTCACCTCCTTTCGGGTGAGATTAGTTCGACTTCGTCCTCTTCGTCCAAAGACACCAACTTTCCGTTATGCAACCGGACTGCGTTGAAGTGCGGGTTGAGAGGAGTTTCAACTTTGACGTGCTCCGCGCTCCACTCTGACTCCCGTTTCGGTATAAAGAACCTGTCTCCAGGCTTTAAGTTTTTAAATAACATTGTTTAGCCCTCCTTTTCGCTGAAATATTAGCGCAAATGCGTCTTTTTGTCAAGTTTTTGTGTAATTTATTCACACCTCTTGACTCTGTAATTTACCTGTATATAATGGATACACAATCTATGTTGAATTACTTGCTAAAAACCAAACTTAGAAGCGGATAAACTCTAGCCTTTCTTGGCGTGATGACCCCGCTTCAGCGGGGTTTTTTAGTAAAAAAGATCGTAGATTGTCCGGACTGAACGTTGACAACAGAATAAGTAATTAAGCACCAAAATAAATTAGAGAACAAAAAACTCCGACGCACTAATTAGAAATAGTTATTGAAGGTCGGAGCTCCGACTGAAAACGTCGGAGTGTTCTGGTTTGATGTTCTAGTGGTAGAGCATTTGAATCGGAGCGGGTTAATAAGGGCGTATGGTGGATGCCTAGGGTCTTAAAAGCGAGGAAGGACGTAGCGTGACTGCGATAAGCGTCGGGGAGGTGTCGAGCAACCTTTGATCCGGCGATTTCCGAATGAGGAAACTCAATTCGAGTAATGTCGAATTACTTTGCGAGTAACTTCGTAAAGAGTACACCCAGGGAAGTGAAACATCTCAGTACCTGGAGGAAAAGAAAACAATTTCAATTTTTAATTTTGTCTGCAAGATGTAAGACAGAATTAGAAATTGATCAATTCCCTAAGTAGCGGCGAGCGAAAGGGGATCAGCCCAAACCTCGTTCTACTATTTAGAATTTATTCTTAGTAGTAGGACGGGGGGTAGTAAGAAATAGACTTTCCGGAGCGTATAGCTATGTTCAGGAAGGGAGTCAATAAAACTATAAGTTGTTTAAGGGAACGGCCCTGGAAAGGCCGGCCAAAGAGGGTAATAGCCCCGTACTTGAAAAACCTTATATGCTCCTTGTCTATTATCTTGAGTACTTCGAGAACAAGATGAGCTCGGAGGAAACAGGGAGAACTACTCTCCTAAGGCTAAATATTTTAAGACACCGATAGTGAACTAGTACCGTGAGGGAAAGGTGAAAAGAAGCCCGATGAGGGCAGTGAAATAGTACCTGAAACCATATGTCTACAAGGAGTCGAAAAGGTCCCGCGCAAGCGGTGTACCTTAACGGCGTGCCTATTGAAGAATGAGCCAACGAGTTATTGTGCATTGCTAGTCTAATCCCGTTCGCGGGAGGAGGCA
>MFIE01000023.1:0-1975 GCA_001778785.1 Candidatus Giovannonibacteria bacterium RIFCSPLOWO2_01_FULL_46_13
CTTTTTCCCAAATTTCTTTTTTTATTTTCTTTGCGATTTTTTCCGCCTTATCAAAAGAGCCCGCGCCGCTTAAATCGAAATATGCTTCGTCAACACTCGCCTCTTCCACCAAGCTCGAACCTGCCTCGCCGGCAGGCAGGTATTTTCTCAAGATTTTCATGACGTGATCCGAAACCTCGCCGTATTTTTTAAAATTTCCGGCCACGAAAAAGCATTCGGGCTTGCCCTGTTTTTTGGCTTCTTGGCAAAATTGCCAGGCTTTGGAAATCGGCAAAGCCGAACGGACACCATATTCCCGCGCTTTATAATTCGCCGTCGAGACAACGCCCCTCCCCGCGCCGCCCTTGGGATCAGCCCCAACAACAACCGCCTTTCCGCGGAGCCATTCGTGGTCCCTCTCTTCAACGGCCGCGAAAAAAGCATCCATATCTAAATGCCCGATGATACGCATCCAAGAATTATAACCTAGCCTCGCGGTTATAGAACCACTTGATCAACTCAACAAGCCCAATCTTGAAAAACCCAATCACGAAAATAAAAACGACGTGAGCAAGTTCGAGTGGGACGGTTTTTAACGCGGCATTTAATATAGGGAGATAAATTGCGAGCCCCGTCATGAAAAATCCAAAGAGCACGGCCATTAAAAGATAGCGGTTATCCCAAAGGTTCGTTTGGAAAATCGATTTGTTTAAGGATTTCAAAGAAAAAACATACATCAAAGAATCGGTACCTAATGCCGCGAAAATAAAAGTCCTAATATACTCGAGAGAAAAATCAGAAAATTTTAAAAAGATAAAAAATAGTCCCAGTAAAACTATATCCGTTACGATCCCGAAAGTAAAAGCGAGGGTCTTTGCTTCTTTGTTCAAAATCGGCTCGCCCCGCTTCAGAGGTTTTCTCTTCATTATTTCCCCTTCCCCTTTTTCGAACGCGAGCGCGAAATTCGGCAAGCCGTCCTCAATCAAGTTCGTCCATAAAATTTGTCCGGCGGTCAGAGGGAGCGGAACGCGCAAGACTAAAGCGCCCAAAATTAAAATAATTTCCGAAAAACTTCCGGACAAAAGGAAGATAGTGACCTTGCGGATATTTTCGAAGGCGGTCCTCCCAAATTTTATGGCGCTCGCAATAGTGCTTAAACTATCTTCCACCAAAACCAAATCGGAAGCTTCTTTGGTAACGTCCGTCCCGGAATTTAAGGCAATGCCAATATCGGCATATTTCAAGGCGGGCGCGTCGTTTATCCCGTCGCCCGTGACCGCAACCGCCTCGCCCGAATCCTTCCAGGCTTTGGTGATGCGCATTTTATGCTTGGGGTCGACGCGCGCGAAAATTTCAACTTGGGATATTTTTCCGAAAAGCTCTTCATCCGAAAGTTTGTCTATCTCGGAGCCTTCCATTATATTCTCCTTTCCGGTCTTAAACCCTAACTCCGCGCCAATCGTAACCGCCGTCAAACGATGGTCGCCCGTAAACATAATTATTTTTATTCCAGCCCCGCGAACTTCTTTCACCGTTTCCTTAACGTCCTCGCGGATAGGGTCGCGGATCGCAACGAGCCCAAGAAAAGTCAGGTTCTTTACGAACCCAGAAAGCTCCTCCTCACTTTTTTCCGAAATCTCATCGGGATTTTTTGGCAGGATAGCTTCGGCCGCCGCGATCAACCGAAAACCCCTTTCCGCAAAATTTTCGAATTCCTCGCGCATTTTTTGTTTTTCCGGAAAATCCAAAGAAAGTTCCAAAATTATTTCCGGGGCGCCCGAGACAAAAACGCGCGTCACTTCCCCCTGCCCATCGCGGGCTCTATGGAAGGACGCCATAAATTTCAGGGTAGAATCAAACGGCAAGAGATTTACCCTCGGGAAAGCTTCGAGGATTTTTCCGAGGTCAAAACCTTTTTCGAGAAAAATTTCAAGCTTGGCCGCATCCGTCGCCTCCCCACGCACCACCAATTTATTGCCGACTTTTTCCAAAATCG
>MFIE01000023.1:2114-32701 GCA_001778785.1 Candidatus Giovannonibacteria bacterium RIFCSPLOWO2_01_FULL_46_13
GGCAAGAAGTTTTTTTACCAAGCCATCATTCTTGAAAATATTCTTGCTCGCGACCGCAAGGACGACCGCGATGGCCGCGGGCAAGCCTTCGGGGATCGCCGCGACCGCGACCGCGACCGCCGTCACGAAAATTTGGTAAAAATCGAACTCCTCGAGGTAACCGACAATAACTATCACCGCGGCCGCAGCGACAACTATCAAACTTAAAAATTTTCCGAGGCTCGCGATTTTTTCCTGCAAGGGCGTAAATTCTTCTTTGGAGCCGGAAGTTAAAATTGCGATCTCGCCGATCTCCGTATCTTTTCCGGTTTTAACGACGACCGCCTCCCCCTCGCCGCGTTCAACGGAGCTACCCATAAAAATCATATTTTTCCGTTCGGCCACGACGGCGTCCTTGGAAATTTTTTCGATATTTTTATCCACCGGAGAAGATTCCCCCGTCAAAAGTGCTTCGTTCGTCTTTAAATCCTTCGCCTTGAAAAGCCGCGCATCGGCGGGAATTTTCATCCCGGTTTTAACGGAAATGATATCTCCCGGGACGAGTTCCGAGGCGTCGATCTGGTGGATTTCTCCGTAACGCCTGACAAAAGCGGCAACGCGGACTTTTTCCTGGAGGCGTTTTAAAATCTGGCTTGAAGAGTATTCCTGGTAAAAACCGATCCCGATATTTACCGCGACCGCCGCAAAAATTATTACAGTATCCAAAAATTCGCCGATCCAGAAAGCAAGCCCGCCCGCGATTAGCAAAATATAAACGAGGGGACTTTTTAACTGCTGTATGAAAAAACCTAAAATCCTAAAACCGTCTTCCTTGGGAAGTTCGTTCCTCCCGTGGATTTTCCTCTGCTTTTCGACGTCTTCGGGCGAAAGCCCGCCCTCCTTCACGCCGAAAGACCGAAAAACCTCGTCCGCCGAAAGTTGGTAAAATTCCCCCATCTTTTAATATTAGCCTAGATTAACAGAATATCCTGTGAGTTCTTGACAGGAGATATTTAACATGCTATTTATCTTCATAGTAACGTTCCCTAAACAAGGAGGATTTTATGCCATTTTCCACGAAAGTAGGACTGACACTGCTCATCGTTCTTTCCTCTTGTATGTTGTATTGGGCCGTAGGCCAAATCAATGAGCAAGCCAGGACTGGAGTCCAGGAACGTATGCAGGCTGTTTTCGATTCCCAGTTTTCTGAGCAGAAGCATCATGAAGAGCTGGAACGCGCCTTCTTCAAGGGAGAGAGAAGACCAGAACTCGCGAACCCGGAAGAAGTGGAGCGAGCATACAAGCTCGGAATCGAGATGAAAAAAATCCTGAGACAAGAATAAGCCAGGAAAAGCAGGGGCCGGTTCGCAACGCGAACCGGCCCCTGAATCTTTTTACGCCACGCCACAAATATCAAATTAATGCGCGATAGCATATTAATTTGATATTTTTAAAACTGTCGCATATCTTCTCTAAATATTTTGGGACGGGTTCGTCCAGCGAATAAGGAAATTCTTTTACCTCATCCTTAAATGCACTCAACACTAAAAGTTCCCCATTTATATATCTTATTTTGATTTTTCTCTAAATGCATGGTAAAAACTAATAAGCTGTTCTTAAATTACTTTTGAAAGGGGTAGAAAAAATGCAAAATCTTGCGAGATTAGGATTTTCGAAGCCAGACAGCCTTTATGTAATCCCCCACACTCTCGGCTGGCGACCTTTTTGGTGCCACTATTTCTGTTACGAAACCGTTCTAGAACTATATGACAAAGAGACAGAAATAATCCTAATCAGCGCGGCAGCATCATTACTCGTGGTAAGTCGCGAAGCGGATGAATGGCTTCTTGAATGGGAAATCAACCAACCCCCTAAAATAGCTCACGGCAAGATAGTTCTGACAAAGGACGAATTACAAAGAGCATTCGGCCTTTCTTTCCACCCCGGGGAATCTGGAGACGAACTGAAAAAGCTATTTGGTGGACAATCCGCAGAGCCAGGCAAATACATTCGGTGGGAGAATTTCTTAAATGTACCTTGTCCTGGAAGTGGAGACCACTTTGATCCTAATTTTTCTATGATGTTAGATGATGAAATCAGAAAGGCTATCCACAAAATAACAAAAGCGAAAGGGAGGTTCAAAAAGACACCACGCAAAAGATTGAAAAGTTTCCTCAAGAAGTAATCTATAGAAGAGCCCAGCTAGCGAAGCTAGCTGGGCTCTGAAACTTTCTGCGCAAATTACGCCAAGTCGCGGTGGGTTTCGTACATGAACGAGACGTCTTTGTTTTCGTTCTTGATAAGCTCGATGGCTTTCCGGAAAATTTTCTCCGAGGAAACCTGCTCCGTCTCGGCCGCGATCCACTCCGTAATCTCGCACGAGACTTTCTCCGCGATTTTCTCCGCGTTCATCTTGTCCAAATGAGCGTTCAAGCTCGCGGAATAAACCGAGCCGTATACTTTCCGCTCGTCGTACGCTTCTTTGTGTCCCCGCCTTTTAATTATATGTGCTTCCATTTTAATAAATAACTATCGCCGCAATCACGAAATAAATTACTAAAGCCAGGATATCTTGGAGAATCGTCGTAAACGGTCCCGCGCCGACGGCCGGATCCTTCCCAAATCTCCGGAGAATTAGCGGGACAAAAGTCGCGATAATAACAGAAAAAACAGAGCTTATCAGCATGGAAAGCCCGACGATAATCGCAACTTCCGAATCGTTAAAAGTTATTATGGCGTACCCGTACAAAAGGACGCTCAAGGCCAAGCCCAAAAGAAACCCGATAATAATTTCCTTGAACAAATATTTTCTTAAACTAATTTTCTCGATGGAGAGGGCGCGTATGAAAAGTGTCTCGGTCTGCGTGCCCACCGCGTCCGACATGTACACGACGACGGGAATAAAAAACGCGAGCGCCAATTTTTCCTCGAGCGCGGTTTCGAAAAATCGCACGATCAAAGTCGCGATCATTCCGCCGACCAAGCCCAAAAGAAGCCAAGGCAGGCGGAGCGAAACGAGCCGCCCGATGCCGAATTTCACGATGTCCGTGATCGGCTGTTTGGCGAGGTGCCCTAGGGCTTTATGATGGTGAACTTGTCCTTCTTCGGCCATGACTTTATTCTAACCTAAATTTATAGTTCCGTTGGATATCATTATTAATAACCAGGCAAGGGCGATCATAAGGAGTCCGATCGCAAGGCGCATCGCCCCGCGAGATTCCTGCTTCCACATTTTTATGTCCTGAAGTTTTTTCCCGCCCGCGACGAGCAAAAGGATCACGATCAACGGCGAGACGAAAATTATGTTGTACAAAACCAGGAGCAGGAAGGCCGTGAAATCGAAATACTGCGCGAGCACGGTGATAATCGCGAGATACGGCGCGCCAGTGCACGGAAGTTCAACCGCGGAGACGAACATCCCCAAGAAAATAACTCCCCACGCCGTTGAGCGCGAAGCGTAATTTTCGAGCATCTTGGAAGCCGCGTACGGGATTGAGAGCGAAAAACCCTTCCCGTACCAAAAATAATCTTTTATCTCGATGAGCCCGGCCAAAGCGATAAAAATTCCGACAGTTATGGAAATATATTCGGCGATGAAAAGCGGGACGGAAGCGAAATAATACGCGAGGCCAATCCCCGCCGCAAGATAGACGATGAAAATCGCAAATGTGTATAGGAATCCTAAATAAATCATGCGCTTGGTCGAGCCGCCGGAAGTCAAGACGACCGAGATCATCAAAATCAAAACGCCGATCGCGCAGGGGTTGATGGAGTCAATGGCCGCGGTCGCGATTACGGTTAATATTGTCGGAAGTTGTGCTTCAATTCCCATAATTATTCTTCACCTGCCTGCCGGCAGGCAGGTATTTATATTTGCCTTCTTTAATCCCGATTTCCGTGAAGTTGCAGATGTTCTCGGTCCTGTTTTTTATCTCTGGCCCATACTCAAAAATTATGCAGTCGCCCGGGGGAATCTGCGAGTACGGCGAAGGAACGTATCCCTCAAAATTTTCCAATTTACTCTGGCGGATTGTATCCCCTTCTGTTTTATATAGGAAAACTTGGATCTGCGTTGGGCCGACTTCACTTTCGCCCAAATCTCCAGGGCAAGGCTCGCCGGCAACCATCTTTTCAAAAGTATTTTTTCCTGGGAAAGACAGCTCTTTGGCGGTTAAGTTCCCGTTGATAGCTTCAAAGAATTTATGTAGGGAAAAATCGCCTCTCTTTACGACCACGCCTTCTATATGTATACGCCCATCCCCATGCTCGTGCAGGTCGGACTTGCCGATCCTATTGGAAAGCCCCGTCGGCTCCTCTAGGAAAAGCTCTTGGCCGCATTTGAAAATCCGAAAATCCGCGTGCCAGTGCACGGGCCCGCCCGTCTCCGAAACCATGTTTAAGTAAATGGTTGAGGCGGAAAGGTAGAAAGTGGCGCCGAGAACGATTATCACAATCGGGAAAAATATCACGCCTTTGAAAAAGTTATTTCCCTCGCCCGCTTCCTTGCCCAGGCGGCCTACGGCCATAAGCACCAAAAGTATTATCAAAATCGAGGAGATTGTAACGACAGACTTGGAAGTTTCTACTATTTTATCGCTCAAAGACGGCTCCGCGCCGTGGGCTAGGGCTAAATTTACAATAGAAAAAGCCCCAATTAAAAATAACAAGATAAACAGGGGATTGGGTTTAATCTTTAGGGACAAAGTTTTAACAAAATTCGCAGACCTTGGCGCCTTTTTCGTTGTGCTCGCCTTTTGACGGGTCCCCGCAACACTGCTCGCAGCAGAAAGTCGTACCCTCAAGGACAAAATGCCCTTCTGATTTTTTTTTCTGCTTGCCGCACTTCGCGCAGGTGACGACCTCGTCCTGGCCGGACGCATTAGTGTTTTCTTCTGCCATGTTCAAATTATATCAAAATAGGCGCGTGTCCAATAACTTTCTTTCCACAGCTACCCTATCTTGTTTGAGATCCTAGGATCGAGGCCGATAAACCTTCCCGCGCGAACGCCCGCGAAGAAAAGCAGTACAAGCGCGTATATTATATGTTCGTCTACTATATATGAGTGCGGGTTTGGGTAAGGAAAATCCAAAGCGGCTAGATAATACAAAATCATCAAGGCCGCTCCCAGAATCGAAGAAAGGCGCACGCCAATTCCAAGAATTAACGAGACGCCCAAAAGCGTAAGCCCCCATTCGTTCACGAAATCCACGACCGGGATCATGGAGGACGACGCAAGCCAGGAATAAAAAGCTGGGAAGGTTTTCGCCGCCCCGAGATACCCCGCGGAAGTCCAAGCAGGGTTTAATATCTTCGTAATCCCTGCGTAGAAAAACAACCAGCCCATCGCAAGCCGCAAGAGAAACAACATGATTTTTACTGAATTTGATAAGTTCATAGTTAAGTTTTTATTTCTTTTAAATTTAACGCGACCTTTGGGTTTTCTTCGTCGGGAAGGCAGATCGAACACGATTCGCAGACCGTCTTTCCGCTTGCAAATGCAAGATAAGCCTTCTTGAAAGGCAAAATAGTAAGGAAATATCTTAAATCCGCGGCTCTTCTCAAAATCCATCCGACATATCCGTATAAAGAAATACTGCCCAAAACCGTGGCCGCCCAGCCCGGCCCGACGGGAATCGAGTGGTAAGGTTTCGGAGGTTCATATTTTTTAAGCGATTTCCCTAAAATTTCATTTTTTATATTCGCGGCGGCAATTCGCCCATCGTACACGGCAGTCTGCGCCATTCCAGAAAAGGGAGTGGAAGCGCCGTCCCCCACCGCGAAAACATTTTTGAAATTTTTCACGCGGAGATATTCATCAACGACAAGCCGTCCCTTTTTATCAAATTCCACGCCAGGAATTTTTCCGTAAAGCTCGTTCGGTTTTACTCCGGCCGTCCAGATTATGGTCTCCGTCTTCATATTAAGTCCGCGCACCATCACAGATTCGATTTCTCCGCGTTCCATCGGCCGATTAACGAAAATATTCACGCCTAAATCGCGCAACCTCTTTTCAACTTTCTTGGATGTTCCTTCGGAAAAAAGCGGAAGCACGCGCGAAGAAGCTTCGATCAAATCAATGGTTATGAGGGATCTTGCGACGTTATGGGTTTCAGCAAGTTTTTGTGAATATAGCGCTAGCTCCCCGGCCAATTCCACTCCGGAAGCTCCCGCGCCAACGACGACAAAGTGCATCAGGCAAACTTTTTCCGCCGCTTCCGTCGAAGCTTTGGAACAAGATTCAAAAAGTTCGTGAAAATGTTTTTTTAACCTGAGGGCCTCGGAAATAGACTTAAAACCGAAAGAATGTTCCGCGAGCCCAGGAATATTCATATATGAAGTCTCGGAACCAAGCGCCAAAACCAAATAATCGAAAGGGTGCCTGCTTCCAAAAAATCCTTCGGCGGCTTGGGCCTCGAGGTCCACAGATAAAATGCGGTCGCGCAGGACTTCGACGTTTTTCCCTTTAAAAATTTCCGAAAGCGGGACGCAGACTTCCAACGGCGAACGCCCGGTTACGACACGATATAACGCCGCGTGATACTCAAAGTGTGTTTTATCGGAGACTAAAGTTATTTTAGCCCCCGGGAGCTTAAATTTTTCTAACTCTAAGGCGGCTCGGATTCCCCCGAATCCCCCGCCGATCACTAAAATTTTAGGTTCAGTCGTCTTGATCATCGTCTCCTGAATATTTACGCGGGTCAAAGTCGAAGCGCTTCTTGCATTCCTCGGAGCAGAAATAATAAATATCATCCCCGACGCGCGAGGTGTATTGAGTCTTCTCCATATTAACCTTGAGCCCGCAAACGGGATCCGTACGGTCTAAAATTTTTTCTTTCTCTATCATACATAAATTATAACCCAAAAAGATTAAAAAAGTTATAACTGTTATACTTGAGTAAAGGCTCTTTAACGACACTAAAGCAGATTGGGAGGTGGTTTGTGTATTATCAGAAGGTTATTCGAAGCACAAACGAATGGGTCTTTCTTTGGCTCATTTCCATTCTTTTTGTTTTTTGGTTCTTGGCGAAAGATACTTTTATCGCACAAGCGACGTCCGGATTGGTTGCAATTTTCTCCGCAACTGCGGCCGTCATCGTGATTAACATTTTCGTTGAGTGGGGATTTCATAAATACGTCCTTCACGGAATGTTTCCTGGCTTTTTGAGAAATCACTGGCCGGTTAAATCATTCTATGAGGCCCACGACGGTGTGCACCACGTACTTACTCCGGTAGCCCACTACGCTATCCTGGAGGAAGCGCAAACAAAATCCTCGACTTTCCCGTTTTGGTCTTTGCCGGTCTTCATCCTTATCTATCTTCCCTTTTTATTGCTGGCGCAGGCCTTTTTTTCCGGGCCGATCATCCTTGGCGGGATACTCGGTGTTACTGCTTCATACACGTCGTACGAAAATTTGCACGCCCTATACCACGCCGACTATGAGTTATTCTGGAGGGAGCGCATAGAAACTCCCGGTTGGCGTGGAAAATGTTGGGAGAAAGTATTCGAGTACCACAAAAAACACCACGCAGATTCCAGCAAAAACCTCAACATGGTTTTCCCTCTCGCGGATTGCCTCTTGGGGACAGTAGCGTAGCATTTCTAGAACTGCCGCGATCCACACGGGTCCGGCAGTTTTATTTTGCGCGCAAACAAAAAGACGTTCGGTTTGCACCGTACGCCTTTTTGCTGAGATTACCTTCTGCGCTTCGTCGAGCGTTTTGCGCTCTTCTTGCGCGAAGGTGCTTTTTTCTTCTTCGCCATACATTAATTATATAAACAAAAAAATATTTCGCATAGCAAAGTTATCCACTTCTTCCAAAAACAAAACACTCCCGGGGAAACGGGGAGCAATTTTGCTGCACTCCTCAAAATTTTTAAAATTTAAATTATGTCTCCCCTAAAAAAGAGCATTGTTGAAATCTTGAGCGCATACAATAAAAGACGTAAGAGAAAAATTTTAATTACACTTCTTCTAGCGAAAACGTTCCAAGACCGGGTGCTCGTGCCCGAGGGCCGAACGCGCCAAAAGATTTTTGACGTGCTCCTTGCGCATCTGGCGTATCTCTTTGGCGTCCTTCAGAAACCTCTTGGCGATCTCCGAAGCGTATTTTCCGCCCAAAAAATGCGGCAAAATCACGTAATCCACCCCGGCTTCGTATAGCGCCAAGGCGTTCGAGATACTGTGCGTCACAGTGAGAAAAATGGGGCCCGAAGCGTGCCTTTTTGCCGCCTCCGCGATCAAGAGATTGGTCTCCAAATCAGGAATAGTTGAAACTATGAGAGAGGCTTCGTCCAATTTAAGCGATTCCAAAAAATCTATGTCGCTTGCGTCCCCGTATTCGTGATCCACTTTTTCCATCTTCATCTGCCCGATAATTTCCGGATCGTGGTCGATGACTAAAAAATCTTTTTTCATTCCCTTGAAGAGCTCGATAAAATCAAACCCGACGCGGTTCCCGCCGAAAAGGAAGTAATCGTAATCTTTATTGCGGATTCCTTTTTCCAAAACGTGTTTCCGTTCGAATATTTTTAAATATTTTCCGATGACGCTATAAATTTTGTCGGAATAGAGAATTAAATACGACGAGCCGAAAATTGTAACGAGCCCGACCAACGTCACCATGGAAAGAACTTCCCGATCAATCTGCCCAAGACTTACACCAAGCGCAACCAGGATTAAAGAAAATTCGCTTATCTGGGCGACGGTAAGCCCGGTTAAAAGTCCCGTTTTTCGCTTATATCCCAAAAGTCCCATGATAATCATCATAATTAATGGGTTTCCGACGAGGACGAGCAAGGAAAGGATGGCGGCTGGGAGGATAATATCCCCGATAGAGCCGAAGGCCATCTCCGAGCCGAGCAGGATGAAGAACAATACGATGAAGAAATCCCGAAGCGGAGTAAGGCGGGCATTTATGTCGTGCCGGAATGGAAGCGTGGACAAAGCAATACCAGCGACGAGCGCACCGGCCTCGATCGAGAAGCCCATATAAAGGAAGAGGGCCGTAATCCCGATCCCCCAGGCGTTCGCGAAAAGGAACAAGAGCTCCTGCGGGCGAGAAATGTAGTCGTTTATTTTCGGGAGGATGGACCGCGCGACAGCGAAAACGAAAACCCCAGCCATCAAAATCTTAAACACGACGTCACCGAGGTCGGCCCAAGAACCTGTATTGGCAAAAAGTATCGGGATCGCAAGAAGCAAAGCTATCGCGATTACGTCCTGCACCAAGAGAAAACCGATGGAAATTTTGGCGTATAAATCCTCGAGGTCGCCCTTGTCCGAAATTAATTTCAAAATGATGATCGTGCTTGAAAACGCGAGGGCTATCGAGACATAAAACGAGGTTATATATGAAAAGCCGAGTAAAACGCAAATTAAAAAACCGACGGCGGAGGTGAATACGACCTGTCCAACGCCGGTTATGAGCGCGACTTTCCCGAATTGCTTCAAGACGTTCGGGTTTAAATTAAGCCCCACCGAGAAAAGTAGGAACGAGACCCCAATTTGGCTGAAAAGTTGGAAGACTCCCTCCGATTGGATCAAATTAAAAACAAACGGGCCTACAAGAAGCCCCGTTATAATGTATCCAATGATTAAAGGCTGCTTCAGTGCCCGCATCAAAAGCGAGACCAAAGTCGCAAATGCCAAAAGAAAACCGAGCTGTATGAAAATAGGGAATGTCTCCGTAATGTTCACCTTACCCCTATTCTACACTCGATTTATCAAATTTTGTACTTGTTTTGGCGCAAAGTTTCCAAAAGCATCTGCCAGGAAGCGGTCTCTACCGCCTTCACGGCGAGGTTATGCTCGATCCATAATTTTCTCTGGATCAAAGACGCCGAGAATTTTTTAGATTTCAAAATTATATCCTTGGCTTCTTTCACGACTTCCTCGAACGGGGCGCCCGCAGGCATTTTTTTCGGAATTATCCCGTATTCAAAGGGGATTATCCCCTCGCCCGCCAACTGGTCCAAGATCCGGCAAGCGTGAAAATATCCGACGTCAAAAGCTTTCTGAAGCTCTTTAACGGTGCACTTCCCTCCGTTTTTGATCGCAAGTTCTTTTGCTTCCGGGAAAAAATCAGTCTTGATACTCATCTTTCCTCCGTCATTCTCCAAATAGTAAAGCGGCATTTTTTAATATTATGCGAGAATCAAAATTCTGTCATCCACAGTTTTTTCACGAACCGGCTCTACCTGTGGAAAACTCTATCCCCATATTCCAAACTCAAGCGCGACCTATTGCACTTCAAAAACTTTGTTCCTGGACGAAAACCCGGATACTAAACGCACGCGCGAGGCCGAAATTTTGAAAAATTCCGCAAGGGCCTCCTGTATCGCGATGTTTGCTTGCCCGTCCTTCGGCGCTTCCTTCACGGCAACCGTAAAATGATTTTCGTCAATCCTTTCCACAGCGGAATTCTTCGCGCCTGGTTTCCCTTTCACAAAAATTTTCATTTTTCTATATTAATAATGCCTCTTGAACCAATCTGCTATCTCTTCGATAGAAAGCTTACTCTTAATAATATCCAATGCGAATTTCTCAATCTCGCCATCCTTGCAAACAATTTTATATCCGTTATCTTCCAGAAAAATCGAAGCCGCGGTCATTCCCGTACGCTTATTCCCATCAAAAAACGGATGATTCATGATTGTATTTCTCGCATAAACGGCTGCCTTAGAAAATATAGACGGATAAAGCTCTCTACCGGAAATTTTCTGCTTCGGCAAGCCGACCAAAGCCAAAATCGCGTTCATATCGCGAACGCCGTGCATGCCTCCAATCTCATCAATAAGCATCGAGTGGATTTCTAAAATATCTTCTGCAGATAGATACGTCACTATTCTTTAGCAAGAGCTTCGAGATCTTTCCTGTGCCGGTTGATAAAATCAAAAGTCAACTTAGCCACCTTTTTCTGGCGGGAAGTTGCTTTTTTAACCGGCCCCTGAATAATGATGTTCTCGCCCTCTACCCTCACTTCGACGTTATCGCCCGGCTTCAAACCCAAATCTTGAAGGGATTTTTTAGGAATTGTAACCCCAACCGAAGAACCAATTTTTAGTATTTTCTGAGCCATAATATATTATAACGTCATTATAATCTAAATCTTTCATTATTTCAACTGACATATTAAAAATCTTGACATATCCACATCTACATAATATGATTCTATGAAATTTGCACAAGGGAGGGACACACAATGACGAAGTTGCTAGAGTTGATTTTTAACAAGATAAGAAATACCGAGGTCGTCATCAATAAGGGGCCGACAGACAAAGTCGCGGAAGGAGAAGTACGCGAGTTTATCCTGGAGGACGAGGAGCTGAAGAAACTCTACTGGTTCGTGGCCCAAGCTGAAAGAAATCTCGAGCGAGCAATGTTAAAGATTCGTCAGCGCGCACTCGATTGCGCGGAGCGAAACGAAGATTTCGAAAAAAGTGCAGTATTTACTGAAATCGCAAGAGAACTAATCCAGCTAGGCTCTATCTGTTACAGCTTGCAAGCCTTATTTTGGAATTCCTTCGCATACGAATTTCCAGAGCTCGCCGGCAAAAGATTCGAAATTCGCGAAGGCTGGCAGGTAATCTCGAACCGAAAACAAGAAGCTCCTCTGTCTGCGATTACCATAGGTATTCCCCAAGAGCTTCTGGAGAAAATCATGACGGGAAACATTGACCCCCAGACCCCGGGAAAGAAAGAAACCGTCCATTGATCAACCCACCCCGCCGCCAAAAAAAAGAAGCCTCCCCCGAGGCTTCTTTTCAATTTATCTCGTCCATCTCCGGAAATACCGGCGCTCGACGTATATCACGCGCCAGAAATGCACCCCAGCCCAAAATCCAAGCGCCGCGCCCGCGACAAGCAAAACAACTCCCGCGATAGTATGGAATGTATACCAGCCGTCGAAAGGCGTGTACCGGTTCAAATACCATATCTCAAGCAAGGCATGCGCTAAAAACTGCAGCAAAATCCCAAGCACCGTAAACGAAAAAATATAAAAAATCCTCTTCATGTATATATTCTATCCTAAGCGGTTATCTCTCTCAAAAGCTCCGTTTATATATTTTTCGTAACATTATACGTCTTATATTATGTAGCTGTGGACAAGTTATTGACCATATGCTACACTACAGTTAATTCTTACGAAGAAGACCCTTGTGGGGCTCGTCCCCATCGGGGGCTTTTTCTTTTTAGGGCTTATGCAAAACTGTTTTCTGATCATTTATATATCCTGTCTTGGTTCTGGTCTTCGAAATTTTTATTGATCAGTAGTTGTCAATGAAATGGTAGAAGCCTCTTCACATTCAGGCCCACAAAATCGTCGCATACATAACTTTTTGCAAATTTCACACCTACTCATATCTAATCATAAATTCACAGAATTTATATCCTGTCCGAGTAAGGCGAAAATTTGGAGTTGGCTCAAAATCTCCCTGAAGACGATCCATTTCAACCCTAGGTGATATTAAACCTAGTGATTCTAAATTTTTCTCATATTTGAACACTGCTCCCTCCATATCTTCGAAGCCTATTTGTTTATTAATTTCATTACGCCAAGCGTTTCGCGAACGAATTCCGGCATTTACAGAAACATTAAGGGCAGATTTCCCTGAAGCTATTTCAAAATTGGCTCTCAAGATAAGAATTTCCATGCCACTTAATTTTTTTGCAGTTTGTAAAAATTCGTATGACTGTACTTCATCTTTTTGCTTAGAATGTTTACTTATTCCAGAAAAAAAGACGGACTTCATTGCTTTAAATTTCTCATCATCTATATCGCCTCCTTCAATCGCCTTAAATAGATCCCTTAACGCAAGGGTCGGTTTTTCTGTTTCGAAATTTTCATCTTTGATTTCCTTCTTTTCTAGTTTTTCGCGATATTCAGATAAAAATTTTGACAAAAAGTATGTTGCGATTCCTTGACTGACTTTTGTAACTACGGCCGATGGATCCGAAAAAGTTTCTGGACTGATCAAATTGACTGCAAAAGGAATAATCTCTGAAGCTGTTTTCTTTATACTCCCGATTTCTATTTTTTCAGGCTTATTTTTTTTCGTCATGTTGCAAAAACAATAAAACTTTTAAATGGGTTTTGCGAGATTGGATGGTTTGAAAAAAATTAAAGAATCACTGCTTTCTTCTCATAGAGCATAGGGAAACTATCCTGCCTCATTCGAAATTTTGTCCCATGATTGTGCCCCGTCCTAGCATCAAAATCAACTAAAACTTTTGCAGTTTCTAATGCCCTCAAAAATCCCTCGAAACTAAACTTACAAAGCATCATTATTTTACAGTAGTTATAATATTCCTTACCTCGTATAGTTTTTACATCAGCTTGAACATAAAAAGTATTCAACAACTTTGTGCCTACCTTGTGCTCCAAATCATCAAATCCCCAGTAGGGTTGGGGGTTAAGTTCTCCCAGGCCAATTCTTTTACTAACGGATTTAAGCCACTCTTTATTTCCAGCACTAACCTCTTTAGCGTCGAAGGATATTAGAATTTTCTTATTAGAGCGATCTATCTTAACCATGAACCCTCTATCGCTTGGCTTTGCACCATGAATAGTTTGCCTAAAACTCATCTCACCCTTTTTATACAACAACCCACTTTCCCGATGCTTCCAGCCATATTTTGGTAGCAAAATTTGTGGTACAAATCGAATTGCACGTGGGGAAGGCTCCATATGAAACAGAGTACATAACGAAACCGTATGGAGCCTCTGAGTTTTTAATTCCCATTCCGCGGCATTTGGGATTGGTAAATTATTTTCTTTTATTCCAAGAAGGTCTTCAAGGGTATTACCAATGCCACCATGATTACCACGGCGGGCATTCCGAATCCAACCCATTCCAGAAATCTTTTTGAGTTTTTTGATTAAAGATTCTTTTGTATAAATAATTGGCTTACTTGACATAGTTAAAAAGTTTAGCTTGGGCTTGATAGTACTTAATTCTTTTTTGTGCCATTTTACAATATTCTGGCGAAATATCTATACCAACAAAATTTCTATTAAAATTTAAAGCAGATATAGCAGTTGTACCAGAACCCATGAACGGATCTAAAATCGTTTTCGCATGAGTTGATGAGACAATGCGATCAATCAATGAAACTGGGAAGGCTGCAGGATGATCATTGTTCATCTCTTGTGTAAATTCCCAAATATCACCGTAAGCATTTGCTTTGGGGATGAGTCGAAACATTGGCTTAGCTATAAGATAGATGACTTCATAGGTGGGCAAAAAGTAACCAGGGTTGAAATTTAGACCACCTTTTCGTTTCCAAATAATGACTTGCCGAACAGGAAATCCATTTACAATATCTTGGCGATCTTGCAATAACCCTCCTTGTACGCGCCACTTATGATTATAGAAAATAGCACCATTTTCAGGAATGAGTCTCATCATTTCATTTAGGCAATCCCTTTGCCACTTCACATAGTCTTCGTGGGGCATACAATCGTCATAATTCGCATAACCATTTTGCAGAGCAGCATTGGCCCACTTACCGCCTCGACCATCTTTCATTCCATTTCCAGTTGAATTTTTCAGATTATAAGGCGGGGAAGTCACAATCAAATCTACCGATCCCTTCGGTATCTTTTTCATAATATCCACAGAATTTCCGCAAATAATCTTATTTAGAAAATCCTTTGGAAATCTAGGGTCTTTCATACGCAAATAACGTCACCTCGGTAAAAAGAGGCACCTAGCTCTATTAAGATTTTTTTATCTACGCCCATGGATAGATTATCAGGGGAAAAGAACTAGCTTTCAATGTATAAATAAGGCTAGGCAACAAGCTATTTTCTATTTTTGCTTTTCGGCTTGCGATCTTTTAATTGCTTCTCCAAAAACTCAACGCGCTTTTCCAGTGCGTTAAAAATTTCCGGAAGGTCTTTTATTCTATCTGTTCCCTTTAGCATAATTCAGAAAAAATTAATTAATAAACATCGACTAAAATCTTTTAGACTTCATAAAATAAAACTTCAAAATCAATGACATAGTTTCATATTGTGAGCTTGTGAGTATGGTCAAAACGTGCTATTAAGCAGCTAATGGGGCATTCGAATAGAAACCTTAACAATAGAAAGGAGCAGGAGATGGGAAGATTCAAATGGATTGACCCGGAAGAGTTCGCGGAGTTAATTAAGAGAAATGGCGCGGTGCCAGCGCAGCTATCAGGGTGGGGAGAATTCTCTTTTGGAATCTTCTTCGCGGAGAAAAATCTCGTCATCCTCATCGGCTCATCTTTTGATCGGAATGGGCAAAGACCCATAGGGGCTGACTCCATACGAGTTCTCCTTTTGCAGACATCGGAAGATAAGGAGCCGAAGATTGTCTGGCAAATGAAGCCAACGAAACGTATAGAAAGTTGGGCAACAAATTTACAGACAAAACTGGACACGCTCAAAAAGGCTGCCCGAGAGTTGCGCCAATGCCCGACATGCAAAACATGGATGAGGCTACGACACAAAAATTACCGAGTTTTTCTCGGCTGCTCATCCTTTCCGACTTGCAGGCAACCTACGTTGCCAATTTCTCCGGAGTTAGAAAAATTATTACTCCGGGATAGCAAGATCAGATAGTTTCAATTGAACCGCCGAGAACTCGCTTCTCGGCGGTTTTTCTTAGAATTTACAAGCTCGCGGGGTTTTGTTAAATTTAAATAAATAAGCGATCCAAAGGAGGTCGTATGAATTGTGCTTTATTGGTGCCGAGTCATGGCGCGCCTACGTCCGATAGCGAGCTTTTGCCATGTCTTTTGAAAGAAGGTCACGAAGGATCAAAACACTTAGCTCGGTTAGGTCCTGGCGCCTACATCCTCTGGGAGCAGGATTTCGAATGCGACTGCGAAGAGGAAAACTGCGATTCCTTCATCTATCAAGAGATAACGGAGAGCGAAGCACAAAAATTATTAGCATAAAGAGGAGTCCACGGGGACTCCTCTTTTATAAATGCGGTTCGCGGTCGCCTTACGGCGGCGGGCGGCGGCCCATAACGAAGCTGACAAAAAACAAGACGATGAAGACTACGAACAGGATCCAGGCTATATGCATGGCGGCTCCAGCGAGTCCCGTCAAGCCCAGCACTCCCGCAACCAGCCCGAATACCAAAAACATAACCGACCAAGATAACATAGTCACCTCCCTTTTTTAATTTATTGGAGAACGTATTTTCGCAACTCCGACATTGTGCCAGAGATATAGGCATACGTTTCGTACAAATCGATGTTCCCGCGGATTTCCCACGAAAGCTTATCGCCGGCATCCAAAAGCCTTACCAACTCCTCACGATCCTCGTCGTCCAGCTCGTTTTTACTTTTTATGTCCCTAGCGAAAGACTCGCAGAAACAAGAAAAAGCAAGAACATCCCCTTCGCTTTTCAGGTCGTAAAAACCAGGATCTGCTGCCATATCCACCTCCTAATATCTTAGATTTCAGATTCCATGAAAATCCTTACATATTCCAAATTAATTTTCAATACAGCTGGGATTTTATAAAACAAAGGCCCTTCCTTTCGGTTGGGCCTTTGGATTATTTTTTGCCGGGCGGCGGCTCATCGCCAGGATCAATCAAACTCTGGAGCCATTCGAGACGATGGACTCCATCAACGAAAGAGTGGTGCAGAAGGAATGTTTTCCACGTAGCAATGCATTCCTCAACGATTTTTCTTCCTTCCACGTATTTTCCAGGCCAGCAACCATGATGCTTCTCTGCCCAATCGGATAACTTTTCCGAAGCATCGCAGTCCGCAAAAGTTGATGCCTTTTGTTGCTCCAGCCTCTCGCCAAAACTCTTCACATAGTCGTAAAGGCCGACGAGCAAAATATAACCGAGGCCAAGGGAAATTACATATTCCATAGAACCTCCTCCAATCAATGTACAATCGGCCCAACGGCGCCAAAAAACTCTTTCAGCGAGTCTCGAGACGCTATAACATCCCTGAGGGTCAAAGCTGATTTCGGCTGGTCGAAATCCAACTCGTAGCAGCGGATCGGAGGATGCCATTCATGTATCATCACTTCAACCTGGTCTGCTTCGTCGTCTTCGACAATTCCAGTTTCGAAATAGTTCTCGAGGATGTAGAGTGCGAAATCCTGAGAATACACCCATGGACTTGGCTCCGAAGCTGCAGGTACAACGCGACCCCGTAAGAAATTATCCCCTATTTGGAAATAAGACACGCGGGCAAAAAGTTCCATGGTATCCTCCCTTCATCAACCGTCATTGGACGTAATAAGCGGCGGACTGTGACGATTTAATGTCAAGGTTAAAATGAGTAAAACTAAGAAACCCCCAAACAGGATCCAGTGAAGCATCGTTGCCCCTCCGGTGACGTAGATGCAAAACAAGCCTAAGAGTCCTCCGAGAATCAAAATCACAAGAAAGACTAGTACAGAGTTCATGATTTCCTCCTTCCGAAATTTGTTAAGAAAACGCCAAGATTAAGAGACTTTTAAAAATCCTCGCATAATTCCGTACAATTTTCAAATCACCTACTCCTCCAGGAGATTCAACTTCACGAGGCGGGAGCGGATGGCGCCGGCCTGCCGGCCAAAAATTTTAGCTAATTCCTTCAACGGAGTTTTGCCGGAAAATAATTCAGTCAATTTTTCGTCACTATCTTTCGGCCACGGCCGGTACGCGTTAGGATAAGCCTCGCGGATTTTATCGAGCCGGGACTTAACTTTTTCGCCGATCGTAATATTTTTCCCTCCGGAGGCTTTAATAAAATTTTCGTGGATTTTTCGGAGGTCTTCGTCTGAAATTTTTTCAAAAGATTCGCGGGCCTCCTCCGAAGCTTGCCTGAAAGATTCGTCCTTCTCAAGAATTTCCGGATGCACGCGGAAAGTCCGCTCGTTCCAGCCGAGAAGATAGAGCCCGGCGAGAGTGCGTACGCGGGAGAGCGCGACGTATCCCTGACCGTATTCAAAAACGGAACTTAAATCCATCACCGCTTCCTCAAGGCTCATCCCCTGGCTTTTATGCACGGTCATCGCCCAGGCCAAGCGCAGCGGAAGCTGCGCGATTGTCGCCCGGATTTTTCCATTTTCTTCAACGCTCCACTCCGCTTCCCTAACCAAAATTTTCCGGCCGCTCCGGGTTTTTACAACCGGGTATCCGCTCGTCTCGAACCCCGTAACTTCGCCCAAGGTCCCGTTAACAAACCCTTCTTTAACGTTATTTTTCGTGAACATGATCTTGGCGCCGATTTTAAGGACGAGGCGTTCGGGCGAAAGGCAGCCCTTTTTGAGCGATTCAATAATCCTATCGTTCCCGCTCGAGGACATCCCGAATATTTTTTCCTGCGCGGAAATTTTATCAAGCATTTCGGAATTAATTTTATCGACGTCGGCGTTATGCGAAAAAAGTTTCGGGGCGTATTCTGGCGCGTCATGCGCCTCAACGATCCTGGAGCCGATCTGCGAAAGGTGGACTTCGTTAAATTCGTCGCGCCGTATGGAAGATAATATAGAAAGGAAGCCGTCGTCCGTTTGGCGGTGCTGTTCGGAGATGTAGCAGACGACGGGGTTTGCTTCAAGCCAGGCTGGTGCGTCGTAGGCGAAACGCACGATGGTCCGCTCCGGCAAAATAGATTCCTCTGAATCGTCGCCCCTGCGCACGACGGGAGGGAGCTGGAAAAAATCTCCGACAAAAACAATCTGCAGGCCGCCGAAAGGCTCGGGGCGCCTTCGCACTTCCCGGCAGACCGCGTCCAGCATGGAAATGGATTCCGCGGAGAGCATGGAAACTTCGTCAATTATTAAAACTTTGGCGCGGCCAACCCGCTTTACGATAAATTCGCTCGAAGCCAAGCGGTCGAGGTCGTACCTATCGAGTTTCTTTTTTATCCCAAGCCCGGACCAAGAATGGATCGTCATCCCTCCCAAATGCGTCGCCGCGATCCCGGTCGAAGCGGTTATGGCGGGCTCGATCCCGCGCTCGCGCAAATACGAAGCGTACGCGTCTACGACGTAAGTCTTGCCCGCGCCAGGTTCTCCAGTAAGAAAAACATTCGCTCCAGTTTTCAAAATAGATAATGCTTCGGATTGCGTCATGCTTAATTTAAATTATACACGAATAGAAAAGCAGGCCGGAAGGAATAAATCCTTCCGGCCTGAATGCTACCTCACCACGATTGAAAAATCTTCCCCGTTCGGCTCTCGATAAGCAAAACGGCAATCATGCCCAGCGCCGCCAGGATAAAATTTAAACCTGGATACCAACTCAGGATATAAAACACGAAGAGCACAAACGCCAGGCAGATCGGCACGAAAAATACGATCAAGTGCCAAATTTTTTCTGCGTAAGGCTCAAAATGGCGCCACAAAGTGTATCCGAGAACCGCGCCCAATACTATCCAAAGGGGTAATGCGGCTTCATTCATAAGCCCTCCTTAGTAAAGCCTAATTTTCAAAAGACTGCTTTTAAATAAAATTATAATCCTTCCCCGCAGATGCGGCAATTATATTCCAATTTCTGGATTGCCTCGCCGTCGCGGTCGACATCTATAACATCTAAAGTATTTAAAACCCCGGAATCGCCACATTTTTCGCAAGAAAATTCGAGCCAGTTGGACGTGTATGAAGGAGTAATTTCAACCGGCTTAATCATCCATAAATTATACCCTAAACCGTCGGGCTCATGTAAGAAAGCTTCTTATTCCAACGTCTAAAACACTATAAAAGGCGAATTAGAAATAGAAAGGTCGAACGTGTAAATGGTTTTAAAAACTCAAAAAAATATATGAGAACTTTTTCTTTTTATGTCCTAGCGGCGGCCCTATTCGGGATCCTTCTTCCAATCACGCCGATCCGCGCGCAAACACTACAACCAATCATCACCTTTACCGCGAACCCGCAAAGCGTAACCCAGGGAGGCTCATCAACTCTTAACTGGCAGACGCAATACGCGACGTCCTGCACCGCTTCCGGCGGATGGACCGGATCGCTGTCCACAAACGGCGCGCAGTCCGTAACGGTTTCTACAACAACCTCGTACACGCTAGTCTGTATGGGTTCGGGCGGAAGCGCTACTTCGACGATAAGCATCACGATCGCAACGACCACCCCAACGCCAACCCCAACGCCTTCACCAATCCCCACACCAACTCCAACTCCGCCCCCCGCACCAAACCCGACAATCCCTCTTTGTGAAATTTCCCGGACGCTTAAAGTTGGCGCGCGCGGAGACGACGTTAAATGTTTGCAGCGTTACCTTAACTGGGCGGGCTTCCGCATCGCGTTAATCGGCTCAGGATCTCCGGGAAATGAAACTACGTATTTTGGAAACCTGACCAGGCAGGCCGTGATGCGCTGGCAGGAAGCAAACCGCGCCGAAGTCCTAACTCCGCTTGGATTGCCAAACGGAACTGGAGTCTTTGGTATGGCGTCGTTTAACGCGTACGTGAGGATCGTGCGAATCGCGCTCGGCGTGGGAAGTTAAAAACAGGGATACTACCTGATCCCAGTGTCGATATCGAGATTTAGCTCCAAAGTTTGGTTAGCCTTAACACTTATCATTTTTGGCAAAGAAAACTGACAGCCCATAAACTGGCAATCGGATAGGCTGATTTCGTAATCGGATTCAGGAAGTTCTATATTAAAGCTCCCGTCAGAGTTTAATTTCGAAGTAAATGGAAGATCAGCAGGGCGCCCGCCTCCCTTCGGAGTAAAAATTAAATTACGCGATGCGTATGGATTTGATTCCGGCGGAACAGTGCATGGCTCAACAGGACACAAAGGACCTATCGAAACTTTTCCGAAAACAGTTCCAGAAGTTTTGAAATCTTCGTCCTTCGGCGGATATAAAAAATTCAAAGAGTATACAAAAGACAAAACGACGGACGCAAGCAGGATAAGGCCGATCGCTTTCAAAATATTTTTCAGCATACAAATATTATACTCCTAAAAATTTAGAATCCGGAAAGTGAGCGCCACTGCTCACTTTCCGGATTCACTGCGGGAAAAAATACCTAAGGGTCTTCGTACCCAACGGCAACACGGTAGTTGCCACGCTTCTTCATATATTCCCTTAGCGTCCCATCTACCTCCTCCCAAAATAGTTCCATTGAGACCTCATCATGCAGCCTTCCAGGAACCAATCTTTTCCCATCCGTCGTTATAAAAGCGAAGGGATGGATACTAGATTCGAGAGCCTTCTCGAGAGACATCGTCTCAGTTCTTTTCATCTTGAGGTCGTCACGCACAACCCCGTTCTCTATAGCCCACACCGGTCCGAACATACTCTTCCCTCCTTTTTTAAAATCTATAACTTATCCATACCAAGTTTATGCACAAAGAGCAAGGGAAACATAACTTATAATAAACAAATATGAAAACAGATAAAATTCTACTCGCGTGTTTTGTGTCTATAGCGCTTGCCGCGTATAGCTTCCCCCCGTTAGCTTTAGCGGTAACGGATATCGAAGCGCGCTTCTGCGCGAAAGTTTTAAAATTTAACGAGCGGAGCAGTTTTGATTTAACTTTGCCCGCGTACTGCTCGCCGACTCCTCCTCCTGCTCCTCCGCCGCCGCCGACCCCAACGCCTCCGCCTCCGGCACCAACCCCAACCCCGCCGCCGCCCGCGCCAACTCCGACTCCCACGCCGACTCCTCCTCCACCAACACCCGCAGCCCCGACATTAACTTTCACCGCCAATCCCCAGAATGTTTTTGAAACCGCAACCACATCAAGCGCGTCAACAACACTTACTTGGGTTTCAACCAACGCTTCTCTTTGCGTAGCATCAAACGGATGGGCAGGAATTAAAGCCTTGTCCGGCGCGCAATCTGTAACCCTGACCGCGACCACAACATACACCCTTTCCTGCGGCGGAGCTGGAGGAACCACAACCGAAAGCGTTACAGTTAACTACACGCAATTTAACGCCCAGATACTTATCAGCGAAGTCTACTACGACGTCGCCTCAACCACCGGACAGGAACCTGCAAACGAATGGCTTGAACTTTTTAATCCCGGACCAAGCGCAGTGAACGTCGCAGGGTTCACCATTTCCGACGGCGTCGCTACGGACACAATCCCGGCGATCGCCATCGGACAAACGCTCATTCAGCCTGGCGGATATCTTATAGTAACCGCGAGCTCGACGACGAGCGGTTTCTGGAACCCAACTGCGTCGACCACATTCGTGGTGCTTACAAGTTCAATCGGAAACGGGCTCGCCAATGGGGGCGACGCTCTCTTCCTGCGCGATTCTTCTGGCGTCTTGATGGATTCGGTAAGCTGGGGGACAAATACTTCGGCCTTTGACCCGTCCGTTCCGGGAGTCGCCGAAGGCCACTCCATCGCCCGCACCGAGGAAGGGCTGGAGAACGACACAGGCACAGCCGCGGACTGGGAAGATCTTGCCATACCAACACCGGGCCTCTAGTTTTGCAATTGAAAAAGGCGAGTTCAGATATCTGAACCCGCCTTTTTATTTTCTTCGCGGTGTTTTTATGTCACTCTGCCGACGCGACAACCGCGTTGATCGGTACATTTTCAACCCCGAGCCCTTCCCGAACTGTTTTCAAAAATCTCTCGGAGGCTTCTATCCTGAAGGGATATTTGGGTGATTTATCCCTCTTCATATTTTTCAAGACCGCCTCGTAAAGCTTGGGATTATGGTCGCGACTATTCCTAAAGAAAAGATCCTCCAGAGTCGGCTCCCTCCCGTCCATCTTCTGTTTGGCTAGATGGATCATCTCTCCCATGGCGCCAGCGCCGCTGTGATAAGCAGCGACAGCAAATTCCATACTTCCATTGAAGAAACGTCTTAGCCAAGCGAGGTGCTGGCCTGCAGCTGGAATCGCCAGATGCGGTTTCAGTCGGTCATCGTGGATAATTTTTCCGGGTTTTTTCTTCTTCGCTACAACTTTCTTGGTCTTCTTCCCCTGCTTGATCTTCTTGATGATCTTGATGATTCTTACGGCCTGGATAATTTTCAAACCCTCGTCTCGCGCAGTCGCTTTCGCAAACTGCATGATTCCTCTTGGCCCAGTTGGGCTTTTGGCTTTGGGATTGCAGAAGCTTTCGCGAAAAGCAATCGCCTCAATTTTCTCCTTGGGAAAGCCGCTCTCTTCGGAAGCTTGATGAAAAAGTTCCTGGTACTTAGGCTGGAAACACCTCATTGCGCCAGCCAAAGCCTTATCCGAACCGAGCAAAATATTGAATTCCTCCTGAACCCATTCCTCTCCTCGCTCCTTCGCGCGCCATGGATCAATTTCCTCTTCCTCGGGGAATAACTTATCCAGTCCCCGATAGGAAAGTTCGTCTTCTACCCCCTCGCTGATCATGACCTCCTCGATTATTTTAGTTTCTTCGAGGAATTGTTGGGACGAAGCTATCGCTGGCGCTAAAAAAATCAGCGCCAAGACAAAAATAATGGCTTTCATAAGCCACCTCCTTTCTCAAAGTAAGTTAAAAAACACCTCTTGACCTGGAGTAGACTTAGCACTTCCTGGTTAAAATGTCAAGAGATGAATTCGCGAAATTGCTTCATAACCTCCTTTGTAACCTCGCCGACGCCACCATCGCCAACCGCCTTCCCGTCTATCTTGGTTATAGGCATAACCTCCTTGTTGGAGGATGAGAAAAATACTTCGCTCGCGGAAAGAAATTCCTCCAGCGAAAAATTTTTCTCTTTGACCGGGATATCGAGCTTCAAGATTTCAAGGAGCACCCCGCGCGTTACTCCGGCGAGAATGTTCGATTTAGGAGTCAAAAGTTTTCCTCCAATCACCGCGAATACATTGCTGTTGGAGCCTTCGAAAACTTGCTCATCATTATAATAGACGGGCTCGATAGCCCCTTTATTTCTTGTCTCCTCCGCCCGGCGCACAACTTCTATATAGTTATTCGTTTTGGCCTCCGGCAAATAGCGCGCATGCTTTAACATCGTCGCGCCTACGCCTTTTTTATAACAATCTTCCGGAAATTGCACGAGCGGATCGATTAAAATAAATAAATTCGATTCGCCGGACGGCAAAAGAGAATCTGAAACGCCGCCCGAGGCAATTATTTTTATGGCCTTCTCACCTCCCTCGTTTTTATTTAAAGTCTCTAAAACCCAATTACTAACTTCCTCTTTCGTCCAAGGTGTGGCGAGATTTATCAATTTCGCGGAATTAAAAAGGCGGTCGATATGCCGCGAAAGCATAAAAGGTTTTTTGCCGTAGGTTATGAAAAAATCAAAAACCGCAAACCCGCGCGTAAACCCCAAATCGCGTACAGGCAGGGCCAAATCTTTTTCGGTAACAAATTTTCCGTTCACGAAATGGACTGGTTCATTCGGCATGATTAGATTATAAGTTGGGTCCCATAAAAAAGAAACCGCCTGGGAAAGCGCGAGCTTTCCCAGGCGGTTATTCGGTTTTACGAAATTTTTTTCGCCTTAAATCAATTGTCACCTCCGAATTCACGCCTGTGTTTTTTTCTATGCTTTCCGCGAGCTTGGAAACGTAATCCAGGCTGCCAAGGTCGGTCACAATGACGTGAAAAATTCCCAGCATCTTGCCATCGACCACGACAGGCTTTTCTAAAATCCTGCCGATCACCCTTAGTCCTCCTCTGGCCTTCCTCGCCAAAAGTATTTCCTCGTCGCGGCCGTACTTCTGTACAAGCTTCGAATTTTCAAGAGCCAATTTGTAAATTTCATCAAACTTCGGCGCGTCGGCCATATTCCCCTCCCATTTTGCTTAATTAACCCGGGATCTTAGAGGACGGGCAAAAGTTTTCCATTTGGAAAAGCATGTTTAGACGAAGGGAAAAGCGATCAAACATTTCTTCGTAGCCTTGCTTATCTGGACTCAAACGCACCTTGACCCTAAATCGCCCTTCTAGTCCTTCGGGGCAAATTACGCTCGCGTCGACATAGACACACATGCGACTATCTTCCAGCTCAACTAAGTCACCATACCTGGAGATGACTCCTACTATTGCTGGGCGCTCTCTTGTCACCTCAACATAGTCTCCCCCATGCCACACCATCGGAAGAAAAAAGAATATAGCTGAAAATATTATGACAAGTATGATTGCCAACACAGCCGTACTCGGCTTTTCTTCTTCGAAGAACATTTTCGTTCCTCCTTATCGTATAAAGGTCCTTATTTGGTACAAAAGCTAACATACTAGCGTTGAAAAGGCAATCTAGGCCTTACTCTTTTTGCATATGGATTATGTTTTTTATTTAATTATTAATAATTCAGTTTCCCATAAAAAAGAAACCGCCTGGGAAAGCGCGAGCTTTCCCAGGCGGTTGTTCGTCGAAACTATAACTTTGCATTTTGAATCCGCACAAACATGTAAACAAGTGATGCGAGTTTATCCATTATAGCGGCCCTTCTCCCTTCCACGACAAACTCGGATCGCTTTTTCCGCATATCTTTGAGGGCCCGACCAAGCACCAGGTGAAGTGCCTCGGCGCTTTCGTAAGAAATACCAACCGCCAACCGACGCTTGCCTCCACGCCGCTTTATCCCTTCGAATGATGTGGGAACCAGCTTTCCCTTAGATATATCGCCCGAAAGGATTTTTCTCTCAAATCTAACCTCGAGGCATTTCGCCTTGTCATCAGTGCAGACGGAAACGGCCTTTCCTTCTCCTAATTTGCTCAAATAACGCATCATAATCCTCCTTTCTAAAAGAAGATCCAAATCCAAAAAGATGATAGCGCAAATATCGCTACTAGACAACTACAAATGGCTACGCACAAACAAAGTCACTGGTTAGGAACGCATTGGATGTTAATATAAGTATATGGACAGGTTCGCGGGGTTTCTATTTTTAGCGACATATATAGTAGCCGTTGGGTTTGGATCGTTTCTTCAGAAATTCGTAATGGGCAAAGTCAGCCCATACCAGCTGGAAGTTATCACAGCACTTGGGATGTTCGTGGTCTCCGTACCGATTTTATTTTTCGTGCAAAAAAGTCTCTACCTCCCAATACTATCCGCGCCGCTCGCAATTTTAGTGGGTCTCCTTTTTGCGACGGGGTCGTTCGTCTATGTCCTCGCCGTATCCCGCCTCCCAGTAAGTATCGCCGCCCCAGTTTCCATAGGCTATGTCGTCATCGCCATCGCTCTCTCGGCAATTTTCCTGAAAGAGCCAATTACCCTTTTGAAAGGGATTGGAATAATCCTGACAATCGCCGGCGTTACGATACTATCGATTTAAATTTTTACCTCACCTAAACCCATTATCGAAATAATGAACTTGGGTGAGGGGACAGAGGCAGCAAAGGCTACCTCTGTCCCAATTCAGGAGATCCACTTGGAATCTTTTTTCTCGAGCGTGGCTCCGGCTCTCCGGAAAGCCCGCTTCAAGAATTTCTCAACACTCCCGCGATCCATTCCCTTAAGCCCGTCTTTGACTTTGTAGACGAGCGTTAAGAGATCTTTCCCGGCGCTTTCTTCTTTAAAACGATGCGCCTCATTAATCACCGCCAGAATCTTTCCGGGATCCTCAGTCAGTAAATCCTTGGCGATTGCCTTGAACTCCCTGATTGACGGGCAAGACCCTAGGCGAATCAGGCTCGGATCGCGATGAGTCGAACTCAATTCCCTCGAATTCTGGACTTCTTTTCTCCGACTCTCGTCTCGTTGTCTTTCCAGAATCTTTTTTTCCTTATCCTTAGCGATAAGGCCTTTTTTCGCGAGTTCATCCAATAAAGTTGCCATCAAGCGTCTCCTTCTTTTTAGATTTTAGTACAAAAATATTAAAATAACTGTAGCATTTTTACTATAGCCTGTCAATTTATTTAAAGAGAAACCTAAACCAAAATATCGAAATGGTGGACGTCTTCCATCTATTTTCCCTCGTACGCTTTTTGCAAATCCGCAATCACGATTTTCTTCATCTTATTTCTCAAGATCTAATATTTCGCTGATACGGATTTGATGTACAAAATCCGGAACGTGGCTTACGAGGATCATCGCCCCTTCATAGGCGTCGAGGGCAGACGCGATCACGGGTAGGTGCCGGAAATTTATATGGTTGGTGGGCTCATCGAGGATCAAAAGGCCCGGCTTCTGTAGTACAAGACGTGCGAACGCGACCAGTCCTTTCTGCCCCTCCGAAAGGCTGCCGATCTTGGTACCGATGAAATCCGCGCTGATCAGGAATCCCGCCGCAACGGAGCGCAGGACCTGCTCATCTTTTTCTTTCATGACGGCGAGAAGCGATTCGTAGACGGTATCTTCGAAAGTGAGCGTGGAAAAATCCTGGCGATAATATCCGACCGAAACTCCATCGGCGATTTTTGATCCTTTCGCTTTGCCGGACGCGATGGATTCCAAGAGCGTGCTTTTGCCGATGCCGTTCGGCCCCGCGAGCAATAGGTGATCCCGTTTTTTGAGAACTATCTCCGTCTTTTTTGAAACAACTTTCCGCTCCCGCACGATCGAATACGACGTAATCCGCACGATCTCTCCCGTGATATCCGGCTGCACGGGAATTTTGAACGGGCGAATAGAGTTGTCTTCCTTGCGCACGTCCACCTGGCTTTCTTCCATCTCCTCGACTTTCTTGCGCATCTTCATGGCGACGTTCCGCATCTTCCCGCCTTTTTGCGCGAAAAAATTTGCCTTGTCTTTATTTTCTTGGATTTTTTTGGCGAGCTGCGCATTTTTTGCGTTCTCGCGCTCGATACGGTTCGTGATCTCTTTTACAACATCAAAATAATCGCCGACATATTGCTCTATTTTCCGCGTGAAAACATCGAGATATAAAACGCCTTGGGTAAACGCATTCAAAAAATCTGAATCGTGCGATATGACAATGCAGGTTTTTTGGTAAGCGACGAGGAATTGTTTTAAGTGCGCGATCCCCGCAGTATCGAGATTGTTGGTCGGCTCATCAAGAAGGAGCAGGTCGGGATTCTGGATCAACGCCGAAGCCAAGAGAAGGCGGGCTTGCTGGCCTCCGGAAAATGTTTTTATCAATTGGCCGTGGTCCGCTTGCAGGTTAACGATTTCGAGCACCTCGTCGATCCGCGGGTCGATAGCGTAGACCTTCTCTTCAAAAAAACTTTCAAAAAATTCCCGCACGCTCATCGTTAATTGGTCGCGGGAGATGACCTGCTTCGCGGTCGCGATGGAAAGCTTCGGGCGGATACTCACGCTCCCCTCGTCCGGCGCGTATAGCCCGGTGATAAGGCCGAAGATCGTACTTTTGCCCGCGCCGTTTTGCCCCATCAAAGCAAATTTAGAATTTTCGCGCAGAGAAAAACTCGCTTCGTTAAGAATCGGGTGGTTGTGTCCGTGCTCAAACGTTACCGCATCAAATTTTATAATCACTTCTCCTTTGGACATGAGGAGAAGAATAGCACATAAATCCTAAATTACATTCCTTTTTCATCGGTCTCGCCCGTCTTTAAAACGTCAAAGCTAATACTATTTCACGGGCGGCTTGATGGATTTAATCCAAAGCTGGCTTTTATCGTTGGGGTTTCCGTAATTGTAGTTCGCGGTGATTTCCTCGTCCTTCTTAATCGGCTTAATTGCGACAAAATCTACAGTTTTGTTTTTATAGTTCTTTTTGTAAGTCGCGTTCGGTTCGTATGAATGATTGTAAATTGAGCCAAACCCTAACGCAATCACGCAATGTTTTTTATTCTTCCAAAGAAAATAATAGTTAAATAATTTACTTTTTTCCAAAAGGCCCGCTTCATTTTGAAGTTCAATAATCGGGCAAATTTCGATCTCCTCCCCCTTCTTCAAATTATTCGCCGCGAAAACCCCCAACCCCGCCCTTGGAATTTTCGATTTGGAAATATAAATTTTTTGAGACGTAGAAAGTTTCATTGTGTAATTAATCTTTTCTATTTCCACAAGCTAAATTTTTTGGTCAATTTCTTGAGAATTTCATTATCACCGAATACGCCTACACCCAGATATTCGAGCTCGGTTTCACTTTTGTGATCGAGTGATTTTTGTAACTCTGCGTCGTCGGTGAAATCTATCATTTCCCGGATAAATGCGAGATAAGGAATGTCCAACACTCGGAGCTCCTCTAGCATTTTTTGCAAAACTTTATTTTCCTTGGTTTTAAAAATTATTATTGGATATTGCGAATTGCGCGGAAAAGAAAAACCGTTTTTGGTCGTAAATTTCTCGCCGGTATCAAACTCCCCGACGGCGCGACCAAGCCGCGCCGCAATATGGCATGCGGCGTTCATAGTTTGCCACGCCTCGATGTCCGAGCGAAGCACAATCGCAAACCTTTTTGAGAAATCCTGTGTCATTGCAGCTTATCGCCCAACTTAAAAAACAGATCCAGGGCGTGTTTGTTTACTTAATCCCCCGCTTGGCGTTCTTACCCGCAAGCATGAGCCGCTTGATCTCGAGCCTCTTTTTTGTTTTGTGGGACTTCTTTGATTTTTTGTGCGGCTTTATCCCGGTTGCTCTTTTTGACATAAAATATGTTTGTTATTAATAATGCTTCAGTATACTACTTCCTGCGACAAAACCCGTAGTCCAACAAAGTTGCAAACTATATCCTCCTGATGGGCGGTCAATATTAAGCACGTCGCCAACCAGATAGAGGTTCGGGACCAACCGGGACTGCATTGTTTTAAAATTCACCTCTTGGGGCGCAACGCCGCCGGAAGAAACAATCGCCTTGTCCGCACCAAGCAATCCCGAAACATGGAGCGGAACCGCTTTCATAAGGGCGACCAGCTCTTTTCGCGACTGAGCGCTCACGCTGTGGTTTGCCGTCTCGCCGTTAATTTTTGCAATCCCCAAAAGCGCGGAGGCAAGCGAGGCAGGGACTAATTTGCCTAAAACATTTTTAAGCTTCTTATTATTTTCTTTTGTTAAAAGTTCCTGCAGCTTTTTGCGAAGCGCCCCTAAATCCGTGCTTGGGAACAAATCAAGCTCGATGACCACTTCGCCATATTTTAAAAGCTCGCCGATTTCTTTGCTCATGTTCAACACGGTCGGCCCGCTTACCCCGAAATGCGTAAACAAAATCTTCCCCTTGGAACTCGCTTGCTTCTTGCCATTTTGGAATGTCGTTAACTTTATATCCTTGAGGGTGACCCCGCCCAACTTCTTTGCCCACGCATCCGAAAGCGCAACCGGGACAAGCGCAAAATCATTTTCAATAATGGTATGGCCTAGCTTTTTAAGCCAGCGAAATCCTTCTCCGGTCGAACCTGTCTCCGGACGAGACGTACCTCCTACGGCAACCACGCACGATTTTGCGAAGATTTCTTTTCCTTTCGTTTTAATGACAATCTGCCTTGTGCCTGGATCAAAAGAAAGGCCCGTAACCTCGGCGCCCGTCTCTACTTTTACCCCGCCTTCTTTCATATATTTCACGAGTACATCCCAAACCGATCTTGCGCTGTCGCTAACAGGAAAGATCCTTCCCTCGTTTTCCTCTTTCGTTGCCATCCCCCGTCCGTTAAAAAATGCGAGCGTGGTTTTAACGCTATACTGCGTAAAGGCAGAAAAAAGAAACTGGTCATTATTTTTATATTTCGAGAGCATCGTCCGCACCTCAACCTTATTGTTCGTGACGTTGCAGCGTCCCCCGCCAGTAATGAGAAGTTTTTTACCAAGCGAGGCATTCTTTTCAAGCAGCAAAACCGAACGCC
>MFIE01000023.1:32736-37494 GCA_001778785.1 Candidatus Giovannonibacteria bacterium RIFCSPLOWO2_01_FULL_46_13
GCAGGCCCTCCGCCAATAACTACCACGTCATACATATTTCTAGAGTTTTGCATAAAAATAGACGACCCGCCAGGAGATACTCCTGGCGGGTGTTCGAGAGGCGGAAATAAAAACTACGCGGAACAGGAGCACTTCGCTTCAGCTTCGTTGCACCCGGAGCATTTTGGCATGCAATGTTCGCCTCCGCAAGAATGGTTATTATCGTGAGCTTCCGACTCCGTCCCGCACATATCGCACTTGAAACCTTTTGTTTCTTTCCCGCACTTTTTACAATTTGTCATATGTTATATTTATCTAATCTTAAATTTTTAATATCGGCGTCTCGACGCTTGTATTATACCACATCTAAAAATCAGAAGGTGTATCGCACTCTCCCAGATAAAAAACATCGGGATTTTCTGATCAGGCAGCCCTTCTTAAGAAGTTAGGCAAATACAAAAAAAGTGTAGGGTGCTTGTATATCAATAAGCTGGGAGATGTTAACCTCGGCGTCCTCAAGCAAATTATCAAGAAATCTTTTGCGGCGATGAAGAAAAACCACAAGGTATAGAATTAGTATCCCTCCGGCACTGGCGTTGTTGCCAATCCCATTGCGTACGTCCCCCATACGCGTTCCGAACGCGCCGCAAATTCTTTTTCGGCGTCCGGAAGTTTTGCAAGCAGGATTTCTGGTAGCAATTTTCGTACCTGATCAAGTACTTCGGGGGCAATCCCCTGCATGCTCCAGGCGAATCCTTGGGCATACATGGCCGCCATGTTATCGTCAGCCGGTGCAGGAAATTCTTTGTGATCGCGCAGTGAAGACGTGATATTTGCTTCTTCGAATTGCAAATGCTCGTCGAGAAGTTTTTTTAATTCAGCGAGCATCGCTTCGGCACTGGCCGGATGTGCGAGATCGTCAAAAGCCGCGTCACCTTTTTCAAGCAAGGGATCGATCACGTGATGCTGCGCTGTAAGTTTATCGAGAGCGGGTGCTAAATCGGGATGTTTATTCCGAAGATCCGGAAAAATGTTTGCGTCTTCCACCGTGTGATGTCCGTGAAGCGCTTGCCGAAAGCTCTTCTCCCACTCGCCGCGCACCGCATCGGCGCGTGAGGCGTCGCCAGCTTTGATCTCGGCCACGGCGCGGATGAACCGCGAGATGTCGCGTCGGAACGCGTGGTGGGATAACAGAAGCATAGTGGCCATAGAGGCTGTACCATCATCATTTAAAAGATTTGGAGGTTCGTAATTCATAATTTGATTGTAAAATAAAAAGACATGAAAACAAGTATAATAAAAAAAACTCGAATCTATACAATGAGCTTTGCGAGCGTCTACCCGCTTTATATCGAAAAGGTAAAGAAAAAAGGACGCACGGAAAAATAATTTGGTAATCGCTAGCCCTTGTTAAATGCTATACCCCCTATTGGACGAATTCAAAAATCTGAATTGGAGAAAGATTAGATTGGAAATGGAAGAATCGAGTTTTATATAAAAACAGAAAACCCACCGAAGCAGGTTTTCTGCCGGTGGGTATTTCGAAACTTCGATTGACTTTACGTCAGGATTGGACCTGTCTCATACTCCATACTCGCCACACTCTTCACAGAGAACTTGGAAGACATGACCGACGGCATCCCTCTGACTTTCTGCACCGCAAACGCTGCACTTGACTGGTTGTACCAGTCTAACGCGCGACATCCTTTGGCCATGGTGCCACATGAAGAAAGATCTACTGCACCCTAACCATTTTCGCGGAATGTATTTCTCTCCTCCAACCTTTTCCCACTTGTGTTCCGTGCCCGAACATTTATTGAGCATGTCGTCACCTCCTGCATTAGGTAATAGCACAGCTAAGTATTTCTTTCAAGTTACTCGTAAAATCTCCATTCTCGGTCATGCGAAAGGCTGTTATTTCATCCCGGGCATTTTGTTAGCCTCCATAATTTCAATCGAAGATTGGGGGATTTGGAGGTGAGGGTGACCGATGAAGATTTTTGCCGCCTCATCAGCTGAATCCGCATTTACAATCGTGTACATCATCAGATCATTTTTCGCATGCGTAATACCCGAGGAAGTAACAACTTGCGTTTTACCCAAGCCGGCAGACTCTTCAATCATAGAAGCGTGCTCCTTTTGCCATGCCTGCCAATCTCCCTCCATTTTTGTTTGCATCTCTTTGCGCTCAGCTTCGGGGGTATTCATCCACCCCTCAATAACGGATACAGGAGTCTTATAAATAGCGTAGAATTTTTTCATAAAGTTTTTTCTTATTTTTTAATCAGGCTCCCCGGGTAGGATTCGAACCTACGACCCACTCCTTAACAGGGAGTCGCTCTACCGCTGAGCTACCGGGGAATATTTAAGGATTGTATAGCTTATCAAATTTGTTTTCAACCCGAAAGAATCTCTTTCGAGTGCCATTGACAAAAAAGTATAGGCATGATATACTTCCAATACTGAGTTAATTACTCTGCCGTAAAGGCTATACAGGCTTTAGAAAAGCCAGTAGTTTTCTGAAAAATCCAGCACGATTTTAATTTTGGCTGTTCAGATTCTCGGATCCAAACTATTGGTTTTTCTAAGGTTTTTTATTTACCTCCAAGCTTGCGCGGCGGACCACTTCATCCAGATCCCGCCGCCGAGCGCCAAGATTACAAATACCATCTGTATAGCCCAGCCCAAAATCGGGATCATCCCGAGCAAAGAGAAAACAAAAACTCCAAGCAAGATAGTCCTCCAGCTTATTTCGTAGTCCTGCTGTTTCCTGATCGAGCGGTAAATTAAACTGCCGAGAATTATCGGCGCGGTTAAAACCGCGAAAATAATTGCGCCGACGAAAGAGACAAGACCCAAGATGCCAAGCGGAATCCCGATGACTGTTATCAAAAGAATTATCGAGGCTATCGGGAATACAATCAAGAAAATTATTCCTCTCAAAAATTCTTTAAACGTACGGGCGTGGGTATTGCGGACAAGTTCGGACATATACTTCCTGAAAAGAAGTCCCAACGCCATCGCACCGACAAGTAGCATCAAGAATGGGAAGATAACGCTCGCCCAGGAAGTCCCCCGCTCCGCTTTCTTGCGCTCCTCAAAAGTTGTCTGGCCCAAAACTTGCGCGCCATTTTCTATGGTCGCCACTTTTGCAGATTTATATTTCAAATTTCCCCTTATCAATGCGCGCGAACCAAGCGTCAACTTATCCGCGTACACTTCCACGTTTCCTTCGATTGCCGAATTTATAAAAACATCTCCGCCGCCGATTTTAACATCGCCACCAACGGGCGCGTCAATGCGCACCGATCCTCCTCCTATCAAAGCATCCCCGCCGATACGATTTCCGTTTAAACGTATATCGCCTCCGCCCGCAAGAACATCTCCGCCGACAGCACCTTGCACAAGAATCGATCCTCCGCCGACGCGCAGGTCATCCGTAATATTTCCAGATATCGTAACCGTACCTCCGCCGATAACCGCATCCTGCCCGACAGTTCCGCCAACGAAAACTGACCCGCCGCCCGCGTAAAGGTCGCCCAAGATCTCGCCCGCGCTCGTAATCGAGCCGCCGCCCGCGTACACGTCGTCGTTAACCTTCTCATCAACGCGCACGTCCACCCTATCGCCGGAGCGATAATCCGCCGCAAAAAGCAAAGCCGGCGCGGCCAAAACCGCTAAAAGGCCCACCCAAAATATAGATCTTGTCATATGCATATATAATATGACGTATTTCTACCTTCCGCTATACTCCGTGCACACTTCAAGAACCTTTAGTTCTTTAAAGGATTTAGTGAGGTTCTTAGCAATTATTGCGGGGGATCTCCCCCGCTATCGCATCTTCACCTTGAGTTGTTTCATATCCTCCGCGACTTCTTCCATTTCGTCATCGCTTAATTTCTCTTCCGCGTACGGAAGCATGCGCGATTCCTCTTCATGGACGTGATGCTCGACATTTCTTTTTAATTCCTCCATCCCGTCGGAAAATTCATTCTCGGCCGGGTTCATTTCCCGGAGCTGTAAAATTATCTGCTTAACTTTCGCGTGCTCCTCATAACTTTCGCTTACTATATTCGAAATCTCGCTGTCCTCCTCCGCCTTAAGCGAAGGGTAAAAAACTTCCTCTTCCATAATCGCGTGCGCGTCGAGTTCGTCAAAAATCATGGTCGCGATGGCATCGCGGCGCCGTCCGTCGGAATTATCGAACTTCTCGAAAAGGTCCTCGATCCTGCGGTGGTCCTCTGCGATCAATTGTATCGGAGTCTGTGCCATAAGTACTAAGACGGCGGGGCTTAAAAATTATTACGATATGTAATATAATACCGGCATATGAACCCACTCATCACAATAGCCATAGCAATTTTAGTCATAATAATCCTCTCTATCCGCCAGATAAACCAATACGAGCGCGGGGTGCGATTCACGCTTGGGAAGTTCACGGATATCATGGATCCGGGCTGGCGGCTCGTATTCCCTATTTTCCAGACATACCAGAAAGTCGACATGCGCGTGAAGGCTGTGGACGTGCCGGACCAAAACGCGATTACGCGCGACAACGTCTCGGTAACCGTAAATGCGGTAATTTATTACAAAGTTTCTTCCGCGGAAAAAGCCATAATCGAAGTTGAAAACTTTTTCTACGCGATCTCGCAATATGCGCAGACAACGATGCGGAACATCGTGGGCGAAGTTACCCTCGACGAACTTTTGACGGGCCGCGACAGGATCGCGGATCGGATCCGCGAAGTCGTAGACAGGGAAACCGACCCTTGGGGGTTA
>MFIE01000023.1:37630-52791 GCA_001778785.1 Candidatus Giovannonibacteria bacterium RIFCSPLOWO2_01_FULL_46_13
ATTTGTCCGAAGCCGCGAAAATTTTATCCTCTTCGGACGGGGCGCTCCACCTGCGGACGCTTCAATCTATAAATGACATCTCTTCGGACCAATCCAACACGGTCGTCTTCACGATACCGATGGAAATCCTGAAAGCGTTTACGTCCTTCAAAAAAGAGGAGAAATAATTTTGTCTAAAAACTTTTTAACTTCTTTCTCGTAATCTTCGAGGGTCCCCTCGTTTGCGATTTTGAAATCCGCTTCCTCGCCGATTTTCGGGATGAATTCTTCGGTGTGGGCTTTTTCTTCTTCCATGAATTGCTCAAAGCTTACCGTATCTTCGCCGGCTTTTTCTTTGGCAATCTTTCCTCTCTCCCAGCGTAGCTCCGGGCTAGCCGTCACATACACCAAGAAATTTTTCTCGAATTTCCTGACCATATCCCGGTCCGCAGGCATCCTCACCCCGTCAAAAATTACGATATCGGACTCGTCGGACATTATTTTTTTATAAACCGCCTGCGTCAAAACTTCTTTGCCGTATTTCGGCTCCATAGCCTGGAAAAGATTTTGCAGGTTGGAGCGCGAAGGCTCCAGGTCCCAAATCTTGAGAGTCTCATACAGGACGTCAACCGAGCGGATGCACCCCACGGTCTTGGGTTTAGCAAATTCGGACAAGAGTTTAACGAAAGTGCCCTTGCCGGCGCGCTTTTCTCCTAATAGCCCTATTACAATTTTCATGCTTTATTATTGTACCAGAAAATAGAAAAATCCCCCGACCTGCGGTCGGGGGATTTTTCAAGCATTACCAGCCAGCGACTTCTTTCGACCAGCAGACTTTGCTTTTAAACCAGGGTCTAGTGCCTTGCTTCTCAAATAAGTAGAGGGCGAAGGCCTCGTTCCCTTCTTCGGAGTAAATATCGTACCCGAGCTTCTTGGCTTCCACGCCCCAGACACCTTTGTTAATCTGGTAGCGTCCGATGTCCCTCGGGTCATAGTTACCCGTAAGAACTTCACCGTTAGCTTTGAAATGCGTGTCGTTAGACTCGCATTTGGCAATCTTCTTCATGATTCCCGGAACAGGGGTCATATTTTTTGACACCTCAATACCGACAGTTTCGGCCTCAAATTCAGCGACTAAAGCTGGTCCGGCTTCGTGGCCGATTTCTGGGAAAATCATAGCAAGACTTATTAGCGCTGCGTAGATTATAGGCATATTTGTAATATAAAATCCCGCATATTCGCGGGAATCTATATTCCCTAAAGGTTAGCATATTTACGCCAGAAAGTCAAGCCCAAAATCGAGATTCCCCATGTCCAAAATATGGCTTAAAATAAGGCGATTTTGGACAAAAATTAATATGAAATTGACAAAAAAGATATGCTCAATAGACCCTAATAAATTCATATATAATGGAATCAATAGGTCGATTACGCCTTAAAAGGTATATAAATTTAAAAAATGAAAGCTTTACACATGATCGCCTTCATCCTCCTAGTGGTGGGAGGGTTGAATTGGCTCCTCGTTGCGTTCGATTATAACCTTGTGGACTCGATTTTGGGCGCTGGCTCCGCCGGTGCGATGATCGTCTACGTCCTCGTAGGTTTATCGGCAATTTGGGAAGTTTTAACCCACAAGAAAAACTGCCGCAACTGCAACCCAAGCGGTATGTAAATTGGATAGTTTTCAAACCTGCAAATCCCCTCCGCCTAGGCGGAGGGGATTTGCTATAATATAGCCATGCCTAAATTAATTTTTGACATAGAAACTATCGGGGAGGATTTTGACATGCTGGACAAAACTTCGCAGGAAGCCTTAACCCGTTGGATCAAGAAAGACTCGGAATCGGAGGAGGACTACCTAAAAGAGCTTGAATCCCTGAAAGACGGGTTGGGCTTCTCCCCTTTTACCGGCGAAGTCGTCGCGATAGGGGTGCTCGATTATGAAAAAAATAAAGTCGTCATAACTTTTCAGGCTCCGGGTTCAGATACCAAGGAATTCGAAGAGGATGGGGTGAAGTATAAGCCCATGACCGAAAAAGAAATGCTCGAGAATTTTTGGAAGGGCGCGGAAAATTACAACGAGTTCGTAACGTTCAACGGAAGATGTTTCGACGTCCCGTTCCTTATGGTCCGCTCCGCGGTGCACAAAATAAAACCGTCCAAAGATTTGATGGCGAACCGATATCTCTCGAGCCAGCGCGACTTAGCCAAGCACGTCGACCTGCAGGACCAGATGACTTTTTACGGGGCGCTCCGCAGGAAGGGCGGGCTCCACATGATCTCGCGCGCCTTCGGGATAAAAAGCCCGAAAGATTCCGGGATCAAGGGCGAGGATGTTGGGCGATTGTTTAAAGAAAAAAGATTTGAAGATATTGCCAGGTACAACGCCGGCGACTTATACGCCACGCGCGACTTATACACGGCCTGGAAAGAATACCTTCACTTTCCTTACGAGAAGTATCAATATTAAATCATGGACAAGATAAACAAAACCGAAGAAGAGTGGCGGAAAGAATTGAGCCCGGAAGAATACCAAGTGCTTCGGGGCAAAGATACGGAAGAGGCGTACTCTGGTTTGTATTGGGACGCGCACGACAAGGGCATATACCGGTGCAAGGCCTGCGGGGCGGAGCTTTTTTCTTCGGAAGATAAATTCACTTCTAAAACCGGGTGGCCGAGTTTCACCCAGCCCGTTAAAGACGGAAAAATAATCCTCGAGGAAGACAAAGCTTACGGCATGGACCGCATCGAAGTTAAATGCGCCAGGTGCCTCTCGCACCTCGGCCACGTTTTCGACGACGGCCCTCCGCCAACCAACAAACGGTACTGCATAAATTCCATCTCGTTAAAACTCGAGAAGGAATAAAAAAGGGCCCGGACGTCGCTTGCGCAACGCCGGGCCCTTGTTCTTGATCAGGGGAAGATTTTCGGAGCACGGATATCTTCAATGCCACCATCCTTATATCTTTCTGGATACAGCGCCACGACATTGAGCGCGTGGGCACGAAACATCATAGAAAGGTCGAGTAAGTGCTTCTTCTGAATCTCTACAACCTCTGCCCCAGAAGGAAATGGCTTGAAAAAAGAACCTTGGTACCCGAGACAAGCCATATGATTTGCTAGGCCTATCCGCGAAAGTTTAAATTTATTGATGATAAAAAAAGCCTTTTCTCTTTCCCACTGAGCACCGCGGCAATCATCATGGAGAAGGCCTGCGCCACCACCATGCAAGATCTCAAACGGCCTTTTCATCCCATAGTCCTCTGCAAAAATCTCGATCGTCCTTCTGTGGTAGTTTTTGTCTCCACAAAGGACTATAAGAGAATCGTAAACGTATCTCTTCTTCTCCATCTACACCTCCCTTGAAAATAAATTACTGCCCAAAACACTATACCAGAATATAGCTAGACACTTCAAGCGCAAGTAGTGGATTAGTACCCTTCCAATTTTTTGGCTTCGCTGTGTTCGCGGATTTTCATTATGGCTTTCGCCTCGATCTGCCGAATTCGCTCGCGGGTCACGCCGAATTCTTTTCCAACCTCTTCGAGCGTGTGGGAAATCCCGTCGTCCAAACCGAAACGCAGGCGCAAGATCTTCTGCTCGCGGGGGGCTAAGTCATTTAAAATCTGGTGGAATTGGTCGCGCAGGAGCCGGCGCGCGGCCTCTTGCGAGGGCGATAATATTTTTTCGTCTTCTATAAAATCACCGAGCAAAGAATCCTCGTCGTCCTCCCCCACCGGCTGTTCTAAGGACACCGTCTCCTGCGAAATTTTTTGGATGTGCCGGATTTTGTCTACATCGATATTCATCTCCGAGGCGATCTCTTCGGCCAAAGGTTCGCGGCCCAAGTCCTGCGTCAAGCGGCGGACAACTTGCTGGTATTTCGAAATAGTCTCGATCATATGCACGGGGATCCGTATTGTTCGCGCCTGGTCCGCGAGCGCGCGGGTTATGGCCTGCCTGATCCACCAAGTCGCGTACGTTGAAAATTTAAACCCTTTTCTCCAATCGAATTTCTCGACAGCCCGGAAAAGCCCGAGGTTCCCTTCCTGTATCAAATCCAAAAGCGTTAAGTTCGGCGAGCGGCCAACATATTTTTTTGCGATAGAGACCACCAATCGCAGGTTCGCCTTGGCCAATTTATTTTTTGCCTCCTGGTCCCCTTTTTCGATTTGCCGCGCAAATTCTTTTTCTTCGTTAGCGTTGATCAAGGAAATTTTTCCTATCTCGCGCAAATACATCTGTACGGAATCCGTGCTGAATTCCTTGCCTTCTTCGGCGACCGGCGTCTTTTCATTTACTTCAAGCTTTTCTCCCTCGAGGACGTAAACTCCGGCTTCTTCCAAGTGCCTGTATAATTCGTCTAAAAATATAATATTGTCCTCGATGTGCGGGAATAAATTTAAAATCTCCGCGTATGTTATAAATCCGCGGCCCTTGCCCTTGTCGATCAGGGTCTGCATTTTTGTATCAGAAAATTCCTCAGAGGCTTTGGTCGCCCTGGGTTTTCGTACTGTTGCCGCCGCCGCAGGTTTCTTGGGCGGAGCCTTCTTTACTTTTTTAACCTTGCTTCTTGCCATAAATTATTTAATTTTTTTGAAGCATCTTGAAATTCTTTTAAATATTCACCCAAGCGATTTTTCTCCCCGGCAATCTCCATTTTCCTTATTTGCTCGGAAAGAAATTCCAGTTTCGATTTGACCGCTTCCTGCTCGAGTTCCGAGACGAGACTTTTAAACTCTGCCCTGATGTCCGGGGCCTCTCCGTACAAAAGTTCCGCTTCTAGCGAAAACTTCGCGAGCAAGCCTTCCAATTCTTTCGGTATTTCCTTCCCTTCCGTAATCGCTTCGAGCGCTTTCAAATTTTCCTCGGAAAAAGCATCCTTGATCCCAAGCGAGACTTCTTTCAGCAATTGGTCCTTCTGCCAGTAGATCATCCCCAAAAGCCTTTCTTCCACCAAATGCCTCCTCGTCTTTGATACGACGTCCGCGCGTTTAGGCTCCTTACCGGGGATTACCTCCCCCTTTTTCGAAAACTTTTTCAGCTCTTCCCACAAAGGCTCCTCCCGAAGCTCGAGCACTTTTGAAGCCTCCTGGATCCAGTGGGCCCGGTCGATCGAGTCCGGCAAACGCGCTATGTACGGAAAAACTGCCGTTTTGGCTTCGTTGCGTAATGAGTATAAATCTCCGGAAAATCTTTTTTTGATATTTTCCAAAAAGAACGCAACAACCGGCTTAGCCTCGCGGACGGCGCTGGACCAAAGGTCGGCATTTTCCTTGATAGTCTCGGCCGGATCCTTGCCTCCTCGAACTTCGATTATATTAACATCAAAACCGGATTCGAGCGAGAGCTCATATCCCCTTCGTGCTGCCATCTCCCCAGCCTCGTCCGTATCGAAGGCCAGGAGCAATCTCCCGGTAAGCCGCTTAATTAAATTAAGGTGCCCGTTGCTCAAGGCCGTTCCGGAAGTCGCGACGACATTTTTTACCCCGGCTTGGTGGGACATCAAGGCGTCCATCTGCCCCTCTACCAAAACGCAGGCGTTTTCTTTTCGCACGTCATTTTTCGCGCGGTCCCAAAGATATAAAATTTTCGACTTATCGTACAAAACCGTCTGCGGGGAATTTATATATTTGCCTTCGCCTGCCTGCCGGCCAGGCAGGTTGGTTTCTTTTCCAAATATCCTTCCCGAAAACCCGACAACCCGTCCGGAAGGGTCGGAAACCGGGAACATTATGCGCGAACGGAAGCGGTCGTAAAATTTCGTGCGCGCATCCGATCGCTGGCTCAAAATCGCGAGCCCGACTTTTTCCGCTTCCTGCGAAGTGTATCCGCTCTGGCCTAAATAATTTAAAACTCCTTCCCAGCCGTCGGGCGCGAACCCCAACCGAAATTCCTTAATGCTTTCATCTTTCACTCCGCGCCCTTTTAAATATTCTAGCGCCGGTTTATTTTTCAAAAGTTCGGCTTGATAAAATTTCGTAGCTTCATCCATTAAATTTAAAAGCCTCTTCCGCTCGTTTGACGCCCGTGGGTCTTCCCTTCTCAAAGTAATCCCCGCGCGCGAGGCCAGCATTTCAAGCGCTTCCGGAAATTCCACGCCCTCGATCATCGAGACGAACCTGAAAACATCCCCTCCGGCGTTGCACCCGAAACAATGAAAAATTTCCCTGGCGGGAGAGACGTAGAAAGACGGCGTTTTTTCGTTATGAAAAGGACAGACCGCCTTGAAGTTCGCGCCTGCCTTGGAAAGCCGGATGTAAGAGCCGATTAAATCGACAATATCCACCCTTTTTTTGATATCTTCTATAGGGGAGGACATTATTTAAGTATTGTATCAGCAAACTATGTTATTGCTAGCCTCTGGCACAGATCAAAAAAATAATTACTTGAAAGTTACGACTTCGATATTATTCCCGTCCGAATCCAAAATGAAAGCGGCGTAATAATCCGGGCTGTATTCCGTGCGAAGTCCCGGCGCGCCGTTATCCTTTCCACCAGCCTCGAGCGCGGCTTTATAAAAAGCATCCACCGCGGATTTGTCTCCGACGAGCATCGCAACGTGCCCGCCTCCGGCGGGCTGTTTCTCCGAGACCCAAAGATCGGGCATTCCCGGAACGCCAAAACCCGCGACTTTGTATTCCGGAAAATCCTTAACGACAACGTAGCTTATGGGCGCGAGAGCCTTAGTATAAAATTCCTTTGCTTTTTCGTAGTTTGAAACGTGTACGCTTACGTGGGATATCATAGTACAATCCTACACTATATATGACGTTAAACAAGCAATTTTTCTTCGACATCCGAAGCCGCCTGGCGGTACGCGCAAAAGTCGCATTCAGATGAAGCTTTTGGTATTTCGTCGGAAATTAGGCACCTATGGAGGTCTTTAATCGTTTCCGAAACCCAAACATCATCGCCTTCGTAGGGAATTATTTTGACATCGAATTCCAATTTAGCGTCAAAGGCTTCCTTGTCCGCGTCGCCGTTGCAATAAACAAAATATCCCGTGTCCGAAACTTTAAAATCATTTTTCCTGAAAATCCACTGATAAACCTCCATCTGCCGCTTATACCCGATCTGCCAATCCGAATCCAAATTCACTTCCCCATCCTTCGACGTCGCCTTGTAATCAACAATGTGCAATTCTTTTTTCGGATTTACCCAAACATCATCAATCGCGCCCGTGATTATTAAATTTGTTTCTTTGTCGTGATACTGCACCCCTCCGCCGAGAGCATCCCTCCACTCCTCCATTTTTTCGTTAGGATAAGGGACCAAATCGAGCCCGTATTTTTTCATCAAAGGATGCGCCGTTTCTTTGGCGCGGTGCGAATCGAATTCTTTTTTCAAAAGTTTATCTACAGCTGAGTTTAGTGAAAAAGGATAACCCGGCGGCTGGCCCACGCCCAAGCGGCGGTCGAGATAAAAACAGCGCGGACAATTTAAAAATAAGTCTATTTTTGATCGGGAGATTTTGAACGGAATTTCCGATTCCGGGTCATACAAATTTTTTTTCCTCTTGGCATTATAAAATTTGGACATTGTTAATATTATATACCCCTGGCCAAAAAACAGCTATAATCAAGGTAATGGATTTCATAGTCGACAGGGAAACAAAAAACCTGCCTAAAAGCCATTATTATGGCGATACGGTTAGGCGCCTCCTCATCGCCGGCGGGACAATAATGATCGTAACCCTGCCATTTTTTGGTGAATTGATCCCCGTGCCTCTGGTGGTGTCGATCCTCGCCATAGTCGTGGTGGGAGTTGTTTCAGGCTTAATAAATCCAAGGCAAAAATGGACGAGTACTCTTGATTTTGCAATCTCTATAATCGGCTTCATATGTTTTGAATATCTCGCGGCAAACACGTATGCTTCCGACGGAGAATATTTTAGAAGTTTGTTTTTCTGGACCAACCAGACACTCGCGATAATATTTTTCATCGCGACTTATTACGGAGTCAAAACTCTTCGCGGTTTTTATATAAACAAAAATAATCTCGATTTGTAGCTAATTTTTCTCGTCCGAAACTATAACGCCGTCTTTCAGCGTTATAACGCGTTTCGCCTTGGAAGCGTATTCTTCTTCGTGCGTGATCATGATTATGGTCTGCCCGTCTTTGTTTAAATCCTGGAACGATTCCATGACCGGGCGCGCGGAAGCCGTGTCGAGGTTTGCGGTCGGCTCGTCCGCAAAAAGTATGTGCGGATCGTGCGCGATGGCGCGGGCGATGGAGACGCGCTGCTGCTGTCCTCCGGAAAGCTCGGCAGGCAGGTTATGGATTTTATCAGAGAGTCCGATCCGGGCCATCGCTTTTTCAGCTTTTTTTACGGCCTTGGAATGCGTCATTCCCTGCATCAGCATCGGCAAGATAACATTTTCGATGGAATTTAAATCCGGCAGGAGGGCGTAATCTTGAAAAACGTACCCGAGCTTGTTCAAGCGCAAAGCGGTTTTTTCAACCTCGCTTAAATCCGAAATCCTCTGCCTGTCTAAATAAATTTCTCCGGAAGTTGGCCCGTCGAGCAAAGAAAGCTGGTATAAAAGGGTGGATTTCCCCGCGCCCGAAGGCCCGATTATCGCGACGAATTCCCCGTCCTTGATTTCCAAATCCAAATTTTTCAGGACCGTAAGTTCGAGCTCGCCTGACCCATATTTTTTTACTAATTTTTCCGCGCGGATCATAAAATTATCTCCCTAAAATCGAGTCCAAAGTATTTTTCCTGATAATCAATTTCGCCGGCAGGTATCCCGCGACCAAAGTCACGATTAACAGAATCGCCACGCGGGTGAACGAGCCCGACCACGTCGCGATCAAGATCCCGTCCGAGAAAGGAAAATCTATAGGGTTCGCGTTGAAGTACGGCTTTAAAATTCCGAAAGTCAGGAACAAGCCGATGGTCGAACCCAAAATCCCATAGAACATCGCTTGGAAAACATAAGAAAATTGGATGGCGGACGGGCTTATGCCGATCCCCTTCATAATCCCGATAAACTTTCTCTTAGTCACAGCGTTTATGAAGATTACGATAAATACCGTGATGGACGCGACAACAAGCGCGATCGAAGAAAGCGCATTTCCCAAAACGTTCATGGTTGATTCAATGTCGCGCAAAAAGGACGGGATGGCTTCGTCCGAAGTTTGTATCCTTGCTTCGTTTGGGCCCATAAAATCTTTCAACTCCTGGACGAGTATCGGCGCGTATTCATAATCTGTTTTGACAGAAATTTCCTGCAGTTCCTCTTTGTTGACGGGGATCATGCGCTTCAATTCCCTGTCCAAGACAAAAACGCGCGTAGAAATTTCGTCTATCTTCGCCTTAGCGATCCCCTTGATTATGAAATCTTTCGAAACAGTCCCGGACTCCCGCGACATCGAAACCCGGACGCGCGAACCGATATCAACATCTTCCAAAAAACTTAATCCGGGAATATTGGCGTCCGCGAAAGAAGAATATTTTTTAATCAAGTTCGAACCGACCACGATATATCCCTCTTCGGATGGGTCTAGATTTTCACCCTTCCAAATAAACCTGGAAAATCCAGTCACGTCTTCCTCGAGTTCCGGATCTATGCCGTTTAACCTCGCGCCAATCGAGTTTGCGCGTTCGTCTTTTGCCGGCAGGTCGTTAAGCGTCCCCAAAATTTGCGCGGAGGCGGTGTGACGCGGAGAAATCGCGTAAACTTTTGGATGATTTTCTAGAAAAGTTACGAGCGCCTGCGAATTTTCGATGTGGTCCCGTCCGTCCGCCGAAGAGATATAAACTTCCCCGGAATATCCCTCGCGATACTGCTCGAAAGATCCCGCGATCAAGCCGACCAGAAGTCCGGAGACAACAACCAAATTCAAAAACGTCAGCACCATTATAAAAATTATCAAAGCGGTAGTGCTTTTGTTGGCGCGCCTAATCTGCCGCAAAGCCAAAAACCACCCCACCCGGAGCGCGTTAAGATATTCTTTTCGCTTTTCGTTTAATTTTTTCATGCCGCCGCAAACCCTCCGGCTTGGATCTCCCAAAGCCTTTGATAAGTCCCTTTTTGCGCCTTTAAAAGCTCTTCGTGCTTGCCTTCCTCTATGATACTCCCTCCGTCGATAACCACTATTCTATCCATTTGCATGATCGTCGAAAGCCTGTGCGCGATGACGATCGTCGTGCGGTCCTGCATTAATTCTTTAAGAGAATCTTGGATATATAATTCGCTTTCGCTGTCGAGAGAAGAAGTCGCTTCGTCCAAAACCAATATCGGCGCATTTTTCAAAATAGCCCGGGCAATCGCGACCCTCTGCCTTTCTCCGCCGGAAAGTTTAACTCCCCGCTCACCCACAAGCGTGTGGTATCCGCCGGGAAAAGAAGAAATAAATTCGTGCGCGTGGGCGAGCCTCGCGGCTTCGGTAACTTCTTCGTTGCTCGCGTCCGGCCTGGCGTAGCGAATATTTTCCATGAGGCTCCTGTGGAATAAAATCGGGTCCTGCGGCACTAGCGCGATTTGGCCCCGGAGAGAACCCTGGGTAACTTCGGTTACGTCCTGCCCGTCGATCAATATTTTTCCATTTCGGACATCGTAAAAACGGAAAAGAAGTTTTGCGATGGTGGACTTGCCTCCGCCCGATGGGCCGATAAGCGCGACGCGTTCCCCCGCTTTAATTTTGAAGTTAAAATTATCCAACACCGCCCCGTCTTCGTGGTACCCGAAAGAAACTTTTTGGAATTCGATTTCTCCCTTGGATATTTTTATCGGCCCTGCGTCTTCCAAATCTTTTATCCCGTGCTCCTCTGAAAGTATTTCCGTCATTTCATTGGCATCCGCCAACGCCTCGTAGATGTGGCGTATGTTACCTCCGGCGTGCCATAACTTATCGAATATCCTATAAAGATAAACTTGAAATAAAGCAATATCTCCCAGCGTTAGAAGCCCTTGTCCCCACATCCTAACGGCAAAATACATAATTATAAATTCTATCGCTAGCGTATAAAAGCTCAGGAGAGTATCGGAAATCGCCCCCAAATCCCAGCTTTTCTTACGTAGCCTAAACTGCTCTTCAACCGTTTCGCTGAATTTATTTTTCTCAAAGCCATAATTCGCGAATAGCTTGACGTTAATATTATTGGTCACTGCATCCGCAAGATGTCCCGTAGTGCGGCTATCCGCTTCCGCCCGGCGAAAATCATACGGCAGTTTGAAGCGGGAATAAAAATACGTGAACAATAGATATACAACTGACCAGGCAACCATGATCAAACCAAAAAATGTGTACTGCCAAAGAAGAATTATGTGTATTATGACCATGTCTAAAAGTGCCCGCCCAAGATCAAAAAGGATCTGATCTGAAATTTGCTCGAATGCGCGTTCGAATCGCCGCACTTTCGTAACCAGGCTTCCAACGAAATTTGACGTAAAAAAACCGTAAGAATGTTCCTGCAGATATTGGTAACAAGTGTTGGTTAAATCGGCCATCACCCGCGCTTCGAAAAAATTGTTCACGAACCCGCTAAACCTAAAACTAGTCAGCTTAATTAAATTGACTACAAAAACTAACATGACGATACCCAAAGCCGCATCCAAATTTCCCGCAGTGAGCGCGTCAATTAAATCCCTATAAAGAAGGGGAACGTAGGCTTGGGCCAACGTATAGATCAAAACGCAGGAGACTATAGCTATAACCTGCCATTTATATTTTTTGCTATGACGCCAAAAAATGGCGAGTGTTTTTTTAGTTAACTTATACATTTTTACTAGTTAGAAATTGAAGTGCCATTGAATTTTTTTCCGTCGAGCAACATGGAGAGATTTTTTAAATCCCGCCCGTTTAATATGACGGCTGTGATTTTTTCTTTTTGCGCGAGCGCGCTTGCTACCGGGTCCACCGGAGAATGCGCTCCCGGCTCCCATTTTCTCGGGATCAATTTCCGGTATTTGGTCCAGCTTAAATTTTCTAAAACCTTTGCGTTTTTATATTTGGCGGGATCTTTGTCATAAACGTGGTCGGGTTTCCCCGCGATGATAACCGTCCCCGCTTTGAAGTCCGCGGCAAGGGCTACGGCAACATAATCCGTAGACCACCCCGGCCTCCAGCCCGAAGCGATCGTCACTTTATGCTTAAGCGCTTTCATTTTATACCTCTCATCGATCACGACCGGATCCGCCACGTCGCGGAAAAGCACGCGCAAGAGATGGGCGTTGGTGCGCGTCGCGTGGATCCCGATCCAATCTTTGTCTTCCGAGGTAACTTTCGCGAATTTGTGCGCCGCTTCTTGGTAAATCCTCGCGACCCGCCCGCCGCCAACCACTATCAAAAAGCGGTTGCCTTTCGCTAACCGCTCCGTAACAAATTTCTTAAAATTTTTCAGAAAGCCGACGTCAATTTTGTCCGGATACATGATCGATCCGCCCAAAGCCATGACGATAGTTTTCCCAAAACGCGGTGAATTCATATATGTTGCTTTATATATGAATAACACGATTTCACCTTTTACGGAAGCGGCGTCTGTTTGAAAATATCAGAACGGAACTGACTGGGCTCGGCGGGAACGAAAAGGACGATTTCAAGTTTTTCCCTGCCTGCAAGCATTGTGCCAAGCATGAAGTCATAAATTTAACTCTTTTTAAAATCCGCCCAAAGCGCTATTGCCACTAAAGCCAGAAAGAGTGTGACTTCCAGCCAGTTTCGTTTCTGAATAGCTTCAATAAGAGCTGTGCCAAAAAGAATTACTATTACTGCTAAGCTTGTAAATTTTAGATCTTTCATGCCTCTATTTTAGCGGAACTCCGCTCTTTTAACCATTGTTCCGCAATGTCACCATGGCGAAAGCTATGATCGCCCCGGAAACTGTGGCCGTGAGAGTAATTTGCGGAAGATTAATCGGCATCCGTAGAATCCAATATCCTAGCAAACCGACTGCGGATATAATCACGAACTCTAGAATGAAATATTGTAAAAATCTTTTCATAAGTTTATTTATAAGAATGAATTATTTTGATTATCTACCTTGTTTATTTCATCAGGTCTCCTATCGGAACTCCTAATGCCTCTGCAATTTTGGCAACCGTCTATAGCGGGCAGGCCAACGACTTCATTTCCTTTCTGCGGAGACGATTGCCGGAACTTTGAACCGATAGGACGGCCCAACCACAGCAGTGTTGATAGAATTATACGAAAATTGAGGCGGATTTACCAAGAAAAGCCTGGCTTATTCGATATCCCTATTTTTGCCCAGAAACAGTATTAACGACTTGCTCCACTTGTTTATTAGAGAGTTTTGAACCCGCAAGACGAGTGGGACGGCGAAGCTCCGCCGGACGTTCTGGCGAGATACCAATATTCTTTTTTGTATGGTTTATTTTTGTCATAGGCATAACTAGCATTACATCCCAATAGCGGATATCTTATCGACAGTTTCCTGTGCCGATAAAGACGTATTATCGATTTTCTCATCAAATACTGTCAGTTTTTCTTCCCATTCATAGATCATTTTAAACTCCTCATCTGTAATTGTAGATGGTCTTTCCTTGAAACGTTTTTGTGCTTCCGCAAAAACGGGCATGAGCAAAATGATTCTTACTTCTCCAAGATTTTTCTTATACAGACTTGCTGTTTCGTCTGTGAGTACATCCAAGATAACAACGTCAATGTTTTGTTGGGAATAATTCTTTGCCAAAAGACAAGTATTTTCTACACCCAATAGTTGTTGAGCCCTGCCTTCTTCGCCATCCCAAGGAGCCTTGTGTGGTTGAACATACATCTGTCTTATCGTATCCACATCAATAACCGCGCACTTTTCTTTTTTCTGTGCGAGGATTTTTGAAATCGTATTTTTCCCAGAAGCAGCTGGGCCGGTTAATATAGTTAAGCTCATAGTTATAGTTCGAATCCCTTCAGGGTTCACTCATTTTATCACTTTTCAGTTTTGAAATGTAGCGCAAAATAAGGGTTATTTACTGCTCATTTTTCAAAACTACTGGCGGGGACGATTGCCGGAACTTTGAACCGATAGGACGGCTTAGTTACAACAATATTGATAAAATTATGCGAAAGTTAAGGCAAATGTACCAATTTCGCGCCATGATCTAAGATTGCGGGTCTCTGTAAGCATAAGATAATTTATTATATTCCTGCGTCGGGTAGGAATAAATACCTTTATCATGCCAAAGTAAAAATTCGGCAATGCCTACATCGAGTGCAAATCTGCTACATACCGTACAATACGGTTCTCCGGATTTTTTAGTATTCCCGTCCTTATCGACCCTCGTGAAGTACAGTTGGGAGTCTTTTAGTTTTTCTGGATTTCGTTTTATGGCGTCAAGAATAGCTCTCCATTCTGCATGCATACAACATGTATGATCATATTTTGGTTTTCCTGAAAAATCGTATTCATCTAAGCATGTACGATTTTTCTCATCATCAACTGGAGGAGCATTGTACCCTCGACCAATGACTTCTCCGTCTTTTACAATAACGCTCCCACACTTTGCTTTGAGGCAAAGAGCTTCACCGGCAACTTTTGCAGCTTCTCCCATCCATTTAATCGCTTTTTGTTCCTCTATATTTTGTAAATATTTCATATTAGTGAATCCCTTCGTTCCTCGTCTTATAAAACGTTGAGAACAAAGATTAAAACTACTTGGCGGAGTATTCTAAAAATAGCTCGAACGGAATTCTGCCCTCGCCGCGCACACTGACAATTTTAAGTTTTTCTTTGGCGGAATACAAATTCGAGCGTGCGGAGCACGCACAAAATAGTTCTTTCAAATCAAAAAAGAAAAGGCGCGACTCCGCGAGGAGAAGCGCTTGTTGCTCCAACACCATGAACGAGGAGCTAGTAGCCCTTTGGCGGAGGAATCACTTCGTCGCCAATGTTGATTACGCCACCCTCGGTGACCTCGGCAAGAAGACCGCCGCGGTCAAAGAATGTCTGCTGGAAGCTCTTTGCCTTGCCGGAGAGCTTGCTCGGTCGCTGGCACGGGTCGCAGTATTTCACACCACGGAAGCGGGCGGTACCAATTTGAAACTCTCGGCCGATGAGCCACATGAGTTCGACCCCTTCGACAAAAAGGTTGCGGCGACTGTCTTTGAACTCGAAGCCGCTTCCTTCAAAGAAGATTGCGTTCATGAGGGTAACTTGGCGACTGCCTTGCTTGCCCTTGTTGAAACTCCCTTCGCCGGTCGAGTAGCGATCGCCC
>MFIE01000023.1:52845-60888 GCA_001778785.1 Candidatus Giovannonibacteria bacterium RIFCSPLOWO2_01_FULL_46_13
TGTCCTCTCATTTCTGAAGATTCTGCCAGAGATGATGAAACTCAAGACAGAGATGACTATCATGAGAATCACTTGCGCCCCGATGTACCAAAGGTGCAGATACTCCACCATGAGGTACAGAAAGAGTGTGTTGCCGATGAGAAAGGAAACGGTCATGGCGACATACAGCGCGAGCTGACGGCCAACCATGTGAGTTTCCTTGTTCTGGAATGTCCAGAATTTCTGAAGTGTGAAGTTCAGCCCTGTGTTCAGGACGAAACCAATCAGCGCAGAAAGAACATACCAGACACCCAGATATTCCGTGAGGCCATACAACGCGGCGTAGTAAGCAATAACGCCGACGGCTCCTGCAACGCAGAACCGCACGACTTGCCTGAGGCGAGACGTTTTGGTTCGCATTGCGAATTTCTCCTTTCAATTTTTGATTTAGAAATGTACTAGTCGACTAATATATAATATTATTTCTAGTGAATTGTCAAACGAAAATGGAAGCCCCTACGAGTTTCTATTTTCAAAAAATCTTTATGAAAAAATTTCTTTTGCCCCTACAAAATATGGTTCGAGTCGATTTGTTTTCAGGTTCTTTGGCAGTTTGGAATGCTCTCAGTTTCCTCTGGCTTACGAAATCCTGACTGGCGGGGACGATGCCCGGAACTGTGAACCGAAAACGTGGCTCAAATTCGATGATCTTGATAAAAGTATACAGAAACTAAGGGATATCTACAAAGTTCACCCTGAATGGTTTGAGGTACCGAAGCCAAAGTCAGATAAGGGGCAAAATGCAGTCGATTATTCTATCTGAGCACCATGACCGTTTTTTGCCTCGTCGTTTTTCTCTTTCACTTTTCTCAAAATTAAGAAAAGTGAGTCCATATATTTCTTTATCCGTTCATGCTCCTGAGAATCAACAGTGTGAGTGATGTCGTCGAGAAAGTCGTATCTAATCTTTATAAAATCTTCTATCAGAATTTCTTGATAATGGGTTGTAGAAATTTTGTACTGTGCAGAACTCTTTTCAACTTTTGAGATACCTACTTCTTGCAAACCAGCATTCCCAAGTGCTTCTGCTATTGCTTGTATGCCATGACCGAGCTTTATCAGGCGATCGTTTAGAGAATGTTTGTCCGTGAAATTTTCCACCATTACTATTCTCGATTTTAGGATAAGCTCAAAGTTGTAGGAGATGAGAATATAGAACGACCTTAGACGAGAGAGGTCAGTTGTATCGCGCATCATATTATTTAAAGAATCTTCCACAAAAGAAAGCCCCGTAGACGCCATACTCGTCAGCGCGTAAGCATATTTATACTTTTCTTTATTTGTCATGTTTATTCATATTCTATAGTGGCAGGGGGCTTTTGAGTAATATCGTAAAGCACTCGATTTACTCCTCTTACTTTGCCGATAATCGCATTTGAGACCTTTTCCAGCAGCTCATTCGGGATTTTGTGCCAGTCAGCACTCATGCCGTCTATCGAATCAACAGCCCGAAGTGCAATGACATATTCGTAGGTTCGACTGTCGCCCATAACACCTACCACCTTAACAGGCAGCAATGCTGCAAACGCTTGCCAGATCTTTTCGTATTCTCCGGCCTTGCGTAATTTCTCAATAAATACCGCATCAGCTTCGCGGAGGATTTGAAGTCGCTCTTCAGTAATTTCCCCGACAATGCGTACAGCAAGTCCTGGGCCTGGAAACGGATGTCTCCAGAGTAGCTCTCTTGGAAGTCCGAGAGTTAGACCTACTCGACGTACTTCGTCTTTATATAAGTCCTTTATCGGTTCAAGAATCTTAAAGCCCATTTTCTCTGGAAGTGTAAGGTTGTGATGACTTTTGATTTTTGCTGCTGTTTTGGATGTCGAAGCGGACTCAACGCGGTCAGGGTAAATTGTTCCTTGGGCTAGATATGCGATCGTGTGCTTCTTAAGCTCGTTCTTGACCGCCTTTTCAAATACTTCAATAAAACTATGTCCGATGATTTTACGCTTTTGTTCTGGGTTGGAGATGCCCTTTAATCGTTTCAAGAAAAGCTGGCTTGCATCTATGACATGCAGTTGTTTGAAGCCATTTTTGCGTAGGTATGAAGCCACTTGCTCAACCTCTCCTTTGCGAAGAAGGCCGGTATCTACAAATACTGCGTGGAGGCGATTGCCGATAGCTTGATAAATGAGTGTCGCGGCAACGAGTGAGTCTACTCCGCCTGAAATACCCACTACAACGTGCTTGTCTCCAACCTCGCTCTTAACCTCCGCGATAATGTTTTCTGCTACCGAGCTAATCTTCCAGTTCTTTTTTGCTTTACAAATCGTGAGTAGAAAGTTTTTGAGTAACTTTTCACCATGCTGGGTATGAGTCACTTCTGGATGGAATTGGATGCCATAAAAATTATTCTTTGAATCAGCAAAAGCTGCATGTTTGCAACCCATAGTAGATGCTGTTGGTTTAAACCCTTTTGGTAAGACTGACACTTGGTCGCCGTGAGAAAACCACACAACCTCCCTTGATGAGAGCGCCTGAAAAATTCCTTTCTTGTCTTTAATATTTAAAATCTCTTTGCCGAACTCTCGATGTCTTCCCTTGATAACCTTTCCACCAAGCATTTGCGCCATAACTTGATGCCCGTAACAGATACCTAGAATTGGAATGCCGAGCTTAAATATAACTTTGTCCGGTCGCGGGCTACCTTTTTCTAATACTGATGCAGGCCCACCAGAGAGAATGATACCAACAGGATTATGTTTCTGTATTTCCGACGCAGGAGTATTAAAAGGCAAAATCTCAGCTTTTACGCCGAGATCCCGCACGCGTCTTGCTATGAGATGGGCAAACTGACTTCCGAAATTGAGGATTATGACCATAGTAAATAATATCACTGATTATTGGCCAAATGAACCTTATTTTACTTCGGTTCAAAGTTGCCAATCTGGCGGAGACGATGCCCGGGACTTTGAACCGAAAGTACGGCTCAAATTCGAGAATCTTGATAAAAGTATACAAAAGTTGAGAGCTATCTACAAAGTTCACCCCGAATAGTTTGAGGTACCTAAACCCAAGTTGTATAAGGGCAGAAACGCAGTAGATTACTCAATCAAGTGATAAAAATATTATTCTCTCTGTAGCTCTACCAAATCTTCCTGGTTAATGTTTTTATCAAAATTCAATAGTCTTGCGTCTGAAAAAAGTTTAATTATTCCAACACTATGCCACATTGCTAGATGTATATTGGGAACTAAAAATTCAAACTGCTGGTCATCTGTTCTGTTGAGATGCAACTTAAAGCTTTCATGATTTGGATGAACAAATCTGCAAATCATCTTATATTTTTCTTCGTGGTCTCCTTTAAAATTCGGAGGCAGAAAACTATCCTTTATTTCGTTCTTAATATCTTTAAGAATCCAATTCTTATTATCGAAAAATTCATCGAGTCTAGATAAAATTTGTCCTTCAGACAATCCTGAAAATATGTAGAAGACTTTTATATATAATTCATAAATATACCTATAAAGATAAATTGATAGAAAAACATCATTGGTCAACAGGCTATTCTCCATTGATACATTTAGAGAATATATCTTATTTAAAATACTTGAAGCGAAATACTCTCTTGGGTTATCTTTCCTCGTTACTGTTCCGAAATTAAAACCTGGTCTGATAATCTGATTGAATAAAATTATTTTATTTTGCAAAGAACTCTTTAAGATAAGATTTTCTCTTTTTGAAAGATTGCGCATAATTTACTGTAGTTCATATCCCCATCCCGGCTTCCAGGATTTAGTTTTTCGCCAATCTTCGGCAAGAGCTTGTTTCCAAGTCTTACCGTTCAGGAGTACGTCGAGCGATAGTTGAGGGGCTTTATGACCAACAATAGCTACATGCTTGCTATCGTAGTTCTTTTTTAGAAATTCGAGGAAGTCAGCAACGCGAACTTTTACATCCTCGTAGCTTTCACCCTCAGGAAACGGCTTCTCAATACATTCTTCCTCCTGCATTGGTTCGACAATATTCGATGAGGCACCGTTTAGAGTTCCGTAATTGCATTCGCGCAGTCTCGCATCGGGAATGATCTGATACGTGCCTTCCCAGGCAAGCTTTGCGGAATCTTGAGCACGCCTTAAATCAGAGCAGAAAACTACATCAAATTTCTGATCCTTGGTCTGATCTTTAAGTGCAATTGATTGTTTTATGCCAAGCTCCGAAAGTTCAACATCTTTCCATCCAGATGAAATATGCTGTTCATTGTCAGTTGTGGTGCCGTGAACGAAATAAGTGATTTTAATTGCCATAGCTAATTGAATTCTAAATATTTACCACCGCCAACATGCTCAACTTTGCCGTCAACAACCTTTAAGGCCGACTGGTCATCCAACACATAAGTCTTCTTTGTGATTTCCTTCATCGCTTCGTTTAGGTTTTCTTCAATCCGTGCAGAGAAATGAGGGTTGTTGAGATGTGGCAAGAAGTAAAAATCCACAAGACCAAGTCCGGGCATTGAATCTTTTTCAGCGTCTTCGCCGTATATGGTCTTGGAGAGTCGAAGATTAAGGTCGGAGCCAGTTATCATGCTTCCTGCGCTCAATCCGACATATACTTTCGTTTTCAGCATGTTAGGCAGAAGCTTTATCAATCCTGAGTCGTTTATCCAACGCATCAGGTGATAGGTATTGCCACCTTCAAAGAACAGAACATCGGCTTCTTCAAGTTGGGGACGCCAGATATTCTCTGGCACGGCAGAAATATCAGTTATGGCAACAGATTTGAAATTTTGCTTTTTAATATTGATAAGGTCGTTAATGAGCCAATCTTTATCACCTGCTTCGACGTTCGAAGCAGTAGGGATGAAGACCAAACTAGCCTCTTCCGCTTTCTTGCCTACTAGGTCAAAGAGCGCGTCGGCGATCGCTTGATTTGAAAACCCGTTTGAGCTTAGAAGTAATTTCATATCTATATTTTAGCAACTTTGACTGAATTAAGCCTTATTTGGCTTAGGTTCAAAGTTGCCAATCTGGCGGAGGGTGAGAGATTCGAACTCTCGAAGGGAATGACCCCTTACACGCTTTCCAAGCGTGCGCACTAGACCGCTATGCGAACCCTCCATCCCTACGAAGATATCACAAAATCGCCTTCGCTATCAAACCTATCGCGAGTATCCCGAGGAAATTAAAACCGAAAGAAATCATGACAAAATATTTTGTTTTAACGTGAGCCGCGCCGAGCATCACAAGGCCTAATTCATCCGGAAAGGGCGAGGCGATCACCAAAGCCCCGAGAAACGGCAGGAATCTTCTATATGCCCTGGAGTAGAATAAGGCGCGTAATTTTGGGTGCCCCTTTTTTATGAATTCCATCAAATCTTCCGAGAGCCTATCGCGGACAAACCGAAAAATTATTAGGTCACCGACCAATGCTCCAGCCGCTCCGAACAAAGCCGTTATAAAAATAGAGTTTCCCGCGGCGATTTCACCAAGGACAACAATCGAGAGCGCTGTGGTGAAAACGGAAGTAAAAAATATCCCGGCAATAAAACTTCCGATTATGTGAGACTCCGTGCTTTGCAGAATCTCGTGCATGATCCCGCTTTCCACGATAAAAATCGCGACAAAGACCGAAATTATCACGGTCCCAATATCCCTCCCCAGCGGATTTGGTAACTTTTTTTTCGCCATTACATCTCCCGCAAGCGCTTAATGCGATCCTCGATCGGCGGATGCGTCATAAAAATTTTTGCCAACCACGAGACTGTATTTTTCTTCCCTTGATACGGGTCATCGAGCCACAAATGCGCGGTTGCGTGGTTCGCTTGGCGCATCGGCGTGTTGTCGTGCGCTAATTTTTGTAGCGCTGAAGCAAGCCCTTCTGGATAGCGCGTGCGCAATGCTCCCGAAGCGTCCGCCAAGTATTCTCTTTTTCGCGAGACCGCGAGCTGAATTAAAATCGCGGCGATGGGCGCTAAAATTGCCAGCGCAATCCCTATCAAAAGAAGTATTCCGCCTGCGCTTCCCCGATCGCGGTCGTTGTTTCCTCCTCCCCACCACATCGAACGCAAAAATATATCGGCCAAAAGCTGGACCACCCCAACTAAAACCACGACGACCGTCGAGACCAACATATCGCGATTGCCGATGTGGCTCATCTCGTGCGCTAAAACTCCCTCGAGTTCCGTCCTGTTCATTTTTTCCAAAATTCCTGAAGTAACCGCAACAACTGCATTTTCGGGATTGCGTCCAGTCGCAAACGCATTCGGCTGAGGAGAATCTACTATATAAACTTTCGGCTTAGGAAGCCCCGCCGTAATCGCAAGGTTTTCTATTATATTGTGCACTTCTGGCGCGGCAGAATCCGGAAGCAATTTCGCGCCCGTCGCCGCGATGACGATTTTATGCGAAAACCAGTACGAAAAGACACTCATCAAAATGCTGAGAAGAAAAGCAAAAATAAAAATTCCCGGATTTCCGTAAATCTGCGAAAAAACCCAGCCGACGGTCGTGACGATAACCAAAAACAACGTGATCAAAAACCACGTCTTCCGGATATTTGAATCACGGTGCGTCCAAATAGTTGCCATTAACCGTTTATATCGGAATACTCAATAAATCTGAACGTCGACAGAATTTTCTCCAATATATTTTCTTCTTCTTTTTGTTCATTGATAGTGAGAGTTGGGTTTATGTATATTTCAATTGAACCGCAGTCGCTACCGGAAAACTTTAGCGGGAAAATAATATCAGAAGAAAACAGCATTCCATTTTCAATTTTAGTGTATCCCTCTCCTGGCACACCATTAATTACAACTCTGTCTTTTTTTGCATTCTCGAAATTAGAAAATAATGGATAACAAGAAGTTGGATGCACAAAAAACCCAGAACAATCTTCACATCCATATGGCATTCCTTCATATGCATAATAAGGAGACTTTGTAACCATCCACGATTGCGCTTGATTTTCGCTAGTTGAATACCCACCACTAAGAAAACTTAAGCTCCATTCCTTTGGATATTTGAATTCGAATTTATATTCTAAATTAGTGTATATATTCCAATCTGCAGTTTCAGCACTAACATTATAAATTGGAACGAGCTTGAATGTTGAAAGAAATTTATCTAGAAATGCGTCATCTTCATATGGATTAGCGCTTTGGGGTTCGCACCTACTTATACCAATTCTTAGCGTATTATTGCCTAAAGAAGTGTCATTATATGTTACCCGGCAACCCCCATCTCCCTCTCCATATTCGTACCATTTTATACCCTCGAATTCTCTTATTTCTGGATTTTCTACTTTTGCATAGTTTGTTTGAATATCATTCGGGTCAAACTTTTTTCTTATAACTGAGACTTCAATTCCGTGACTGTATATATCGCCCTCCCTTAAAGAGAGATCAAAAACACTGTCCGGATGGGAGGCGACCTCCTTAAGTTCTTGCGGATATTTAAAGCTAAAACCATATCGAATATTTTCATATGTTTTCCAGGTTGCAGTTCCGTCAGAATTATTCTGAGCAATGTTTTCATTTGCAGATTTATCACTGTAAAAATAAATCCCCGCCCCAATAGCAACGAAAATCAAAACGGCTATCGGAAGTAAAATATTTATAAAACCTTTTTGGTTCATGCTTAGAATGTCACAGCCACCGGTTCGCGTTGCGCCGGGGTTTCGTCGAGATCGAAAAATTCTTCTTTAGAAAAGCCGAGCATCCCCGCGATAACATTCGATGGGAAAACTTCGACAGCGTTGTTGATAGCTAAGACGTTTGAATTGAAAAATCTTCTCGCGGCTTGGATTTTATTTTCCGTGTCCGAGAGTTCTCGCTGGAGCTCAAGAAAATTCGTATTCGCTTTTAAATCCGGATATGCCTCGGCAACCGCGAAAATACTTTTCAAGGCGCCAGAGAGCATATTTTCTTTGGCAGCCTGGTCGTGCGGGTTAGCGCTACCGGAGATTGCGGCGGCGCGGGCTTTTGTTACATTTTCGAACGCCTGCGACTCATGCGCGGCGTATCCCTTAACCGTTTCCACCAAATTCGGGATGAGGTCGTATCTGCGC
>MFIE01000024.1 GCA_001778785.1 Candidatus Giovannonibacteria bacterium RIFCSPLOWO2_01_FULL_46_13
AAAAAGATTTTTGAAAGCATCGCCCCAATGGAACCGTACGAAGCCATCATTCCCCAAAATAAAACCGGCTTTTGTAAATTATTTTTTACCGAGATAAATTTAAAAAAAGAAAAGAGCGGCAGGAAATATTTGTCGAGAGAATTCCCAAACCCGAGGCGGTAGATGACCGTATTCCCAATTTTTTCTGTACTGGGAAGACTTTTCCTGAACCGGGAAGTTAAAAGTATAAAGTGGAAGTTGTCTATATTGTCCGTTATTCCCTTCAAGGCAGTTTCCGCGCCTCCGATCATCGGCAAATACGCGGTAGAAAATATCACTGCTGTACCCTTCTTTTTTTCCATAAAGTATAGTAAAATTATAAAATAAAAAATGAAAATTGTCTATTTCATCACCAAATCCTATTGGGGCGGGGCGGCAAAATACGTTGTAGATTTGGCCTCTGGGCTCGACAAGAGCGCTTTTGAGGTTTTTATTGCCGCAGGCGGGACGGGCGCCCTTAAGGAAAAAACCTCCGCAATTGAGGCCACTTATATCGAAATCCCGCACTTCGAGAGAAAGATTTCCGTGTTGAGCGACATCATCAGCTTCTTCGAAGTGCTAAATATTTTGTACAAGATAAAACCAAACGTTATACATGTAAACTCGTCCAAAGCGGGCGGGGTTTGCGGGCTTGCCGGATGGATTTATAAAATTTTTGGCGGGAAGCTTGAGATGATTTTCACGGCGCACGGCTGGGCTTTTCACGAAGCCCGTCCCAAATGGCAAAGATTTTTAATACGGGCACTCTCCAAAATAACCTCCACTTTTTACGATAAAATAATTTGCATAACTTCCATCGATTATAATTCCGCCCTGAGGTATAAAATCGCCTCCCAGAAAAAACTTTTACTGATCCCGAACGGCATCGCCGTCGATAGCGTAAAATTTTTTAGGAAAAAAGAGGCACGACAAAAACTTTTCGGCGAAGAGGAACACGAACTCGTCATCGGCACCGTCGGCGAATGGGTCCGCAACAAAGGCTGGGACGTTTTATTGAAAGCCGCCTACCCGATTTTTGAAAAACATCCGCACGTCACCCTCGCCCTTGTCGCTGGAGGAGAAAGCCCGGAGCGGCAGGAAATTTTTCATGAGAGGGTCCGGGTTATAGAAAATTTGCAGGATGCGTCCAGATATTTAAAAGCTTTTGATGTTTTCGTTTTCCCATCGCGCAAAGAAGGCTTGTCATACGCGCTTCTCGAAGCCTCTTTAGCAGAGCTACCGATTATCGCAACGGCCGTCGGCGGAAATTTTGATATTATCGACTCGGATAAAACGGGGGTCTTGATCCCTTCGGAAAATCACGAAATACTCGCGCGGACGCTCGATAAATTTGTCCAAAATTTGAAACTATACAAAAAACTTGGCAAAAATGCGCGCATAAAAGTTGAAAATAATTTCTCGCTCGAAAAAATGCGCGAGAAAACTTATAAACTATACTCGTCTTGAGGCGATAAATCCTAAGGCGGCCAAAATGGCTACGCCTACCGCGGAAAAAAGCCACATCGTGGAGGATTTTGTGAAAAAAGAAGATTCGGAAACCGCGGCGGTTTGTTTGTCTGCCTGAACGTCTTTAGTTTCTTCTTGTAATGCTCCTACTGACGTAGGAGCTGGTGCGGGTTGGGGTGAAGGCGCTGGAGGATTTACCGTAACAGGAGCCGGCTGAGGTGCTGGGATTTTCGGAGCTGGTATCGGATTTGGAGAAAGTGCTTGCCCGCCTGATCCGCCAGCTGGCGGAGGAGCTGTCGGCGGGATCGGCGGATTTACCGGTGGGGTTGGAGCCGGTACAGGCGTCGGCGATGGCGCAGGAGATGCCGGTGGTGGCGGAGGAGGAGTCGGTGCAGGCGCTGGAGCGGGTGCCGAAGAATTATGACAATGCCTCTCGCCGGTGGAGAGCCCCCACTTTTCGCAATTAGTTTTGCAAACGTGGCACCCATCCGCGCCAAGGCCGCCCGGATGGGCAAAAGTTAAAATAGGAAATAGCAGGACGAGGATAGCTAAAATTAAAAAATGAAAATTAAGATTCTTTCCTGTTGTCTTCATCTTTAGGGCCGGTTGTATTTTTTAACAAAGCGCGCAGGCCTTCCAAGTCCGGGCCTTTCTTGGCTCGGTCAGGATTAAATCCTCCTCCTTGATGTGCCGGATTATTCGGCCGGGCACGTAATTCCGAAAGGGAAATAGTTTTTCCTGGGCGGTCTTGGCGAAGGACGAACGAACCTTCATGCGAAGATGGACGCGGCGGCGCGCCCCTGAAAGATCTTTCCGGCGCTCGCGGCAACGCGGCTGCTGGCTGATGTGGAGGAACTGCGGCGGGTCCTGACGGTGCGACCGCTGGCTTCTCTTCTTTTACATCAAACTCAATCCCCAAAGATGGTAGTGAATCGGAATATTTATCGTGCGCCCTTGCTCCCCCGCCGATCGGTTTTCGTTTCTGCGCCGGAGGAATTTCACCAGCTTCAACTTTTTTCAAATCCTCCGCGCAGTAAACCGGCCGCACATCGTCCGGCTTAAACGGAACGTTTACTTCTTTTCCGCAAATCCAGCAGCGCGTCTTGAATTTTTCTTTCGGCCCATCGGACGACGCGGCTTCCGCTTCCTCCGCTTCAAAAAGCGCCGAGGCCCATTTTTCTATACGCAACTCTACTTCCTTGCGGTCCATACCGTAACGCTCGCGCGAGACTTTAATTATTTTTTCGCTATGGTCTTCCGAATCGCCCCAGCGCATCGGCGGGAGGGTCTCGGCGGAAAACGGGCGCGAAGTCACCCCGTTTACCATAAGTTTTAAATAAACATTGTAATTGGGAAGGTTACATAAATCCTCGATAGTAAATTCCGGCTCAAATTCCGCTTCCATAGCTTCGGCATCCGCGGCGCCAATACGGAAAACGATCATCGTCCCGACGTTCCCGAAAATCGCATCACGCACTTTTGTCGAGGTATCCGTTACGAGCTGGCCGATATATTGGTGCGCAACCGTTAAATTCAAACGATATTTTCTTGCCTCCGAAAGGATCGAAGCGAAAGAATCCGTGGCGAAGTTTTGAAACTCGTCGATATATAGATAGAAGTCGCGCCGATTTTCCTCCACTATGCGCACACGTTCCATCGCCGCCAATTGCAGTTTCGTAATTATCATGGCGCCCAGGAGCGCGGAGTTGTCTTCCCCCATCCTTCCCTTGGAAACGTTTACCAAAAGGATTTTCCCGTCGTTCATGACCTGCTGGATGTTCAGAGTACTTTTCGGCTGGCCGACGATATTTCGCACGAAAGGCGTATTCAAAAATTGGCCGACTTTGTTTTGGATAGGGACGATGGCCTCGTTCCTAAATTGGTCGCGCCAAGTTTCGTATTCGTGCGTCCAGAAAGACCGCACCACGGGATCTTTAATATTTTTTACGATGCGCTCGCGGTAATTTTTGTCTACCAAAATTCTCGGGATTCCCAAAAGTGTCGTCCCCGGAGTGTCGAGAAGCGCCAAGATGCAGTTCTGCAAAATATATTCCATACGCGCCGACCAGACATTCGCCCAAATTTTTGTGAAGATGGCCATCAAGTCCGAGACGACCAAGTGTTTATACGTCGGGTCGGGGACTTCGAGCACGTTAAAACCGATGGGGTTATCCATGTCCGAAGGGTTGAAATAAATTACGTCGTTGATGCGCGAAGCTGGGATTTTCTTCAAAATGTCTTCGACGAGTTCTCCGTGCGGGTCTACCACGCCGACTCCCTCGCCGTTGTTTACGTCCTGCAAAATTATATTTTTCAAAAGCTCGGATTTCCCCGTCCCGGTTTTCCCAACAACGTAGAAATGCTGGCGCCGGTCGCGCTGCTTTATGCCGAAAACCCGATCCGCCCCGCGGAAGTTGGTTTTGGCGAAATATACTACATTTTCTCCCTTAGGCGCCTCCCCATGCATTTCTATATTTTAGCACACAAGGTCAAGTGCTGGTAATTTGACCCTATAAATCAACGTCTTATAATACAAGTATGTTAGATAAGAGCGATATAAAAGCCGTAATTGAAGCTAACGGAGAAGTATTTCCCACAAAGGAAGAATTTTCATCGTTCCAGGAAGAAATGCGAAAGAGCTTTTCCAGCCTACTCACATCAATAGATTCTTACGCAACAAAAGCTGATACTTACTTTCAAGAGATGGTGATGCTTTCCCACAAAGTGGATCGCCATGAGAAATGGCTCAAGCAAATCGCCGATAAGCTCGGCTTGAAGCTGGAAATCTAAACCTCGTTCGATAAAGAAGTCCGCTCAATAAACGAGCTGATTTTTCCCTCTGTCCAAATATTTTATATATTTCCCGATCCCGTCCTGCTGGCCGCCGGGAAGAAGTTTGTAGGCTTCTTCAAGTGAAACCCATTTATATTCAGCATGTTCTTCGGAAAGTACTATTTCTCCAGAAAGATACTCCAAGCTCTTCTATAATTTCCCGATCCAAAATTTTTTCCAGAGGAATCCCGAACTCACCCCTTCCAATTCTGCCGCCAGGCAAATCCCATGTGTCGTTATTTGCATCGTAACATATCAAAATGTCCTCGCCATTTCGAACGAAAGCCTTTGTCGCCACATGATAATTTTCCGGCTTTGATGAATCCATTAACTTGGAAATAGCACAAAAATGAAAAAGCTGCATATCACTATGCAGCTTTTTTCTCCTTTCTTTTGAATTTTTGCTTATCATTTTTTCGCCAGGCCGATAAATCCGCCGCCAAGCGTTATCAACACTGCGCCGACAACCGCATAAGCGACCGAGACTTTTTCATACTCCTTGAACCAGACAAGTCCGGCCAGCATCGCCCATATTGTGTTTATGTTGTAGATGGGAGCAACAAGCGACAAATAGCCATCTCGGCTCGTTAAAGCGAGGAGAGATAGGATCAGCCCAACGCAGAATATAAGGCCAGCAATAAATGTCGTCTGAATAAAGGCGGCGGATACA
>MFIE01000025.1:0-264 GCA_001778785.1 Candidatus Giovannonibacteria bacterium RIFCSPLOWO2_01_FULL_46_13
GATCCAGGTCCCGATCATTGAGACGGAAAAAATCGGCTCGGATATTTTCAGGATAACCCTGCATAGCTTCTCGGAGCGTTCGGCTTTTGAATTCCAGTCCGCGCTTCGCACGTTTGCGAGTTCCGGCGCGAACAAACTTATAATCGATTTAAGGAATAATCCGGGGGGATATTTGGAATCGGCCGTGGACATTTCTTCCTGGTTCTTGGGAACGGGCGACGTGGTTTTGCGGGAGAAATATCGCGATGGGGAAGAGCGGCTTCA
>MFIE01000025.1:343-2269 GCA_001778785.1 Candidatus Giovannonibacteria bacterium RIFCSPLOWO2_01_FULL_46_13
ATTTTGGCCGGGGCGCTTCGCGACCACAAACGCGCAAAGTTAGTCGGGGAGAAAACTTTCGGAAAAGGTTCGGTGCAGGAATTGATATCGATAACTTCGGATACTTCATTGAAATTAACTGTGGCGCGCTGGCTTACGCCGAACGGCGAGGATATAACGAAGGAAGGGATCAAGCCCGACGTCGAGGTTAAGATGACCGCGGAAGATGTCCAGGCCGAAAAAGATCCGCAGTTGGATAAAGCCGTCGAAATATTAAAAAATTGGACTGAATAATTATGGCCCAGATAATACTTTTGAAAGATGTGCCCAAGGTTGGGCAGAGGGGAGACGTGAAAGAAGTTTCGGATGGATTTTTTAGACATTTTCTTTTGCCGAAAAAGCTAGCGGAGCTCGCGACACGCGAGAAGATAAAAAAACACGAAGAGGAACAGAAGGCGAGAGGGAAGGAGAAGGAAAAAATCGAGAAAAAAAGTTCGGAAGAAATCGGGCGGCTTGATGGAAAAGTTTTAACGTTTTTGTCCAAGGCAACCGATAAGGGAAGTCTTTACAAAGCGATCAGCGCGAAAAATATCGAAGAGAAATTGCGCGAAGGAGGATTTAGGGAAGTTTCCGAGAATTGGATAAAAATGGAAAAGCCCCTGAAGGAAATAGGGGAGGTGGAGATAGATATAGAAAATCCCTCCGGAGAGAGGGCCAAGCTGAAGATAGAAATTAAGCCGTTAGAAAACTAAGCGGGGATAACGCTAACTGTTTTTACCCGGGCCGTTTTGCCGTCAAAGCGGCTTTTTCTTTTTGTCGAAAATTTTACGATCCCTTCTTTGATCGCGTAAATCGTCCAGTCCTTTCCGACGCGAACATTCTGGCCGGGCCAGAATTTCGAACCGCGCTGGCGGATTATAATGGAGCCAATTTTAGCTTTTTCTCCGGAAAACAATTTAACCCCGAGGTATTTCGGTCCTGAATCACGTAAATTTGCTGTGGATCCTGTGGCTTTTGTATGTGCCATAATCTAATTTATTATTAGTATATGATAAAGGAAAGCTCTGGAAAAATCAAGGCCTGGCTCGCTTCGAACAAAAACGACCTCTTTTTGGTGTTTACCATAGCAATGGTAGCGGTAATTGGCTTCGCTTTGGGCAGAATTTCTGTGCTTCGGGACGAAAAATTTCCCATAGAGATACAGGCGCAAGCAATTTCCAGCATTAAATCTTCCGCAGAATCCCCTGCTAAAGACGAAAAAAGGGAAGGGGCTATAGTTGGATCAAAGAACGGGACAGTCTACCATCTTGAGGGATGCGCTGGCGCCGAGAGAATAAAAGAGGAGAACAAGATATATTTTTCCTCCAAAGAAGAAGCAGAAAAGGCGGGATATCGGCCGGCGGCCAATTGCCCGGGGCTTTAGATCTTAAATGAGAGGGAAGCCCTTTTGCCGTTCATATGGTACGTCGCACAACATAGCTTTTGCGACATACCCATTAGTTCAAACCCCTCCCTTCTACTGCCGGATTTTATTGGCGGTCCTTAAGATCGGCTCCCAAATATATTCCCTCGCCTTCTCCCAGATTGTTCCAGCGTACGGATAAATAAAATTTTCCCAAACGTATTCTATTCCGTCCCAGACGTATCCAAAATTTTCTTTTAAAGTATTTTTTTCTGGGATGTCCCCTAGCGATACCCCAAGAAGGCTAATAATGATTACTACTAGGACTAAAATAACTAAAAGTTGGACAAACCCGCGATTATTTTTCATTTTTTATTTGAACCAGAATATTGCCATGACTAAATTCCCAAGATTCATGGCAAACTTTTTGAATAATCGCGGTTCGGCATCAATTCCTCCTCCAGCGCCTCCGCCCTCGCCAGTTCCTCCACCAGTTGATCCTGGGGGCGGCGGATCTCCTTGCCCTGAACCGCCACCTTGATCGG
>MFIE01000025.1:2290-6585 GCA_001778785.1 Candidatus Giovannonibacteria bacterium RIFCSPLOWO2_01_FULL_46_13
TGCGGATAATTAGTGTATGCGGAAAAATCTGTAAGTCCCGTTGTCTCTACCATTTTAAAACAATAAGTCTCGCCAATTACCGCCCCGTTATTTTGCACAACCCAATCCCATTCTCCGGCGCTGCCGTTTGATACCGCTGTCGGGTTTGCGACCGATGAGCCATCTTCTTCATATGATTCAAAAATATTAGATGGATCGAGCAAGACATTAGTAAGTGTTGTGCCATCAACAAGAGATGCATTGTTGTAACCTCTCCAAATAACTCCGGAATCTACCGCACCGAGCGTTGTCCAAGATTCTGCCGCCCCGCACCCCGCGCCGAGAGTTTTATATTGTAGGGTGAAAGTTTTTGCTCCAGCCGAAAGATTTGCCGAAGAAACCGCGACATCGATTCGCAGCCTCAAAACTCCTGTGTTGAAGATTGTCGTGGAATTATTTTTCGCGGCTTTAAGCCCGCCGGTTGTAAGATTTCCATCGTCTACCGCCCAGCCGTAATTGCGCTGGGTCAGAGTTGATCCCTGCGTTTGTTCACTTCCAAAAGTCCAGAAAGCAGCAGAATTTGCTGTGTTGTTATAGATAGTCTGGACGTCGGCACTTGAGATAGAGCTTCTATAAAATCTTAGATCATCAAGAACACCTCCGTACGGCCTGGAGGCCGCTCCTGCGCTTAGTCTACCAATACTTAGTATATTAGAGTCGTTGTTTATCGTGATTGATGCCGCTGTTGATTTTTTAAGCACCCCATCAATATATATCTTGACGTTGGAACCATCATATGTCCCGACAGCATGATGCCAGTTCGTAGTATCAGATATGGCTGTAGCGGACTCGGCGGTGCTCCATGCGTTGCTACTTACCTCGAAACGTAAGAGGTCGGCGGCGCTAAAAACAAATTCATAGGCGCTACTCGCATTGGTAGCTCCATCGCCTTTATGGATTAGTCCCATGATAGCCCCTACGCCGTTTCGCTTGAACCAAAATGAAATCGCAATAGACGCCGTAGGATTAATGGAGTCGTTGTCTGATATTTGTATCTGGTCGTTTACCTGGTCAAAGTCCAGGCCTCCGCCAACTTGTCCGGAGACAAGATCGGCTTTATTCATAAGTTTTGATGAGCCATAGTTATCGTTATATACAGAAGCCGCAAAATCTGGATAAGTCGTTGTGGCGTAGCCTGGTACAGATAAATCCCAATGGGAGGCAATTCCTGTAGGCGAAGAGGTAGCATAAACCTGCCCTGGAGAATTTAGATTGGTTGCGTTCGCGTTGCCGTAATACATCGCGACAGTTTTCGCGGTCGTGGAAGAAATGTTTGAAGTTCCGAGGTGGACAGAAAACGCTCCCGTTGTTGAAGCATATTTTTCAAAATAATGAGGAATAGCAGAAATCGAAGTGTTAAAAGAGCAAGTAGACTCGTCTGTGAAAACGATGTCAATCGGTTCGTCAGTGAATGTTCCTGACGTAGTAGTTCCTATGAGTTGAACATTCCCGCCCGATGAAGTTGCAGCTAAGGTTGAGATTGTGGAAGAAGCAAATAAAGGAAAGAGACCTGTTGTTGTGGTGGCGATTCCATTTGTGTATCCGTTATTGTTTGAAGTTATAGTTCGGCAGTAAGTGTAATTGGCGGCGTTGATGGTGCGGGAAGTAGGGTAGGTAAATTTAAAACTTCCTGATGTGTTCCATGTCAAAATTGTGTCGCCTCCCGAGGTAGTTTCGGTTGCTCCTGTTTTGTCAGTCACCGTTATATTTGAAGTAGGATAACGAATGATAACGACTCCCGAACCACCGTTTCCGCCTGTTGTTGACAACCCGTCCCCAGCACCTCCGCCACCACCGCCTGTATTAGCGGTTGCATTACTGCCATTGGCCCCGCTTCCACCACCAGCACCACCGCCGCCAGTGGCAGACCCTCCTACTCCACCACCTCCATCATCATCATCTCCTCCGCCTCCACCACCTCCGCGAGTAACAGAAGAACCCGTTATGTCTGAAGCCGTCCCACCACCTCCATTTCCTCCGCTGTCTGTAGAAGAATTGCTCCCACCGGCGGTATTACCTCCTCCGCCAGCACCTCCATCACCGTTGCTGGTATTGTCGCCACCGTCGTTCCCTTGTCCTACAGTGCCCCCGCCGCCTGCACTGTTTACGTCTCCAGCCGCGCCACCGCCAGAACCACCATTTGAACCACCAGTATCAGTTGAACCACCGCCCCCGCCGCCAATCGAAACCAGGGTTGACCCTATCGAAGAATCGCTCCCATTCCTTCCTTGATTGAGGCTGCTAGAATCGCCCCCAGCTCCCCCAGCTCCAACCGTAATTGTATAAAGTGTATTTTCTGTAAGAGCGAGGGAGGAACTCTCCTGGTATCCTCCTGCACCCCCGCCTCCTGAAGCGGTGTTGCCAGTATTAGGGCTACCGCCCCCACCGCCACCGGCCAACACCAGCGCGCGAAAGTCATAAGTCGCCGCATCAGTCTCGCTCGGAAAAGCAACTATCCCACTAACAGTAAGAGTGAGTATCGCAAGAATTGCTACAAATTTTTGAAATATATTTTTCATTTGGAATGTCTCTCTTTATAGTTTAATTTTAAACGTTTTATCTATAAATCGTTTGTGCATATTATTTTTTAAGCGTCAAAATTTCTAATTAAGAATTTCTAATTTTTAATTCTCCAAAAAATATCCCTAAAATCCATAAATTTATAAACATTGATATCTCTTAATACTTATATGAATTTCTAACCTATATTTATCAATCTTTATCGAAACTTTTAGACCACTTGGAAGCTAAGCTTCCAAGTGGTCTATTCGAGCAATAAATCTTCCATCTCCCTCTTAAGTTCTTTGCGTTCTAGGATATCCCCCAGCGAACTTTCCGCAAAATTGGTATACTCTTTTAAATTATTGAATTGCTTTAATATAATATCTTTCTTGCATAACCCTTCTTTCCCTCGCGCATATTCCTCCCAACTTGACTTGGAAGCTAAGCTTCCAAGTTTGTGAGCCCTATTATTCAAATTGATATATGTGCTTAGATGTAGCAGATATTCATTCGAATCAATGTAGATGGCTTTATAAGTACTTTGAAATAATGCTCCGTTACGTTTATATTTGTTATTAAAATATTTTGTATAGCCAGTCCCTATCCTCTGCATGAATTTTTCAATCCCCATTTCTACCGTTTGTTTAAGAATAAAGTGAAAATGATTTGGATTTAGGCAGTACGCTATGAAGTCAACTAATTTTTTCTTAGTCGGCCTTTCTTTAATAAAAGAATTTTCATAAATACTGCCAATGGGATCTACCGTATTAAATTCATCCATGCTTTTTAGAAAGCGATCAAAATCCCATTTATCCAAAAATATATCGCGCTTCTCTATCCCGCGATTATAGATATGATAATGTCCTCCGTTGGTGAATAAAGTTTTTCTCATAATATATAGCTTCACTTGGAAGCTTAGCTTCCAAGTTGTATTCGGCGTTACTTAACAAATTTTAATGTGTCCATGATTTGGGCAAGTTCTGGGTCAAATTCCTCGTATGCCGTGATTGCATAAAGATTCCCATTATTAATAAACCACACTTCTCGGGTGCGTCCTATGGTTGGATCCTCGCTCCAGAAGATAAGCGCATGCTGGCTATCCCCTATTACGACTTCCGTCGCTTCTTCGATTATCATCTCTGGGATATCCGCTTTTATGTCTTCTGCGCTCGGAGCCCCGTCTATGTCTGTTTCAACTTGGCTCGCGAAAATTTGGAATCCCTCGCGCGAAGTTTCATCAACGAAAACAAAAGTTGCCGCTCCCTCGCCTTCGTCAAATTCTTCTATTTTCAAATTTTTCGGATGTTCCAAAGAAAATCCGTAGTGATCATTTTTATAAATCTGGTAATTTTCTCCTAGCGTTGCTCCGGTTAGCGCGGTAAGATCATCCTGATTATTTGCAAGAGAAAAACTCTTTCCGGAATTCCAAAACCAGATTGCCGAAGCTGATAAGATCGCAAGGATGACGGCCGCGATTATTAATTGTTTTTTATAAGTATCCATAAATATTTTTAGGAAGCGTTATTGCAAAATTTTCTAGCGATTCGATTTTGTGCAAGCGGATATTTCTTTTTAGACGGATAGTTCTGCCGAATAAGCGGACTTTTGCCGGCATATCATAAAATATTTTTACCGCAGCATAATCAATCTCAAGATCATGGCTGGCTAATCCTGATTCACCGTTATTTTTTTCAAGCCGTATGCGGAGATCTGTATCGGCCGTGTCTTGCGCGGCCCAATTCAGCCCCCAAAGA
>MFIE01000026.1:0-1016 GCA_001778785.1 Candidatus Giovannonibacteria bacterium RIFCSPLOWO2_01_FULL_46_13
AAAAAAGATCCGCAGGAAAAAAATTCAACGCTTAGGGAATTTGTGTTAGATGTTAACGCTGGCACGGAAGAATACCCTACCTGGCAGATAAAAGAAGGGGATCCGGTAAAGGTAACCGTCAATTCCGAAATCGAAGACGAGGTGCATCTTCACGGGTACGATATTTTGAAAGACGCAAAGCCCGGGGAGCCGGCCGTCTTTGAATTTACGGCGGATAAAACCGGACGCTTTGAAATGGAGCTCGAGGGGGCCCAAAAGCTGATCGCCATTCTCGAAGTCTACCCATGAACCTATTTTATTTTTTCTTGATCCTATTCCCGGGCGCGGCTTGGGCCCACGGCATCGGCGAAGTTTACCGCTTGCCCGTCCCGCTTTCGTATTATCTTTGGGGAGCAGGGTTGGCGGTCGCGGCTTCTTTTTTTGTCTTGGGATTTTTCATACGGAAGGCTCCGGAGGACGCATCGCCAAAAATATTTAAAATCCCTGCGCTTTCGAAAATTATTTTTCTTTTTAAAATAGCGGGCGTATTTTTTCTTCTGCTTACTATTCTCGCGGGAATTTTCGGCGCGGACGATTATATTTTAAATTTCGCGCCGATATTTTTCTGGGTATTTTTTCTGGTCGGTTTTATTTTTGTCTCCTGCCTCGTTGGAAATATTTGGGAAAAATTAAATCCGTGGAAAACGCTTGGCTCTTGGATGGGATTTTCTCCTTTTCGCGAGAGCAAATTTTTGGGCGCCTTCGGGGTAATCTTGCTCGTGCTTCTTTTCTGGTGGGAGCTTTCCTCGGGTTTATCTTTCATTCCTTCGGTAATCGGGTTTGTCCTTCTCGGATATACTTTTGTAAATATTTTTTGCGCGTCTATTTTCAAGAATTGGTTTCGCGACGGGGAAGTTTTTTCTGTCATGTTTGGTTTTATCGGGAATGTCGCGCCTTTTAAAATCAGCGAAGATAACTACGCGATCGTTTACGAGCCATATGCAAAAAAGTTAGACGGGAGAATTTTCACAGCCTCG
>MFIE01000026.1:1181-5486 GCA_001778785.1 Candidatus Giovannonibacteria bacterium RIFCSPLOWO2_01_FULL_46_13
CTTACGAAATCCGAATTTACGACGATGGGTCTCGCCCGGCGATTTGTCGTCTCGCTGGCCCCGATCGCCGCGGGATATATTCTCGCGCATAATTTCCCGCTTTTTATTATCTCTTTGCCCGCGATTTACGGAATCATTTCAGACCCCTTCGGGTTCGGCTGGAATATTTTTGGGACCGCAGCCTTGCGGGAGGGGAGTTTAGTTTTGGGCGCCCGCGCGGTTTGGTTTACGGAAATCGGTTTAGTTGTCTTGGCGCATATCGCCGGAATTTGGTTCGCGCACCTGCTCGCCGTGAAAATTTTTAAAAACGAACGCACGGTACTTCGGAGCCAATACCCTATGATGATTTTGATGGTCCTCTATACCGTCGCAACCCTCTGGCTCCTTTCCCAGCCGCTCGTTACGGCAAAACCATCCACCGTTGGCCCCGCGCCAATCCAACTCCCTCCGCCCCAGCCCGCGATCCCACAACAATAATTACTTGAAATTTTCGTTAAATACTTTATGCTATTATGTCATAGGTCGCCCGAGCACTATCCATCGATTTCATCACAAGAACCCTCATTTATGCACTTAGAAAAATCTACTTGATTTTTTTATGCTATTATGATTACATGGCGACGAAAAAGCCATATAATCAAATTAATACAAAGATAAGTCAAGGTCTCTATAATTTTGGATCGATTTCGCTAAGTCGCGTGGCGGCGCAGACCTACTTAAGGGTTTATTATTGTAAAAAATAGATCCGCCAATTTCGAATTGGTGGTTTTTTTCTTTAAAAGGTCGAATTATTCTCATTAAAAATTAAGAATATGAAAAATAATAAAGCTCAAGACAATATATCAAAAGACTCAAGAGAGCTCGCCCTGCATTACATGAAAACTTTGGTAGATGTTGCCAGGGAGTCTTTCTTGATTCTTGATGCCAAACTTCAGGTAGTCTCGGTGAGCCCGACTTTTTATGAAAATTTTCATGTTTCACCGGAGCAAACGGAAAATAAGTTTGTCTATGAATTAGGAAATGGACAATGGAATATCCCCGATTTGAGGAATTTATTGGAAGAAATTTTGCCCCAAAAAAAAGTCGTGAAGAATTATGAAGTTGTGCACGATTTTGAAACAATTGGAGAAAGAATAATACTGCTCAATGCCAGACAAGTGGATTCAGTACAATTGATCATTCTTGCTATGGAAGACATTACGATCAGAAGGGACCTCGAGAAAAAACTTGCCGAATACACCAAGGGACTTGAAGATAAAGTAAGAGAACGGACAGAAGAACTTTCTAATAGAATTAAGGAACTGGAAGAATTGAATAAAAGCATGATTGGCCGGGAGATAAAAATGGTGGAACTTAAAAAAGAAATCGAGGAGCTTAAGAAAAAGCAATGAAGCTCGGACTTTCTGAAATCGACTACCGTTCGCTATTTGATAATATGATTGATGGGCTGGCTTACTGCAAGATGATTTTTGATGCAGACGGACTCCCGGCCGATTTTATTTATATAACTGTCAACGAAAATTTTGAAAAGCTGACTGGATTAAAAGAAGCTGAAGGGAAAAAAGTCACGGAACTTATTCCGGGGATTAGAGCGTCTAATTCAGAATTGTTTGAGATTTACGGTAAAGTCTCCTTGACTGGCAAACCGGAAAAGTTTGAAACATATGTCCAACCGCTTGGAAGATGGTTTTCAATCTCGGTTTATAGCCCAAAGAAAAATTTTTTTGTGGCCGTATTTCAAAATATTACCGATAGGAAGGAAATAGAAAAGGATCTTGAAAGTGCAAAGACAGCTGCCCGGAATGTCCTTAAAGACCTTGAGATTGAGAAGAAAAAGATTGCTGAAACCAGTGCAAAAGAAGAGGCAATTTTGGCCGGCATTGCTGATGGATGTATTGCTGTCAACGAGAAGGGCGAGATAATTTTGATTAACCAGACAGCCCAAAAAATGCTTGGTTATACGCAGGAAGAATCAATCGGCAAGCTGTGGCATGAAATTTTACACCGCGAAGATGAAAGTGGCAATCCGATATCACCGGAAAAAGGAGCCATCCGCGCGGCGCTTTCTACTACTACTACTACTACTACTACTACTACTACTACTACCTCCTCTTTCTATTTGAGAAAAGATAGGACAAAGTTTCCTATATCAAGAACGGTTTCCCCAATAATCCTTGAAGGGAAAGTAATTGGAGCGGTAAATATTTTTCGGGATATAACGCGTGAAAAAGAAATTGACCGCGAGAAAAGCGAGTTCGTCTCTCTGGCGTCGCACCAGTTACGGACACCACTTACCGGCATAGAGTGGACAATTGAGCTTTTTTCAAAAAAAGAAAAATTAACTGAGGAAGGCAGAAAATACTTAGATTATATTCATTATTCCGCTGTGCGCTTGTCTAACCTCATAAAACTTTTACTGAATGTGTCGCGAATCGAATCGAGTAGCATGAGCGTTGTTTCAAAACCTTTGGATTTGGTGGAGTTAATCAACGAGAATATGCGTGAGCACCAGGCTCTCTGCGATAGAGGAAAGATATCTTTCATTTTTTCAAAGCATCCACAAAAACTCATTGCCACCACGGATAAAAACCTAATCGGATACATTATACAAAATCTCGTTTCTAACGCTATTAACTACACTCCGACAGGAGGAAAAGTTGAGATGCTATTGGAAGAGAAAAAAGATTCTCTGCAATTTAGGGTTCAAGACACTGGCATCGGGATACCCAAAAAAGAGCAGGAGCATATTTTTAAAAAATTTGCACGCGCATCGAACGCAAGCATTGTAAAACCCGACGGCACCGGCCTTGGGCTTTATATCGCTTCGGAGGCGGCGAAACTTCTTGGGGGAAAAATTTGGTTTGAATCCGACGAAGGGAAGGGTTCTACTTTCTTTGTCCAACTTCCACTTATGTCTCCCGATCGCGCTGGAAACAAGGAGCTTGTATTAGAACCTAAGTAGAATATAATTTATTTATGAGCGTGCAGAAAATAGTGTTGGTAGAGGATGACGAAGTGCTTTCCAAGGTGATGTATACGGAGCTCACTGACGCTGGTTTTGAGGTCTCTCAAGCTTTTGACGGTGAGGCCGGTTTGGAGTTAATAAGATCGAAGCGGCCCGACCTGGTATTGTTAGATTTAATAATGCCCAAAAAAGGCGGTTTCGAAGTATTAGGGGAACTTAAAAAAGATCCTAGCACGAAGGATATTCCGGTAATACTTTTGACTCTCCTTGGCGAAGATGAAGATATTAAAAAAGGTCTGCGGCTCGGAGCGAATGACTATTTGGTAAAATCGAGCCACGCTGTCGCAGAGATTATTGAGAAAATAAAAACCTTTTTTAGTAAAGAAAGTCATCCGGAAGGGGACCAGCCGAAAATATGAAAAAGAGAATAGCTTTAATCGAAGATGATGAAATACTTTCCAACAGGCTGTGCGCCGGTTTGAATGACGCTGGGTTTGACGTATCAGTTGCGTTTGATGGCGAGGAGGGGCTTAAATTAATTGAGACCTTAAAACCTGATCTCATTTTGCTGGATATTATCCTACCTAAGATGGACGGCCTGACAGTTGCAAAAAAACTAAAAAGTAATCCATCAACAAAGAATATGCCTATTATTATTCTTACTGCTCTCGAAAAAGCCCAACCATTAGTAGATGCCCTTGAAAGTGGCGTCTACGAGTATATCATAAAGTCTGATTTAAAGGTTCAAGATATTGTTGAGAGAGTAAAAGAAAAACTTGAGAGCTCTTAGAAGAAAGCGGCATATCGCGATCCTGTTATTAGTTGGGTTATTTGTCTTTAATCCCGTTCGCTTTGCCGAGGCGGCGGCAACTATTACTCCTGCAACAGGCGGCGGGGCAATTTCTGCGGATACAGTTGACGGAGACTACACTTCGCTCACTGGTCCGATTATCTCTGAAGAATTAGTAAGTGAAGTTAACACCGGCACTATTATTTTGGATGTGCCAAGCGGATTTATATTTGACACTGGCGGTACTTTGCCAACGGTACTGGTGACGCGCACTGATGGCGCTGGGGCAGATACTAAAAATATCAATAACGTTCCGAGCGGCACAAGCGTCGCAATTACGAGCATAACAACGACCCAAGTCACTTTTACCGTTACAAGCGATACTTCGGGCGGCGTTAAAAATTCGCTTACTTGGCAAAATGTGCGGGTGCGCCCTTCAGCGGCCAGTCCATTGGCCTCCGGCAATATCACAAAAAGCGGCACTTCAGCGATAAGCGGTATAACCTCCGGGGTAACTAGCCTCGGTACTTTAACAGAAATTGCCGGCACT
>MFIE01000026.1:5531-9090 GCA_001778785.1 Candidatus Giovannonibacteria bacterium RIFCSPLOWO2_01_FULL_46_13
GACGGGGCGTCACCTAGTGGCGGAGGGGGCGGTGTTGCTCCAACAAGCGTTGTTTTTTCCGGCCGGGCATACCCCGGTAGTAAAGTGGAGATTTTGAGAAGGAGTATTCAAGACGAAATTTACCGAAATGTACCCGCGGAATTTTCTAAAATTTCTGATGATGGCGTTTTTTACATAACCTATACTGGGCTGATTGGGGGCGACTATCTTTTTGCACTCCGCGCAGAAGATAAAGGTGGGGGAAAAACTGGCATTATCGCGTTCAATATGAATTTATTAAGCAGTGATAGGTTTGTTGCTGAAAATATTTTTTTTCCACCGACAATTGATTTTGATAACGCGTTAGTGACGCTTGGGAAAGAAATAGAGCTTGCCGGATATGCCGCACCGATACTAAAGGTTGAGATAGAAATAGATGGTATACTAAAAGGTGAAACCAGGTCCGACGAAAATGGTCTTTGGTCGTATGCAACGACCACCTCATCCTTAAGAATTGGGGATCATTACGCGCGCTCGAGGCAAATTGACGAAAAAGGCAAGGCAAGCGAGTTTTCCGTCCCGCGCACGTTCCGCCTCTCCCTTCTTGCTTCTCCGAGAGCGGATTTAAATAATGATAATGAGGTAAGCATCGCCGATTTGAGTATCTTTCTTTTTCGGTGGGGTTCCGGGGAGAAAGATTTGATGGCAAAAATTGATATGGATGATGACGGGAAAATCGGTATCTCCGATTTTAGCATTTTCCTAAAAGCAATGCGGATATAAATCAATGATTATGGCCAATAAAAAAGTTTTTTTTGTACTCCCACTCTTTATTTTTTTCATATTTACATCTCGCCTAAATGCAGCGACTATTTCTTTGCTGCCGCAAGCAAGGACTTTTGGCATAGGGCAAGAATTTAGCGTTGATATAAAAATCGATACGGAAGAGATGTATATTAATGCGGGGCAGGCGACTCTTATATTTCCTGTTGATATTCTCGAGCTTTCCAGTGTTGATAAGTCCAGCTCTGTCTTTAGTTTTTGGCCAGATGAGCCGAAGATTTCAAACGATGAGGGCGTGCTGAATTTTACCGGAGGAACGGCCAAGGGAATTTCGGGCGGGGCGCTTCAAATTTTGAAAATTAATTTTAAGGCCAAACGTGCCGGCTTTGCAGAGCTTACTCTCCGAGATGCGGCTGTAACTGCTTCTGACGGCAAGGGCACGAACGTGCTCTCCGCGCTTAAGGGGACCAATATCACAATCGGCGCCGCGGCAGTTCCGCCAACAAAATCCCCGCCTGCCCCAGAAGCTTTGGTAGAAACGCCAAAGAAGATAGTTAGGGAACCGGTTATTGCCCAAAAACTTCCTTCAAAGCCGGAACTTCGAGTGCCTTTATACCCAAACGAAGCACGCTGGCATAATTACATAGGAGAAACGGCTGTCTTTTGGGATGTTCCCGCGGATGTGATTGAAGCCGCCGCCGTCTTAGACAAAAACCCCAATACAAAACCCGTGAATCCGGAAAAAGAATTATTCACGGGGAAAAATTTGGGGGTTTTGAAAGAAGGAATCTGGTATATCCATGTTCGGTTTCGCAATAATATTGGGTGGGGAGAGACCGCCCATCATAAAATTTCTATTGATACTACGGCACCTTTGCCGTTTGAAATTGAGATGAATGCGCTCGCGAGCGACAATCCCAGCCCAGAAATACGGTACGAAATACACGATGCCCTTTCAGGAATTTCCCACGCACTGATTTTCATCGATGATAAAGAACTCGCACGGTCGACTACGACCGCGACCACCCTGCCCCCTCAACTTCCAGGGAAACATTTAGTTGTAGTCCGTGTGTTTGATTCGGCGGGTAATAGCGTGGAAGATACTGTAGAATTTGAGATTTTACCGCTTGTAACGCCGGTTATTGAATTTATAACGGAGTCGGTTTCCCAGGGCGATCTTATGTTTGCTTCAGGGAAATCGATCCCAGGCGCCTTTATTGATGTGCGTGTATCAAACGATTTACAGCAGGAAATTTTTACAGGCACGGCGCAAAGCGATAACTCCGGCAATTGGAAAATGACGATCGATAAACCGCTGTCTGTGGGTAAATACACTATTTCGGCCGTAGCTCGGGATGAACGTGGCGCTAGAAGTTATCCAACTGGCGAGGAAGTATTTAGGGTACGACCCAAAACGATTTTATCATTTGGATTTATTGATCTCGGTTGGTTTGAGATTCTTCTCATTGTAGTACTTATTATTATCTCGGTGGCGGGATATATCTCGTGGTGGTATGTTTCCAAAAAGAATACGCGCGAGGCGTACAAGATCATTGTTAGCAGGGATATAGAAAAATTGACCGCGCTCTTATCGGATCATTTGAAGGGGCTCGAAGATCTGCAGGAATTGCACGACCCAAAGCGTTTAGCGCAGGCGTCGTTTCTCGTCAATAAAATGAAAGATGTGATTGCAAAAATGAAAAAATATCTCGGCCAAGAAGTAGAGAAGCTGGGATAAGGCGGGCGCGACCGGATTTGAACCGGCGATCTTCCCCGTGACAGGGGGACGTGTTGACCGGGCTACACCACGCGCCCAATAAATTTTTAAAACCAGTGACGGCGGCAGGGATCGAACCTGCGACCTAGGGCTTATGAGTCCCTCGCTCTACCACTGAGCTACGCCGCCCTTAACGGTCTTATAGGATTCTATCATACTTATTTTGCTCAAATATATCAACTAAATCAAAAGGCCCGGTCTCGTGTGAGATCGGGCCTTTATGACGTCGGTGACTTTGGTTGAGGTATTAGTTCTGCAGCGTGTAGGATGCTTCAGTGTTGCGTAATTTGCCGCTTGGCAGATAAACCAGGACGACCCTTTTTGTTACGCTCACTTCAGTTTCCTTGGGCTCGTTGCACCCGGGCAGATTGATGGTAATCATTTTCTGCTCCGATATGGATATGCCCGGTATGCTGCAATCCATTTCGTCGGTGTCCAACAAGATGCGTGCTCTCAAATTTTCGGGCTTCTGTTCAACCTTCGTAAGGCTGATTTGCTCGAAAAATATTACGCCAGCCAATGTCACCGTGAAAAAAATTAAAAAGATCTTTCCCATCATTCACCTCCTTCTGGATTTAAGTGAATATTTTTAGCTTCCGAATTAATGGTGGCTCCGAATTTCGGGCTTGTCAAGAATTTCTGTGACTATCTCAACTCCGCGCCGAATTGCTTGGCGGTCTCGTCATAGACTTTTTTCTGGATAGCGTCCACTTCTTCGTTTGTAAGCGTGCGCTCGCCGGAGCGGTAGACGATCCGGTAGGTATAACTTATTTTTTCCGCGCCGAATTTTTCCGCGTTCTCATATTTATCCAAGAGTTGGACCTCCTCCACCAAATCTCCGCCCAAATCGCGGATTAAATCAAAATAATTGTTTGGGACGAAGGAATTTTGGACGATGAAGGAAATATCCCGGACCACGGGCGGGTATTTTGAAACCTCTTTGAATTTATTCCCGAGTTTTAATTGTTTTTTTACGCGTTCGTCTTGGGACCAGAGGAGGCGTATGTCCGGCAGTTCCAT
>MFIE01000026.1:9258-17825 GCA_001778785.1 Candidatus Giovannonibacteria bacterium RIFCSPLOWO2_01_FULL_46_13
GGGGAATTTATCTTCGTTAAAGCGATATTTTATGTCGTTGCCGAAAATGGCCTGCGCAATTTTTATTAAAATATCCTGCAAATCTTGGATGCCGATTATTTTTTGGTCGCGCGGAACCAGGTACCAGCCGTCCATCTGGTGAAAAACGTTCATGTGATGCCGGTCGATTTCATCTTTCCTGTAAACTTTTCCGTGGGAAAGGGAACCTACGGGCTCGTTATTCGCGATTCGCTTTTTTATTTCTTCGCGCATTAAGTAGTAGTACCACATGACCGTGGTGTGCGTGCGGAGAATATTTTTTTCGTCGGCGTAATATGTGTCGGATTTTGATCGGGCTGGGTGGTCGGGGGGGAAGTCGAATAAATCGAAGCTTATGTCGGCCGGCACGATTTCCGGGGTTTCGATGATATCAAAATCTTTGAAATCTGGGAGCGTTACGATCCTTTGCGCCAATTCGTGAATGGGGCTTCCGGGCGTGCGCGATAAATCCGGCATTTTTAAAAAGCGCTCCATGCGTCCTGCCTCGGCGTCCGTCCGCGCCTCCAGGTTCTTTATAAGCTCCTTTTCTTCCGGCGAATCGATTTTGATTTGCATATATAAAAGCTATCAAAAAACTCCAAATATTGCTAGTATTCGGTGGTAATTTATGCTAAAATATATAAATAGATATGCCTAAAAAAGAAAAAGAAAAAGACGCCGCTGGAAACGGGGGGCAAGGGGGGAGTTATACCGCCAAAGATATTTATGTATTGGAGGGGCTGGAACCGGTCCGAAAAAGGCCGGGAATGTACATCGGCTCGACGGGAGTTGATGGCCTCCACCATTTAATTTGGGAAGTCGTCGACAACTCGCTCGACGAAGCCATGGCCGGATACGCCAAGAATATTTCCGTTAGCCTTTTGCCGGGAAACCGGGTTCGGGTGGTGGACGATGGCCGAGGGATTCCGGTGGACATACACAAACAAACCAAAGTCTCCGCGCTCGAGACTGTTTTAACGACGCTCCACGCCGGAGGAAAATTCGGCGGAGATTCATATAAAGTATCGGGAGGTTTGCACGGCGTGGGAGTTTCAGTGGTAAACGCCCTTTCTATATATCTGAAGGCGGAGGTCGCGCGGGACGGCGAAAGATGGGAGCAGGAATATAAATGCGGCAAGCCTATTTCGAAAGTGAAAAAAGTTGGCTCGGCCAAGGGAACCGGCACTTCGATTACATTCGAGCCGGATATGGAAATTTTTCACGAAATTAAATTTAACTGGGATACTATTTTGGAACACTTGCGGCAGCAGGCTTACCTGACCGCGGGCGTCAAAATCCAAATCAAAGACGAGCGCGAGAAAGAAAATTATTTACACCAGTCTTATTCTTTTTGTTTTGAATCGGGAATTAAGTCGTACATAACTTTCCTAAACAGGGGACAGAAAGTAAAAAACGAGTCGATTTTTTATACGACAAAAGATGTAAACGGGATTTCCGTCGAAGTCGCTTTGCAATATGTCGACGATTTGACCGCGAGGGAGTTGGCATTCGCCAACAATATATATAACCAGGAAGGAGGCTCGCACCTGACGGGATTTCGCACGGCTTTGACGCGCGTCCTAAACGATTACGCGAGGAAAAACGGTTACTTGAAAGACAAAGACGGCTTGACCGGCGAGGATGTTCGCGAGGGACTGACATCCGTCGTTGCGGTAAAGATATCTAACAACGTTTTGCAGTTCGAGGGACAGACGAAATCCAAACTTGGAAATCCGGAAGCGAGGGGGGCGGTGGAATCTGTTTTCGGGGAGGCCTTCTCGATGTATCTGGAAGAAAATCCTTCGGAGGCCCGGGCGATTTTGGAAAAAGTAATTTTGGCGCTGGAGGCGAGGAAAGCCGCCAAGGCCGCGAAAGATACAGTTTTGCGCAAAGGAATTTTGGACGGGTTAACTTTGCCGGGAAAACTTGCCGACTGCCAATCGCGAAAGGCGGAGGAATCCGAAATATTCTTGGTGGAGGGAGATTCCGCCGGAGGCTCGGCGAAAATGGCCCGCGACCGGAAGTTCCAAGCGATTCTGCCGCTTCGCGGAAAAATTTTGAATGTGGAGCGCGCGCGCTTGGATAAAATGCTTTCTTCTAAAGAAATTAAATCGCTTATTATCGCCCTTGGCGCGGCTATCGCGGAGGAGTTAGATATATCGAAGCTCCGCTACCACAAAATAATTATAATGACCGATGCGGACGTCGACGGCGCGCACATCCGCACACTTCTTTTAACACTTTTCTACCGATATTATTTGCCGATAATCCAACAGGGTTATTTGTATATCGCCCAGCCGCCTTTGTACCGGATCCAAAAAGGAAAAGATGTCCGATACGCGTATTCTGACCTGGAGAAAGAAAAAACTTTGAAGGACATGGAAAAAATCGCAGCGGAATCCAAATCTAAAAAAGCGAAAGAGACATCAGGCACACCCTCCGAAAATCCCGAGGATATTCAGGCGGGCGAGGAAAAGATTCGCGGAGTTTTGATACAGCGATATAAAGGCTTGGGGGAGATGAATCCTTCCCAGCTTTGGGAGACGACCATGGACCCGGCCGTACGCGTTTTGAGGCAGGTCCATATAGACGACGCCTCAGAAGCGTCTAAAACTTTTGAGATCTTAATGGGCGACGAAGTCGCCCCGCGCAAACTCTTCATCCAAACGCACGCCCGAGCCGTGCAGAACTTGGATGTGTAAAACAACTTGATTTTCCCCGTCTAATATCTTAGATTGAGCTTAGATAAGGAGGCTATATGGAAAAGATCTTTCCGGTTAATATCATTCGCTTGCCGGACAATACTGCTGGGTTAGTTTTGCCTACTGAGCTTTCTGGGCTTTCTGAAGATGAAAGAGTTAAAAGGGTTAAGGCGGTCTTGGAAAGCGCTAAGGCAACGATTGAGCAGGTTTTGAGCAATCTTGGCTCTGCAAACTGTAGCTACGCTAAATCTTTTTGAGGAGGAGTTAATGGCGGCACAAGCATTATTGATAGCTAAAGGTAAGGTAGCGATTGTCCCAAGCATTCCAAGGACTCTGGATGAAATATCTTCGTATTTGAGCCAGATCGATAGATCTGAGGATATAATCCTGGAGGCGGAAAATTTGGGAAGGCGGGGATTTGCGCCAGTGATAGGGCTGACAAAGCTTTACGATGGCGCACGCGAAGAATTGGAGCGTATCAGAGATAAAATAAGTGATGCGCTTCAAGAAAGCGTCGAGGGGTTCAAATTTACTATGGATGTCGTCTTATCACAACTCCATTCCTCCAAAAGACGGCATGTTGTATTTTTCAAGTGAATGTGCGTTGAAAAAGAGGAGGGCTGGTCATTACGATCAGCCCCCTCTTGCTTTTTTATATGGTATTGTTAGTATATAAATACAAAGCCCCGCGGGGCTTTTAAAAAACCCAAATTTTATGAATATCTTCGAAAAGTTTACGAACTATTTAAAGGATACACGCCAGGAAATGCGCCACGTAAATTGGCCCACCCGGCAAAATACGGTCAGGTTTACGCTGCTCGTCATCGGAGCTTCGATTATTTTGGCGGCCTTCTTGGGGCTTCTTGATATCGTATTTCAATATTTACTAAATAACTTCGTTCTTTAGTTATGGCGAAACAAACAGGGGAATTCGGCAGGAACTGGTACGCGGTCCACACCTATTCCGGGTATGAGGACGCGGTCGCAAGAAATTTGCGCCAAAGGATCGAGTCTTTGGGGATGGAAGATAAAATCTTCAGTGTGCTCGTCCCGACCGAGAAAAAAATAAAAATTAAGGGCGGCAAGCGAAGGAGTGTCGAGGAAAAAATATACCCCGGATATGTTTTGGTGGAAATGATCGTAACGGACGATTCGTGGTATGTTGTCAGGAACACGCCGCGGGTGACGGGCTTCGTTGGCTCCGGAACCACGCCGACTCCATTGTCGCGCGAGGAGGTGGATATTCTTTTCAAGCGCATGGGAGACGTCGAGCCGAAGTTCAAGGTGGATGTCTCGGTTGGCGATATCGTTAGGATAACGGACGGCCCATTCAAAGAGTTTGAGGGCAAGGTCAACGAGGTTGACGAAGAGAGAGGCAAGATAAAGGTGCTTGTCTCGATGTTCGGAAGAGAAACCCCCGTGGAGCTTGATTTTCTACAGGTTAAAAAGTTATAAAGAACCAATGGCAAAACCGATAAAAATAATATTGAAGCTTCAGCTTCCCGCCGGGAAGGCTACTCCCGCGCCTCCGGTTGGGACCGCTTTGGGACCGCACGGCATCAACATCGGGGAATTCGTAAAGAAATTCAACGACCAAACGGCGGACAAAGGCGACCAGATCATCCCGGCAGAGATCACTATATACGAAGACCGGACTTTCACTTTCGTCCTAAAAACCCCTCCGGCTTCGGACCTTTTGCGCAAGGCCGCGGGCGTAGAGAAGGGTTCGGGCAATCCGCTTAAAGAAAAAGTGGGGAAGGTCAAACGCGCGCAGATCCGCGAGATCGCCGAGAAAAAAATGGAAGACTTGAACGCAAACACTGTAGAGCAGGCAATGAAGATAGTCGAAGGAAGCGCCCGCTCAATGGGAATTGAAATAGAGAATTAGGGTATACTGGGAAGATGAAAAAGTTAGGCGCCATCCCATCCCAGACGATTCGCGACATGATGGCGGCTTCTTTTATTAAGGGGGCGGATGAAAAAAATATCCAACCCGCTTCTTTGGATTTAAGCATTTCCGAGCAGGTTTACCGCGTCTCTTCGGCGTTTACCCCGAAAACTGGAGAAGGGGTTTTTGAAGCCGCAAAACGCTTAGCTGATCCGGAGCCGCACGATTTTTCTAAACCGCTCGAACTTGATACGACTTATCTTGTGAAGCTAAATGAAAGCCTGGCTTTGCCTGAAGGAATTTATGCTTACGCAAATCCAAAAAGCACTTCAGGCAGAAATGACATCCACGCGCGCTTGTTGGGCGACGGGATGCAGAGGTTTGATTCCGCGGGCGTCCCGGGATTCAAGGGCGACCTTTGGTCGCTCATAACTCCGCACTCTTTTCGGATAAAAATGCAGACAGGAGATACTCTCTCGCAAATGCGTTTTTTTAATAGCGATACGCGCATCGAGTCCGAACCGGAGCTCGAGATAAATTACCAGAGGCACAAATTTTTATACAACGTCGAAGGAAACTTTATAGATTATTCTAAAATAAAAATTCGCGACCGCGACGGCTCGCTAATTTTAACGATAAATTTGGATTCCGATTTGGTCGGATATCGCTGCGAAAAAAGCCAGGAAATTTTAGATTTATCGCGGCGCGACCACGACCCCGACAAATTTTTTACTCCGATCTACCGCCCAAAGGACGGAAAATTAAAATTGCGCAAAGGTGACTTTTATATTTTTTTCACCAAGCAGTGTCCAAGGGTTCCCCCGACTTTTTCCGCGGAGTTGGCTCCGGTGGATGTCCGCGCGGGAGAATACCGCTCGCACTACGCCGGTTTTATCGATCCGGGGTGGGGCCACGGCCGGGATGGAAATGAAAAAGGCTGGGCGATCGTGCTCGAACTCCGGCCATACGAAGACAATTTGATACTTGAAGACAACAAGCCGATTTGCAAACTCGTTTACGAACGCGTAACGGAGGAACCGGAACTTGTTTATGGAGAAGGGACGCTTGGGTCAAACTACGCCTTGCAAAACGGCCCTAGGCTTTCTAAGCATTTCAAGTCATGATACCGTTTAGAAAGCTAAAGTTACTTTAAAAAGGAGACTGAATATGGTTAAAAAAGGAAAATTCATCGTATTGGAAGGATTGGATGGTTCTGGAGAATCAACTCAGGCTTCTTTGCTTAAGGAATTTCTCGAGGCTAATAATGAAGAAGTCGTCTTGACAAAGGAGCCCTATGTTGATAGCGAATCAGGAAAAAAAATCAGGATGGTTCTGGAAAAGAAAACTCAAATGGGACTAAAAGAGCTTCAAGACCTTTTTACTGAAAACAGAAAAGAGCATCTCGATACTCTGATCATTCCTTCTCTCGAAAAAGGAATTACGGTTATTTCGGATCGATATTATTTCTCAACTTTCGCATTTGGCGGAGCGAGCGGACTTGATGTCGAATACTTGATCGCTCAAAACGATAAATTCTTACAACCCGATCTGACTTTTATTCTTGATGTAAATCCTGAGACTTCTCTCAAAAGGATAGAAGGCAGAGGAAAGCCGAAAGAATTTTTCGAGGAGATTGAGAAGCTTACTAAGACGAGGGAGTTCTATCAGACTTTTCCCGAAAGATTTGCGAATGTTTATCTTATTGACGGCGAAAAAACAATCGAAAAGGTTTTCGAGCAAATTAAAGGAAGGTTTACCTTATGATCAACGAAAAATATCAACCTAATTTCAAGTCCGAAGAATGGTCAGATCGAGACCGCTATTATTTAGCGCCCTTTGCGACCAATTTGGATGGGGTCGTCTCGGGATTAAGGAATTTGCCTCCGGAGCTCGCCGGAGCCCTTTGTTCTAGGGCTTCTCGCGCCTCGGACTCGCTTTTGCGGGTTTTGCTCAAGGAATATATTTATCCTGTTTTGGACGGGGAAGACGCGGACCTTGCCAGGGAGCTTAACGATACGGTGAAGTTTTTCCACGAACACGGACTGAAATCCGTCCTCAATAACAAAAAAGCCCAACAGTTTTACGCAAAATGGTTGGCGGCTTATGGCGACGATTCCATCGCGCAGATGGCGGGAAGCTATCTCACGGCTTGGGGGATATCTCAGGTCGCAATGAAGTTTGTCGAGGATTTTCGAATCGGTTTAGCTCCGATAGAAAAGTCCACGCGCTACGTCGATTTTTCCAAAAAAGTTGACGGGAAATATCTTTACTACCGCGACCCGGACATAATCGACGCGGGCTTGGGCGAGGAATATACGTCGGTCATGGATTTTCTTTTTGAAACGAATGCGGATTTAATCGCGCGCTTGAAAGTTTGGCTCAAAGAAAAATTTCCGGAAGAAAAAGACAGTGTTATAGAAAAGAAAGCTTTTGATACCGCCCGCGGACTTTTGCCGATGTCGACCTTGGGCCAAGTCGCGTTTTTTGGAAATGGCCAAGCTTTTGAATACATGGTCTCTAACGTTCTTCAACAAAAACTTGGGGAGTTGAGGTGGTTTGGGGAAGCCGCAAAAAAAGAGCTTAGCCAGGAAATCGGTTCGCTCCTTTTGCGCTTGGATGATGAAAAATCAAAAACCTACCAGCAGTATTTGGCGGGTAAGCACGACAGAGTAAAGGAAGAGGCGAGGGAATTTAAAACAAAACCGAGCAACACTCAAGTGAATTTGATCGGGTACAGCCCGGAAGGCGAGGCGGCGATTGTTGCCGGAATTTTATTCCCTTCTTCTAAATCGAGCTGGATGGACCTGTTCGAAGGCGCGAGAAAGATGGGTGACGACGAAAAGCGACGGATCATTGGAAAATATTTGGAAGGAAGGAATGAGCGCTGGCAGAAAGTTGGGCGAGCCTTTGAAAATGCTTACCTTAGATTTGAAATCACAACGAATGCCGGAGCTTATCGGGACGTACATAGACACCGCATGCATACGCAGGAGAGGCAACTTTTTACGGTGGTCCACGGCTATGACGTCCCGCCGGAAATAGAAGAAGCTGGCCTTGCTGGCGTAGTTCACCAAGCGATGGCAAAAGTGGAAGGCCTCTATGGGAAGATCGCCTCCCGGCTCGGCGAGGAGCACGCGCAATACGCCACAACTCTTTTTCATCGCATCCGCTTCTATCAATATCAAAATGTCCGCCAGGCTTTTTGGGAGATTGAACTTCGTACCGGGCCGCAGGGGCACCCCGACTACCGCCATATCGAGCAGGAGAAATTTAAACTGATCGAAAAAGCTTATCCCATCATCGCTTCATTCATAAAGGCGGACATGAACGAGTATGATTTCGCGCGCCGGGGCGTCGAAGAAAAAATTCAGAAGAAGGAAGAAAAACTCAAAGAAAGATTTCTAAGTAACATATAAACGTAAAAGGCCGGCCTTGAGAATATTTCGTCTCAAGGTCCGGCCTTTTTGTCAAACTATATTAAGGCGGATTGGAAGGTACCCAGGTTGACCTTGGGAATTTTTCGGAAAAATGAAGTGGGCGTGAAGGTGCCTAATTGTCGCTCCACTCACCCACGGGTCACCCTCTCGCATGGCTAAAAATCCCCCTGCTGCAGCATATTCCATTTTTGCCCACTGCTCAAACTTAAAGAGTTCTTCTCCTGCTTTTGGATCCATGTCTCGAACTGTTTCAACATGTCTCACTTTATAAACCAGAAGAAGATGCGGCCTGGTATTTTTGAGGGGAAAGCGGTTGTAGGTCATAAACCAATATTTTCCGTCCTTTAAAGTCTCTCGGAGATATTTTTGACGGTGTTCTGTACAAAATGGGCATATCCCTTCATCTCGGACAGCGATCATGTGATCAAGTTGCTCTTGTGACCGGCAATTCCAGAGGTCGACGTAGCTTTCCTTTTTTTCCTTCCGGACTAATGTCCTGAAAGTAGAGTCGAACTGGTTTCC
>MFIE01000027.1:0-1941 GCA_001778785.1 Candidatus Giovannonibacteria bacterium RIFCSPLOWO2_01_FULL_46_13
GCGGAGTTTATTAAGCCCGTCCTGCCGTTGCTTGCCGAAAAAGCAGAACTTTCGATTGTAACCGTAAACACAAAAGCAGTGGCACCATTTAAAATTCTCGAAAAATTTAATCCATTTCGCGCGGACACAGAAGCCGCTGCAGAAACTTTATACAACAAGATAAATCCCGATCTTTTGGTTGTCGGCACGAGCTCTCTTTTATTGGGCCCATATTCCATCGACCGCTTCACGGAACTTGCCGCGCGCGACAAAAAGAAAATCATCGCCTTCCAGGATTACTGGGCAAACCATCGCTGGCCGATGAATTTCAAAATTTTAAGCAAGTGGCCCGCGATAATGGTTCCGGACGAGCTCGCAAAAAAGTTTTTGCTGGAGGATGGGTATTCCGGAGAAATTATTTTAACCGGCAATCCGTCGTTCGACAAAATCCGGCACACCGACAAAGAAAAAGATAAAGAGTGGCTCCGTAAAAAATTCGACATAGCTGAAGGTGATTTTATAATTCTTTGGATTGGGCGCGGCACACCCCAAGCTTTCCAGTACGAAGAGCCTAGCTTTGAATTCTTTGCTGATTCGTTGCGCGAGATTGGAAACAAAAATATCCTCCTCGCTGTCCGGCCGCACCCCCGAGACGAAAACCCCGAACGTTACAGAAAATTTACAAAGGACATTCGTATGCTCGATACTTCAGATTTTCCATCAAGCGAAGAACTTTTGCCGATGGCTGATGCTGTTGCCGGACTTCCCTCTACCAACCATATTTTTTCAACATATTTGCGCGTTCCCAGCATCACAATCCTTCTTCCAGAAAGCGGCAGAAAAATGCTTGAAAAAATTTCCATGAATGATTTTCCGCCGAATTCAGTGGGTGCTACGATCGGCATATACAAAGAGGATACAAAAGAACTGGGCGATATTATTTCAAAACTTAAAAATAATCCCGCCTATCGCGCGGAATTAAAACAAAACCAGGAAAAATATTTCAATCTCCCCGCCGCCCCTGCCGCGGAAAAAGTTGCCGAAACGATTTTAGCTTATTCTTGAAGGTTGGGAATCAAGCACCTTCTTTATATATTCCGCGGTGCGGGCTCCGGAGTGGCCGTCGGTTAGTTCAACTTGTTCGGCGATTAACCTCTTGCGGCCTTCGCGGTCGAGTGCCGGATTTTCGAGGTAAGCGTTTATGGCCGAAATCATCTCATCCATGTTCCAGACAAGTTTAACCCCGCCGGAAGCTTCCACGGTTTTGTAGTGTAAATACCTGACGAAGATCCCGATTTTGTGGTGCGGGGGAGTTTTGTCGTCAGCATCGAAGCGCAAATTGATGACAGGCCGGTCAAAAATCGCGGCGTCAATGGAAAGTGTCGACATATAATTCAAGACGACGTCCGAATACTGGAGCGTATTTACTAAAAGATCCAAATCACCCGCCGAAAATTCCCAATCCTCCGAAGGCGACTGCAAATTCTGCACGGCGAAATAATGTTCGCAAGGGTTTGTAAAAGTTAAATGCGGGCTTGGTTTTATCTTGCTCGAGGAAATCTCCGGAGTTGCCGGGCGGTACCGTACTATTATATGAAGGTCACTCGGCAGTTTTCCCGAGTCGATCGCCTCCGTAAGGGCATTGATTATTATTTCCGCCGAACCTGTATATTCGTAGTTAAACGGCGCGCAGAGCAAAATTCTTTTTGCCGGATCAATGCCTAGGCCCTTCAAAAATTCATCACGCGATATTTTGCGCGGCTCAAAAAATAAATCGTAGTGCGGGACGCCAGTGATGACGATATCACCCGCGGGCATGCCGGCATATTTCATCGCTTCGTTTTTCATGACCGTATTCAAAACAATGAGCTTGGCCGGCAAAATTTGGATAACACCTTTCGAAGTTATGTTATCCCACGAACGGATCATCCCGACGACGTAATAACCCAAGCGCTTGGCCGC
>MFIE01000027.1:2000-8231 GCA_001778785.1 Candidatus Giovannonibacteria bacterium RIFCSPLOWO2_01_FULL_46_13
TATATTTATCCAAAAGTTTGACGACGCCGTTGTCCAATTCCACGAACCCGTCCAGAAACCGGATTATCGGGCGGTTTATGAATCCGAGCGGTCCGAAAACGCGGTTCACGATTCTCTTTAAAATAAATTTTACGAGCTTGTGGTACCGCACATATTCCAGCCATTGCTTGGCGCGGATCGTTTCCGTATTCAAAAGGGTTAGCGCGATTACTCCCAAAATCCTCCCGTAGCGCGACTCGGAAATAATCGAAAGCGGCTCAAAGACGACATTTTGTTCCGGATATTCTTTTCTATAATATTCGAACTTCGACGGAGGAATGATGACGACGAGCCGAATGTTCGGATCAGAAATCAAGCCGCGATAAGAGTCGTTCCGGAAAAAGTTTTTCGCCCGGATCCCGTTATAGATCGGGATTAAAATTGTCTTAGCCGAGGACATCTTCGGTTATTGGGTCGAATTTTTTTAAGTCTTTTTTAAGTTTCTTGCCTAAAACATTTTCATAATTTTCTGACGGAAGCCCCCCAGCGTACATCTGTGGACGCATGGCGTAAAGCATTTGGGCGACAACGACTGTTCCCGCAGGGATATCCTGCCCGGCCATAAGCGATTTTCTGAAGTACGGCCTAAAAACCGCCTCGTCATCCTGCAAGAACTTTTCGCCCTTGCCCATTCCCTTCTGCACGATTTCTTTTTTTAAATATTCGTCTTTTTTGGAAGGGTCGCCTTCGATTTCCCTTATTCCCGCAACCATGGCTTTCATTTCTTCGGGCGTCATAGAAACTTTATGGTCCGCGCCCCAAAGTGTCCGCGAAAATGAAAAATGTTTTTCTATTACCTTCGCGCCGAGTGCAACCGCCGCCAACGCCGAATCAAAATCGATGGAGTGGTCCGAAAATCCCGTCGGGATTCCGTACCTTTCCGAAAGAAAATTTATTGTCGCCAAATTTAATTCTTCTGGAGGGCAGGGATATTTCGAGACGCAATGCAATAAAACAACATTCGCCCCCCTATTTTTCAAAAAATTAATCGATTTATCAAGCTCTTCGAGAGTAGACATGCCGGAAGAAATAATAACTGGCTTGCCCGTTTTGGCAATGTAATCAAGCGTTACAAAATCTAAAATATCTCCGGAACCAACCTTCCAAAGCTCCGCGCCAAGTTCGTTCAATTTCATTGCTGCCCCGCGCGACATTGGGGTGGAGTGGAAAATTATCCCGATCTCGTCGCAATATTCCTTAAGCGGTTTCCAAAATTTATCGAGTGGGGTCGAGCGGTCATTGCGCGAAGCCCAAGAATACCGGTCAGCGCCCCTAAAATGCGGCGAGACGACGTGAACATTTAACTGCTCGTCTTCGACATTGTGCGTCTGAAATTTCACAGCGTCCGCGCCGGATTCTTTCGCGGCGCGCACCAAAGCTTTGGCATTTTCCAAATACTCGCTAACAGGTTTCTCCTCCTCGGTCTGTATAAAGTTTTTGCCAATCTCCGCGATCACAAAAACTCTTTCGTTTATCTTGTCCCAAATTTGATCAGAATTCATTGGTTTATATTATAAAACTAAAACCCCCGAGAGACAAGATTTGTTTCTGGATCCCTAAAGGAACCTCAAGAAAACAAAATCAATACGACTCCGGCGATGGCGATACCCGCGCCTAATAATTTTTTGGAGATATTTTTTTCGCGGAAAAATAGCCATCCCCAGATGACGCCTAACAAAACGCCGACTCGCTTGATTGCGATCGTATACGAAGCGAAACCTGTGGCGAGGGCTGAATTGTAAAAAAATCCATTGGCCGATTGGGCAATGCCTCCGAAAAACAGAAGCAAAATTGGATTAAAGAAAATACGCTTCCAGCCATCAGGAACAACAGGCGGAGGCGCCCCTGTTTTTAAAAAAAGTGTTCCTTTAGTGAAAAGCAAATAAGCAGCGTAACCGAGAGCAGCAAACCCTATGATGACTGCGTACGAAAATGTCCGGCTTGAATATAGCGTTGCCAATTTATCAAAATTAACCGAGACGGAAGACATAAGGGCCACCGAAAGCCCGAGGAGATTTCCTTTGCGATAATCTTTAGCCGTATTTCCATCCGGGACCGCGCGCGAAATTTCCCAGAGACCAAATACAGTTAGGATAACTCCGGCCATCCCTAAAAGAGGCGGGACCTCACCTAGAAAAACCCATCCAGTAAACAATAGAAATATTGGTGCCGTAAGCGACATCGAATATACAGATGAAAATTCCCCAACCTCAAACGCTTTTAGGCCGACAGGAATAATTGCCATATTAAGAATTCCGGTTACCAGTGCCGCCCGCCAAAAGCCCTCGGCTAAATCCGGCATTCCGAAAAAAATGAAGGTAACCGCGAAAAGTATAATGGAAGCCGTTGCCGCGGTAATAAAGCTAAGCGTTATTTTTGAATATTGGCCAAGGTGAACCGCCTGATTGGAAAGGGCGTTTGTCGTGGACTGCATGACCGCCGAGCCGAGCGCAAATAAAAACCAGGTGATCATGGATTAGCTTAAAAACAAGGTTACAATAACTCCCGCAAACATCACAGCGACAGCGATTAATTTTTTGGAAATATTTTTTTCTTGCAAAAGCGCCCCGGAGAGCAGAACCGCCCAGAGCGATGAAAGGCGCTTCACGCTCGAGGCATATGCCGCGACTGCATAATTTAAAGCCTGCAAAGAAAAGAAAAGGCCCAGGGCGTAAACCAGCGCAAAAATAAAGACACTGCCGCGGATATTTTTAAACTGTTCGAAAAAATTGCGGCGCTCTTCGCGGCGCATGATGCTGCTGTATGCAAAATGTACTAGCCCCATCAATATAAAAACCGTCGCAGCGAAGAAAAGCGAGGACGAAGTGATTACGGCTTTTTTATCGAAAGGATAGGTAATCGCAAACGAAAGAGTGCCGAGGAGAGCAAAAAGGACTCCCCTGCGTTTCAAAATTTCGGAAAGTTTTATGCTCCGTGAAGCCGCATCGGACCGCAAAAGAAGCCACAACCCAAAAGCGGTTATGATAACCCCGAGACTTCCGACAAGGCTCGGCACTTCTTTCAAGGTCAGCCACCCGGTCAAAAGAACCAACGGAGGAATTAAAAGCCGGAACGGAGAAATTATTGAAGCTTCCTCTTCTTTGAAGGCCCTAAACCAAAAAAATTGCGCAAAAATATTTAAAATCGCGGTTACCCAAAACGCCATCCAAAAGCCATCTTTAATTTCCGGGATGCCAACGATAAAAAGCGGCACGGCCAACATAATCCCGGAAATCGTAAACGTCGTCCCCAAAAGAAAACTTTCGTCCACGCCGGTTTTTAAAATCTTCCTCGAGATAACGTCGTACAGGCCCAAGAAAAAAGACCCGGGCAACATGTACGAAAGAAAAAGGACTACGTCGCTCATATTTTCCTAAAGTGATAAAGGGCAACCGCTCCCGAGAAGATATGGTTTTTCTCCAGTGGAACGATGTGCGTCCCGGCCCAGGAAATAAATTCCTGGATTTTCTTTTTGTCCGTCGGCAACTTGGAATCCCGCGCGACGTTCGGAAGCCTCTTTTCAAAATCGCGGATCATTTTATCCCCGTGCCCCCATTCCTGCTCAACCGTCCGCCAAGAAAGCGTCATCTTTAATTTCTTAGCCCATTCCTCAAATTCAATCGGAGTTAAGTAATGAAGGTCAGCAAGAGTAATTTTTGCGCGGAACAAAAACCAAAGCGTCATCAAAATATATCCGCGCGGGTTCGTCCAGTTGGGACAGGTTATAATAAAAGATCCGCGCGGGGCTAAAAGCCCCGCTAGTTTTTTCAAAGCTTCGAATGGATTATCCAAATGCTCGAGCGTTCCCAAGGAAACGACAACATCAAATTTTCCCTTCATTTTTTTTAAATCTGTATTCTCGTACGAAAGGTGTGGGTGGCGGTAAGTTTTTTTCGCGATATCTATCGCCTCTTTCGAATAATCAATTCCAAAAACTTTTTTTGCGCCTTCCTTCGCGATCAAATAAGCGAGCTCCCCAGTGCCGCATCCCGCATCCAAAACAGTTTTGCCTTCCCAAGAAACCTCCCCCAAAACCTCCTGCTTGGCCGGCGGGACTTTATCTCCGGAAAACATAAGAGACGAGAAATGCTTCTTCTCGCCTTTTTTATAAATCTTGTTATAAATTTTCTTTAGGTCCTTATTTTTCATCCTTTTATGATACCTAAATATAACACAAAAATTAAAGAGGCGGTCACAGAAGAATCTGGACCGCCTCTCTTTAAAATACGAACGACGACTTACGACTTACTGAAGGCTTGCGGTTGCGACCGCAATTGGGATTCCCCCATTCGGCCCCGTATGATTTGCCACAGCGCGAAGCCTTCCTTCGGCTCTCTCGCGATGCTGGAGCTTTCGCTCCGCGTACGCAACCGTGATCTGAACCATCAGGTTCGCGTTATCGAGCGAGGAAGAAGGCAGATCTACCGGTACAGCCTTGGTAACCTTCTCATATCTCCCGCGGCGGTAGTCCTCGTAGACGGCAAACGCCTTGGCCCAGTGCGCCATCGAGCTCCCTCGGGCTGCACGGAAGTCCGTAGCGTAATCCTTGCTCGCAACTCCCTTCATCCCGCGGAACTCTGTCATCGCTACAGCGAAGCTTATATGGACGCAGGCATTATTCTGCATCCAAACCGGGTACTCCTCAAGGGAGTCCAAAACGTAATTCCGGGCGGAGACCATAGCCCGAATTCGCTTTCTGATCAAATCGTCGTCACTCGAGGCAAACGAGGCGCTCACCTCTTCCACCTCGGCGACAAAAAGACCCATCAGGTGCCGGACTACATTACCAGCCAAGCCGTAATGCGACGAGGAAGTCCTCTGCGCATCCGCGGATTCGGAATATCTACGAAGGTTGCGCCGCAGAATCCCGACATTGTACCAGTTGCCGGCTAACAACGATTGCTTGGCAACTGATTCCGGAAGTTTCCCCGCATCCCCGGAGAGGCTAACAAAGCGCCCCTCGATATCAGCATGATCCGCGCCTTTGGCGCGGCGCCGCCCGTTCAAGCCCTCACCAATGCACGCGAACCGCATCCACTCGGAAGCCTTTGGGTGCTTCGCGGCCTCCTCGAAGATCTCCGCATACGCGATTGGGTTTCGCTCCTCCGGTTTCCCGATCAAGAGATAATACAATTTAACCGGGTCGACGTTTTCCTGAAAATCTACGCCGTCCGGCAAGCTGACGATCTCTTCAACCTTTTTTTGATCAATCATACTACCACTCCTTTCGCTAGAATTTTAGGATCAAACTAGAACTAATCTACAACACCTAGCCCCAAAAATCAAGAAGTTCAATTTATTTCCACCCGGGGACTTGTTCGATTGGAATGATGTCGCGCTCGGGGAGTTTTATTATGTACGCGCGGCCGTGGGCGGAAGTGTGCATGTGCGGCACGCCGGCAGGGATTAAAAGCACGTCGCCTTCTTTGACGATGACTTCCGTACCGTTAGCGATGGTCTTGGCTTTTATTTCATTATCGTTTCCTTCCTTGGCAAATGGTTCGACCATTTCCCCGCCGACAACAAACTTCATCTCGCCATCAATCCCAATCCACAAATCAGCTTCGTGCCTATGAACTTCGGGCTGGCCTTCCAAAAAATTGTGGTCCTCCAAAATATTAAATGAGACGCCTTTTTCTTTCGAAACCAACGAAAGCGGTTCGAGCTGGTGCTTGCCGTCCGCCGGAGCCTTCGCTAAAGATTCTTGGATATTTTTCGCTTCGATAAATTGCCAGTTTTTCATAATAAGTTTTTACGCTAATATTTCTTTTATTTTTTTCTCTGCTTCTTCCCAGTCTCGCGGATTATCGATGTTTACGCAATATTTATCTTCCATAATATACGCCGCGGTTTTCTCGCCATAAAAATTAGGGTTATCAGAAAAAAGCAAACCAGTTTTAAATATATAAATATGCCCGCTGTTAACATACGCCTTCGGGAGTTCCTGCCTTCTTGGGATTCTTTTGTACGGCGGCTCCCCCGTCACAAAAAGTTTTGCGATGCCGTCCGCGCCAACCCTCAAAGCCCACATCGGGTTCGAGTGCCCGGGAATTTCCGCGACCGATATCACGGAGTCGGCTCCGGTACTCGCCAAAAGATCGAACGCTTCTTTAAAATGTCGTGGCTCGCGGAAGGGAGCGGTCGGCTGCAAAATCGCGACATAATCCGGCTCGTATCCTTCTTTCTCTTTAA
>MFIE01000027.1:8242-25529 GCA_001778785.1 Candidatus Giovannonibacteria bacterium RIFCSPLOWO2_01_FULL_46_13
GCGCCGAACTTTTTTGCGACATCCGCGATCTCCTGGTCGTCCGTAGATAAAATAATCCGGTCAAATACGCCCGAATTTTTTGCGGCTTCAATGGTCCATGCGACGAGCGGCTTTCCGCCGAGGTCTTTAATATTTTTTCGCGGAATGGATTTCGACCCTCCGCGCGCAGTTATGACTCCAAGTATTTTAGGCATTGTGAAATATTTTCTGCGCCGGAGCAGATATTTTAGTTAAAATTTCGACCATCTTTTTCGAAGTATTGGCCTTGAAATAAATATTCGAAGATTTATAAGAGCCGTGCGCGAGCTGTTTTTCTATCCCGAGTTTTATCGCCTTGTGGCTGTACGGCACATCCAAAACGTTCGGACCGCGAAGGCGTCCCTGCTGGCGCGTCCCAATGTTCACGACCGGCACGCCGAGGTAAGAGCACTCCTTGATCCCCGTAGAGGAATTCCCGATCATGACGCGGGCCTTTTTCAAAAGGGCCATAAAATCCTCCGGCAGAACATCGGTCACGAATTTGATATTATTATTTTTCAAAATCCCGAGCTCGCGGTATACGCGTATGGCTTTCGCCATCTCCGAAGTTCCTGCGTCCGAATTCGGCCAGAACCAAATCGTCTGCAAATTTATGTCGTCGACGGCCTTCAACGCCAGCTCCATGTGCTTCCTGTTATCTTCTTCCGTCGTAACCGGGTGGAGCATGGACATCATGTACGGCTTGGAAAAATCTATATCGTGCCCGACCCCGACTTTCGCCAAAAAAGAAGTGTCGATTTTTTTATTTGACCTCGAAGCAAACTCCACGTCAGGCGAGCCGACATTAAAAACAAATTTTGGGTTTTCTCCCATCCTAATCAAGCGGCCGCGGGAATCTTCATTCGTCACAAAATGCATATGCGCGAGCTTCGAGATGGCATGCCGGACCGATTCGTCTATCGTCCCCGTAACGTCTCCGCCCTCGATATGCGCGATTGTTTTATTTAAGTAAGCCGCGACCATCGCGATCGGCAAGAGTTCGTACCGGTCGCCGCGGATCAAAACGACGTCGGGGTTTAATTTATAAAGAGAGGAAGCAAATTCCAGCGCAGTCAGCCCGGCGGTGCGCGCCATCGTTATATGGTTTCCGCCTTCGATGATATTATAAAGCGCGTCGTGGATTTCGAACCCGTCTTCTTTCATGGCTGGTAAAAATTTCTCGCTATATTTTTCAAGAAGAACGGACCCAGCAACGATCAATTGCAAATCAACCCTTGGGTTTTTCTTCAAAAGGTCTAAAAGTATTTTTTGTCGGGCGTAATGTATCCGGCTCGTTATCGGAAAACAGATTTTTATCTTCTCTTTTTTGGCCATTGCCGTATTTATTAGATAACTTCGCTCTGGGCGGAAAAGTCATTCGGCCCTCCTGGCGAGCAAACCAGCATCCCTATCGTAAACTCTATCTTGCCAAGCCCAAGGGCCTCAAACTTCTCTACCTTAAAACCGGCGCGTTCGACCTCCTTAAAGCTTGCCCTAAAAAAGTCGCGGTTTTTTAAATGCATCCTCTGGAAAATATTCTTCTGCGCTTCCAGAAACTCTTCCAAGAAAACGGCCCTAATTTTGGCAACCCTCCTGGCTTCCTTGAAAACGGACGGGTACGAATCCGGGATCTGCTCGATCGCAAGCCTGGAGAAAACTGTATCGAAGGAATTTTCTTCAAAAGGCAAAGAAAGCATGTCTCCCCGTACAAATTTTATATCCCTTCCAGAAATTCTTTCTCGAACAACTTCGGCGTCGAGCCCGCTCACAAAACTCAATGCTTCAATCGGTGGGTTAGAAAGATTATGCGTCGCGGTTTCAATGCCGCTTTCAGTCAAATCTATCCCGCGGAAAATTTTTACCTCCGGATGCATAACCGCCATCGCAAGGGTGACGAAGCCATCCCCGCTCCCTAACTCAAGCACGCTTTCGGCTTTTATCTTAGAAATCTCTTCGCTCAACTTTTCGAGCGAAAACTTCATGTAATCTATACGCCTAAGCATAACCGGTTTTCCGTTAAAAAACATCGGGCGGTATTTATAATTTTTTTTAAGGACGTCCCCCTTTGCCCTTTTCCACGAGGGCTCATAATCGCTTAAAACCTGCGCGCGGTCGCGTTTTATTTTTGAAATATTTACCGCATTCAAAAAAGCATCTTTCACGATGCTTGCATAAATTTTTCCAACGGAAAATTTAGGGGCCTGGGTCATCGTGAATATACCGGCGGGTCGTATTTATCCTTCCGCCTCAAAACGTACCCGACGTAATTGCCGAAAAGCGCGTTCGATGGAAAAGTTTTTTCGGAGATCCGGTCAAATATCCTGCGCAACGGCCATTTTGGTTTTCGCGTCGTGATTGTTCCTGGCTTGGTGTAAACGGTTTTCTCGAGTTCGAAATACCTGAAAATAGTTTTTTCGATAACGCCGTTCGGGAGTATCGTTATATGGTTGGATTTTAAATTCCATCTCGGAAAAACCCCATGGAACAAAAATCCTAAGCGGCTCGAGAGATGATGGACGTTCGGCAAAGAAAAAAGAAACACCCCTCCTGGTTTCGTCACGCGCCAGACTTCGCGGACAAAGTGGAATGGATTTTCCATATGCTCGGCAACCCCCCAAGCAGTAACGCCGTCAAAAGATTTATCAGGGTAAGGCATCTTTTCGGTATTAAAATCTATTTCGTGAAAAGTGACTTCTTCCTTTCCTGCAAAGTGCAACATGTTTGCAAAATCAAGGACGTGATAATCTTTATACCCCTGGTCGCGCATATATTTTGTAAACGCGCCAAAAACCGAACCGCACTCCAATATTTTTTGATCACGCTTAAAATATTCCAGAGCTAGCTCGGGAATTGTACTCCCTTCAAAACGAGTTCCCCCGCCTTCTTTCGGGATATCCTCAACGAGGTCTTTCCTAATCCTCATTTCCTCCACCGTCATGTAAGGATAGACTTTTGGCTCAGTTTTCATTATTTAAATTCTTCAAAATAAATTTTCCGATCCTCTCTCCGGACCTGCCATCTGTAAACTGACACTGTTCGCAGACTAATTTCTGGCGTCCCTCCTGGTCCGATCGAGGATTACTTATATAACTCAAGACCCATTCTATCAGTTTCTCCGGGCTCGAAACAAGGCGAATACCGCCCGACAAAAGGGCTTTCCGGTAATGTTCCATCTTATAAAATTGCGTTGGAGACTTTGCCATCACTTCCGCCGGCCTTATCTCAAAATCAATGTTTATAACAGGCTTATCCAAAATTGCGGCGTCGACAGAGATGCTCGAAGCATAGCAAATTATCAAATCCATGTGATAAAGGGTGTTTTTGAGGTATTCCAAATCCTGAAAATTTAAGTCCCAATCGATTCCCCTCTTCGATGAAAAAAGCATTCCCGGCTGGTCGTATAAAAGCCAGGGCCGTTTTGCAATTTCATTTTTGTCTATAAAATCGTTCGGCGGAAAGCGCACGAGTATTTCCGTATTTTTCCCAAAGTTTTCTTCAACCGAAAATTTATGCAGAAGGTCTATGATATCCCAGTCCGAATTGGAATAGGTTGTTCCCATGGGCGCGTACACAATTAATTTTTTTGAGGGGTCTCCTCCGGCTGGCGGATTTATTTTTTTGAAGAATTCTTCCCTCGTCCAGAAATTTTTTGAAAAATATGAATCGTACTGCGGGACTCCGGCAACATAAATTTTTCCTTCGGGGACAAATTGGTAATTTTTCAGGTCATCTTTAACGAAATCATTAAAGACGATAACTTTGTCCGGAATAATTCGCAGGAGGCACCGCGCCGAGGGCTTGTCCCAGGAATTCATAAGCCCAATAGTTTTTATGTTTCTTTTTTTGGCCTCGCGCAGGAGATGTGTTTCAGGTTCGTCAAAAAGGTTGGCACATAAAACCAGGTCCGGAGAATATTTATCAAAAAACGGCGCGTAAGTATTTTTGCGCACGAGAAAAAAATCTAGCGCACGTACCAAATTTACGACAGGCCTCCTGCCAAAAATCCAATTCAGGACACTTCCCGCGTAATAAGTCAGGTTATTTTTCTTGACTTCAAAAACCATCTCACGGCGCAATTTCGCGGTCGGGGTGCGGAACAGTTGGAATTTCAAGCTCCGGAAAATTTTGTCGAGGCCTTTGACGCTTGGCGCTTCAACGACTTCGTATATCATCCGCGGATCGGAAAATTCCCGCTGGTAATATTCAACGCGCCCCTGGTCTTTGGTAAAAAAAACAACCCTTACTTCAGGATTTTTTAAAATAGTTTTTACGGCATCGGACCTCAAAAGGTTCTTTGCCTCTATTCCTTCGAAAATTGTAATGAAAACAGTTTTCACGCCGTCTTTAGAGCTGCCTCTCTTCCCAGTTGTGGACCCATTCGTTATTTACGAGACTCGCGAAGCGGCCGCGGTAGTAGTCGCGGTTTAGCATTTCTGTGTGCGTCATGTCGCGCTGGGAGTGCCCCAACATAATCCTCCAATCCGGAATTTCTTTTTCTACGATTTCCTTCTGCTCGCCCTTGGAAAGATTCCTGAAATCGGAAAGCTCTTTCAAAAGTTCCGGGGTAACCGAAATCGGCCCGTCTTTAGTTTTATCCGCGGCAAGGATAGTGAAGTGGCGCTCGATGTAATCCGCGCCGAGCATAATCGCGGCCTTCGCGGCTTTGATCCCGTCGCGCGCGACCAAAGTGTGGTCGGACCAGCCAACTTCGTTCGTAAAATTCCTAAGCCATTCCATCCGCGAAAGGTTGGCCATGGCAAGCGTGTTTGGGTAACTCGTCACGCAGTGCAAAAACGCAAACGGCTTATTTTTTTCTTTCAAAATCTGCGCTGTCTTTTCGATCTCTTCGTCGAAAGTCGCGCCGGTAGAAATAATCAGTTTATCAAAATTATCGGAAAGTTCTTTTACGAGCTGGTGCGAAGCGCAATCATAACTTGCAACCTTAACCAATTTTTCTCCACCGTACGGGAGCGAAGCCGCAAGCGGAATCCGCACCCTCGAGAAAACCGTCAACATCGGGACTGCTCCCGCCTTCTTAACTTCATCAACAAAAAAATTATAGTCTTCGTCTTTTAAATCCAATCCTTTCAGGCGCGTCACTTCCGCATCATACGGGCGCTTCATAGTTTTCTTGACGCCATTATGCTCATCCTCACCCTCATCAAACCTTTCGCGATGCGTGACGTCATCGGAAAAAATAATCTGGCCCTTGATGATATCCGCCCCGTTATCTTTCGCGGAATGTATCAAATCCCGAAGGATATTTTTGTCCCCGTTATGATTCTGACAGACCTCAACGATTATTTTCGCCATATATAATGAAACTAGCAGAAACTGAAAAGGGTTTCAAATCCGATTGGACTTGAAACCCTTTTTACGATTCACGAAAACCATCACTAATTCGTCCCAAAAAGGACTATGAGCAGCATGCCAGCAAGCATCAACAGCATGCCCCGAAGCCGCCACTTAAGATTTTTTCTTTCCCCCGAGGCTACGCCGATCACGAATGTTGAAAAATTCAGGCCGCTTCGCTTTAGCGCGATCGCGTAAGGAACTGAATTCAGCATGATTATTCCTAGATAAAGACCGATCTCTCCCAGCCCTTGCGCAAGCCCAGACTTGAAAAAAACATTCGTAGAACCTCGGACTTTAAAGATCTCTCTCTTCTCTTTGGGCCCATGAAAGCTGTACCACCACGCAACCGCCATCGCAAAAACACCAGCCCATAGCCACATGATAGATAAATACTGCGCAGAAGAATGAGCTTTTTCCAAGCCTAGTTTATTCAGGTTCGCCGTCACCGCCGCCAAAGCGCTCGCATAGAGCATGCAACGCGAAGCTTTATCTTTGATAGCCGCGCGCAATGGTGCTAGAAAACCAACCGAATCGTCGGTCATGTTTAACATATACAAACCGGCGACAAGCACAAATACCCCTACTAAGCCCCGGATGTTTCCAGAATTAAATCCCATAACCCAGGAAACTGGGATGGAAAAAGCAGGAGTAAGGCTGAAGTAAGACCCTAACGCCGTCATTTCTCCCAACCGATGCGCCTCAAAAAGAAGCCAGTTGAGTGCGACTATGATTATGCCGTGTACAAATATTACCACCCATACACCTGGGTCCATTTGTTTAACACCGGTTAGATAAAGCCATCCGAGAAAATACGGTACAGCGGAAAGCATACCAAAAGAAACCAGCATTAACTTTGTTACCGCGGGATTGTCTTTGGCGATTTTTCGATTCCAAGCATCACAGATACCGGAGCCGAACGGAAATATCAAAGCTAAGATATTCATGTTTTTAAACTCCCCTCAAGAATTCGTTTGAAAAATCCTAGCATACAATGGCAAAAATTTAAACACGAAGAAGTCTACTCTATTTTTCCCCAAAATATTATGAGGAGCATTCCTAGGACCATAATTAAAGTCCCCGAAAGGCGATACTTCAGGTCTTCCACTTCTCCGGAATGCTTCCCGCCGAAACGAGACATAAGCCCGAGTGTGATACCTATCGCCACAGAAAACAAAACGACTCCGAGCCTTTTTCCCGCGATCACGTATGGAACGACGCTGATTAATTTCAACCCAAGATATTGCGGGATCAGGGTCAAGGAGATAAAAAAACCGTTCAGTGCAAGCGGCTTAAAAGAGCCGACTGGGTTAAGTTCTTCTTTTGTCGCCTTTCCGATAATCCTGTAAATCACTGCGGCAAGAGCGGCAAGCAGACCAAGAAATAGAGACCAGAAAAAAGGATAAAAGGCCGGGCTTGAACGAACCATTCCCAGTTTGTCCAAGATAGCCGTAACGCTGTATATAAGTCCCACGAGAAGCATCAAGCGCGAACCGCGGTCCCTGCTCAAATTTTTAAATGGCGCCAAATAATCGATCCTCCTCCCCACATTTTTTTGTTCGTCTCTGGTGTTTAAAACATAAACGCCAAAAATTATGATCAGGACTCCAAGCCCTCCGATCCAGGTTGGGTTCCCGCCGCCCGCAAACGGAGATATCACTAGCAGATATGCTGGCGTAAGCGCTAAATATGGAGCTGTTAGAGTTAGCTTGGAAGAGCGATGGGCTTCGACCGCCAAGATTGCGGCCCACAACATAAGCGGGATATGGAAAAATGGCGCAATCCAAAATCCCTCCTGAATTTTAGGAATCCCTTCTATCCATAACCAAATTCCAAGGAACGGCAAAGCAAAAATATGCGATACCGCGATCAACGTTAGCCGGTGCACTGAAGTAAGTTTTATGGCGCCACGTTGAAAAGCATCTCCAAGACCAGACGCGATTGGCAACAACCAGATTAAGGGATTCATATATTCAAAAAGTCGTTCGCGAATAATTCGGCGCAATATTGGTTTCCGTCAAGGGTGCCCCAGCGGTTTAGGATTTCGTAGTTCATTTTATCATATGCTTTTTTCACGCGCGGGACGTCTTTTAAAATTTCTTCAAGGGACTGGCCCCGGAAGACAACGCCTAATTGCAGTTTTTCCAGCGAGCGGTTATTAAAAAATATTTCCGGGTCGTCATCGGGATCGAAGTTCGGAACGACCAAAGGAGTCCCCACTATCATCGAGATCCAAATAGAAGACCAGCCGGAACGAGCAAACTGGAACAAAACATTTTTATTTGAAATTACGTGCGGAAGCGCGCGGATGCTTTCCGGAACCGCGTCCGAGATGTTCGAGTAAAGCTTATACCCTAAGCGCTTGGCATCGGCATATAATCTTTCGAGGCCGGGAATGCCGGTTATCGTCACAAAAATTCCGGGATAAATAAGATCATGGTTTTCCGGCGGCAAGGGCGCGATCGGCGGAGTCAAAATTTCCGTCCTATATTTCGGCGTATATTTTTCCAAATATGAAAAAGTCGCGGGGTAAGCGATCGCGTGCATGCGATAATTTCTTTCCACCCACTCTGCGGCCTCGACTCCTTTTTGCAAAAGTTTTTTATCTAAATTAATTTCTTTCTCTTCGCCAGCGCGCCTAAGAATTTCCGAGATAAAAGCAAAGGAAGTGTAGTACGCTGGACAAATGTCATACCTGATCCTCGGCGCCCGCGAAAGCTCAACCTCGATATTTTTCCCATATGTCGAGATTAAATGTTCGCGCGCTTTTTTTGAGGAGGCCTTGTGGTTTTCTACCCATTTTTTTAGCGATTCTTGATAAATGCTGTCGGCGTAAAAATTGTCTAGCAAAAATTTTCCGAGCTTTTCGTCCAGAATAATTTCCTCGCGCACCCCGAATTCCTCGGCCATGGCTTGCCTCTGCCTTTCGCCATAGACCAATGGGACGATAATCTTCATCTTCTCGCGCCCCGCCTTTTTTAATTCCTCATTAAAAGAAAGGGCGAGGTTTGTCGTCCGCAAAAAAGGCCCCGTGCCGTACGAGAAATTCGTGACGATAAATTTATTGCCCATTCCTCTTCTTGAAGAGAAGTTCAGCGATTTCGAAATCGAAAAGATTATCAATATCAACCGTCGGGCGTTTCAAAATATACGGCAAGACTTTATCCCCAATCACGGAATGTTTTTCGGTAACGGTACGCGCCCACATAATTCCGATGTCCGCGGTCGTCTCAAAAACTTTCGGCAAAGACTGCCGAGGCGCGGTATGCCAATCTTTCATCCCCGGCATATCCGAGACAAACGGGACCATAAATTCGTCCGCGATCTTCCACATTTTGTACGGTGGCTTTGAAGGCTCCTGCAAGGAGCGCACGCTATCGGCCTCGGGGTGCTCTCCCAAAAGTTCTATCGACTCGTCCAATTCTTGCGATGTGCGCATCGGGCCCGTCGGGCGCAAGTGCACGACGATATCCGGCACATAATTTTCATTTTCCTTGAGCCAAGATAAGGCGTGTTCAAAAACCGGAGGATCGGGAGTTAAATCCTGCGCGAATTCTACCGGGCGCATAAACGGGACTTCCGCTCCCCAATCCTTCCCGACTTTCGCGATATCCTCGCCGTCCGTAGATAAAATTACGCGGTCAATATATTTGGATCCCTTGGCCGCGTCGATCGACCAGGCAATAAGCGGTTTGCCGCCGACCATCTTAATATTTTTTCCAGGAACTCCTTTCGATCCCCCGCGCGCAGTAATAATCCCAATGACTTTATAATTTTTATACATATTTAAAGACGCTTATGTGTTACGCCATTAATTTTCGAAATCTCTTCGGTGTTAAACATGGACCAGCCGTCGAAAAGCAAAGTTGGGTTCTTGGAAAGTTTTAAGAGGTTCCTAATTTTAAGGTTTTCGAATATCGGGTTGTTGTTCATGACCAAAACCGCATCGGCGTCGCGGAACCCCGCTTCCGGAGTTGCCACATATTTTATATTTCTCTGGATCAGTTCTTTTTCGAAAACCGCGGGATCGTACGCGTGGATGTTTGTAAATTTTGCTTCCTGCAATTTCTGTAAAATTTTCAAAGCCGTTGATCCGCGAAGGTCGGAAGTCTGCGGCTTTCCTTTGAAAGCGACGCCCAACGCCAAAATTTTAGCCTTCTTGTTGTCTTTTTTATGCTTTTTCATGAAGGCCAAAACATCTTTGGAAATTTCGTCGATCATCCTGTCGCTTACCGCGCGGGCATGCTTGGCCATGTGCGGCTCGTATCCCTTCTCTTTGGCCGATTGGATGAAAATAAACGGATCTTTTTCAAGACAATATCCGCCGACGCCCGGGCTTGGAAGAGGGATATTCGAGCGAGTGTATCCGTAGTTTGCGGCTTCGATTACTTTTGTCGTATCGATCCCCCAACGCTGGGCCACGAGAGAAATCTCGTTCGAAAATCCGAAAGTAACATCGCGATAAACGTTGTTTATCAATTTGACCATCTCCGCGGATTCAAGTGAATCCACAAGCACGGTTGATTTTGTCATGACGTTGAAAATATTTGAGACGAGATCAGTTGATGCTTGGTTGATCCCGCCGATAACCTGCGGCAAGTGACGCAATTCCTCGAGAGCCTTTCCTTCGATCGTCCTTTCCGGCGCAAAAGCCACAAGAAAATCTTCGCCCGCTTTTAAGCCGGACTGTTTTTCCAAAACTGGTGTAACGACATTCCTCGTGGTCCCCAAGGGAACGGTTGAGCGAAGTATGACAGCATCCCCGGATTTCAAAACTTTTCCAATCGTCTCGGCGGCGCTCCTTACTAAATCGAGGTTCGGAACCCCATTTTTACCGATGGGCGTGCCAACCGCGACAAAATATACATCGCAATTATTTGCGCCGCTAAAGTCTGCCGCGACTGAAAAATTTTTGCCCAAGTTATCGTCAATCAAATCTTTCAGCCCTTCTTCATAAAAATGCGCGCGTCCTTTTTCGAGCGCTTTCAAGACGCTGGGGTTGATGTCAAACCCGCGCACCTTAAATCCCAAATCCGCGAGCGTCAAGCCGAGCGTCAAGCCGACGTAACCCAAGCCCAAAACCCCGATGTGCTTAAAACGGACGTCCGATGTATGGACTAAATCATAAAACGAAACCAAATCCACGACGCGGTTCCCATTGTCCACCACCAAAATTTTTTCAAGCCGATTTTTGGGCCACTCCCCGGCTTTTATTTTTGCAAAAAGAGTCGGGAGAATATTTGCGGAATCATCAGCAACGATAACGCTCGGCTTTTTATTCATGACGCGCGATATCGGGTCGTCCAATTTTATTCCCGAAGCAAATGCCCGGCGCAAGTCGCCGTTCGTCACGATACCCAAAAGTTTTTCTTTTTTGTCCACGACAAGCGTAATGCCCGGCGGGATCGATGGGTCTTCCTCCTTGCCTTTGGTCAACCTTTTTATCACCGACCTAATGTTTTCATCCGGGCCGGCAAAAATTTTCGAGATATTTTTTTTCATTTCCTTTTAGCGCGCACCAAAAAGTATAAAGATAAATCGCGGCCGTATCCGTTATCAAACCGGTCTATAAAATATGCAATTGGTTCAATTATCCAATAATATATCCAGTTGCAAAATCTTTCCATAATATTTGGCATGTTCAATCCTCTCTGGAAAAAATACGAATACGATCCGAGAGTCGCGATACTTCCGTTGGTCGGGATAATTTTAACTTCGTCAAACCCAACTTTCTTAAAAAGATAATCGAGCGCGTATTCAGTGAAGCGGTAATAATCGTACGGCGCTTGGTGCTGGCGGCGGACCAAAGCCGCCGTCACAAACGCCTCTCCTCCAGGCTTTAAGACGCGGTGGAATTCGCTGATAACTTTTTCCGGCTCGGAGACGTGTTCCATTATATATTTCGTCGTGACGATGATATCAAAACTCTGGTCTGAAAAAGGGAGGACGTGCGCTTGCTCGGTCGGCTTATCATCGCGTATAAAGTGGTCCTTCCAAAAATCTATCGCCTCATATTCGCACTCCTTAAAAAATTTGTCGCGGTAAACCTCTTCCCTGTTCCCGGAAAAATCCTGTGAGGCATAGATGTTTAAAAGCTTTTTGCCGGGCTTGGCCAAAAGGTGGGCCTCGTACATAAAATCAAATAAAGCCCGAAAAACGGGGTTTATTTTTCTTGCTTTCGGTATCCTGGCATAGAATTCTTTTTCCAGCACTGCCTTAATTTCGGCCATAATAATATACTAACGAGATTTTACCACTTAAAGTTTCTAGCTTAAAGCATACTCGACTACGGCCGGTAATTTCAATTTTTTTGCATCAAGGTCATCGAGAATAGTTAAAGCCATCGGGCTCATCACTGCTTTTGTTGCATAAATCGAGGTTGACATAAGTCTCTCATTTTCCGTTGCAAAGCCACCCTTATGCAAACCCGAAGTTTCGCAGAAGATTATCGTTCCGGCTTTTCCAGTGCACACCAGGACATCCGAAACCTCTATTTTTTTAGAGACCTCCTCCGCTGGAGGATAACTTCCGGCCGGCGGGGCAGTCGGAAACAGATTCCAATATTTTCCAAGGTGATGCGATCCTTTTACATAAGTAAACGGCCCGGATCCCCTATCTACGTCCGTCAGGTATAAAAACATTTTCACAACTATCTTATCTTCCGGGTCGCGATGCCATCTCTGTGAATCTATTGGAACTGATCCAGTCTCCATCGGTGTAGTAACATTAAGCGTATATCCACGAAATTTTGGATAAAGTTTTAGATAGCTTGATATTATGTTCAATACTTTTTCATTAAGGGCAAATTTTACATAAGGGTTAGAGAAATCTAGAAGCGGGCGCAAATCAAAAAGATTCTTAAGAAAAACTTTCTTGCTTTTTACTCGAGCCTCCTCTTTAAGAGGTATAGCGTATTCCAAAAGTTCCGGAAATAAATTCTTCCCAGGAAATAATTCTTCGAGGGACGAAGTCGCAATCCCGTAAGTTTTCAAATCCGCGACAATTCTTTTTTCAACCGCCCCCAGGCTCGGCGGCGCTTTTTTATATTTCCGCCTCCCCTCGCGGTTCAGGATGAAAAACCATACGGGCCAGGAATTCCTCACAAAATAAAAAAACTTCCTCTTTATCAAGAACCTTATTATTTTATATAAGCGCACCATTTTTATTTATAAGTAAGTTTTATATTCCCCTCAAATTGAATTTCTATAGGGGAGTCTTCTGGATTAGTAAAACGCTTTTCCAAATCAGCGACAACCGCGCGCTGTACCATCCGCTTCTTAAAAAGCGATCGCCGGAGCCCGATAGCTTTTACATATTTAATTGCTCGACGCACTTGAGACTTGCCCTGCCCGGCTACTTCAGCCTTCCTATCCCACCAAAGCTCCCTTGGGGAAGAATTATAACGAACTCCCAACCCGAGGCTATTATTAAATTTTTCAATTTTTTCTTTGAAATAATCGCGCGAGGTGTAGCGAGGAGATGGTAAAGCATTTTTTTGCGCAAGAAAAGATATATTTCCTTCCGTCGTAAAAGAATTATCAACCAGGGAATATCCTGCTTTATTTAAAATTTTCTCGAGCGCTTGCGGCGTAAAAGAATGCAAGTGCGGCAGAAAAAATATCTGGCCCATAGAAAACTCTTCGCTGGAATTCGGCACGGAGAGCGCTAAAAAATCTCCGGAATTTTGGATGGAGGCCGCCAATTCAATAATACGAAGCGGCTCGTAAGTATGCTCGAGCACGTGATGGCTTACGATCAAACCGAACGGGGCATATTTTTTGGTCTCCCCTTCTTGTACCTCTTTTTCGAATGGATTTTCAAAAACAGTAACGCCGTGGGCTTTCCTTACCGCCTCCGCGCGGTGCTTTGAATTCTCAAGCCCAAAGATATTTTTAAACCCCAATTTTTTAAGCTGGGCAATCGCCCCTCCATAACCCGAACCTATTTCCAAAACCGGGCGCGACTTATCAATTGGGAATTTCTTCAGAAAAGCCATCATTTCTTTTTTCCTCTTTTTATCTTTCGACAAAATATCCGCCGGCGCTTCTTCGCCTTCTCTCCAAACGCTGGTGTAAAAATTTTCTATCCACTCTCTTGTTGGGCGGTCCATATATCCAAAATATCCGCAGGATTCGCAGACGCCCAAGCGAATCTTCTGTCCCCCGTCTCCGGAAACTAGAGTTACAACCGTCCGTAATTTGTTCCCATCGCCCGGGCAACTCACATTTTCTTGCAAAGAAATCGCTCCATCAAATTCAAGCGCTTTCCAGTCTCCAAGCTCTAAAAATTTAATCAATCTGAAACCGAACAAGTTGGAATTATTTTGCATCTTGAGAATTCTTTAAACCTGCCCATGAGATAAATTCGTTCAAAACCTTCCGTTTAAATAACCAAGCCCTTCCTAGCCAAGGCCCAAATATCATGGCTTTACGATAAAAAGGGATCACCGGAGAAGTGATATGGCGCGTTAAAATTGTCCAAAGATAATTTGTATGGGGAAAACTATAGTCATAATATCCCCCAAGATAGGCATGGCGAACTTTGAGCGGTTGAGGATTTCTGTATTTGGCATGTAAAAATTCTTTTACCGAGTAAAATTTTGTGCCAAGCGCGGCTTCCGAAATGAGAATTACAGTGTCTTCAATCGAACTCGGCTTTAATCGTTTATACAACCTAGCAAGGTATTCCCGCCTCCACAGTGCAAATTCATAAATTGGGTTTGATTTTGACGCGAGCATAGTGCGATATAACTTTAGATTGCTCATGTCGGTAAAGTTATGATAACCGCCGGGAGCGTCTTCTGGTTCAACTTTATCATCACGAATAGCCTTGAAGTGGCTCATAGCCGCTCCGTAGTCAGGATTTTTCTCAAGAGCCTCAATCATTTTTTCAATAAATGTTGGGGCCCACCAATCATCATGAGAAGCCCACATAAAATATTCAGCGCTCGATTTATTCAAAACAAACGCGGCGTTACGAACGAAACCGATATTTTCGGGCTGCCTAAAATATTTAATTCGATTATCTTTTTCCTGATAATTCTTTATAATCTCTTCTGTGTTGTCAGTTGAAGCGTTATCGGAAATTAAAAATTCAAAATTCTTATGAGTCTGGGCCAAAAGAGAATCTAGGGAAACATGGAGCCTTTCCGACCCATTCCTCACAGGCATCCCTATTGTCACAAACTTTTCCTTATCTATAGTCATTATTTCGAAAAGAATGAATCAATCTGATTTTTAGTAAATTCCACCGGATCATTTTTTTTCTCGTAGAAGTTTTTATACCAATCGAAAGTAAAATTTAAATTCGAAACAAAATCGAGCCTGGGGCGCCAGCTCAAAATTGATTTTGCTTTAACTATATCAAGTTTCAAAAGTCCGGCTTCGGGCTTGGAATCATCAGGTTCAACACTATAGCTCCCTTTTCCCAAGAGACCAATTCCCTTTTTGACAAGCTCCTCAACAGAAACAAAACTTTCATCATGCGGCCCAAAATTCCAGGCACCGATAGCTGATTTATCCCCTTCATATAACTTTTTAGCAAGGAGGATATATCCGGAAACAGGCTCTAACACGTGTTCCCACGGGCGCACACTTCGAGGGAAGCGGATCGCGACAGGTTCGTTTTTTTCATAAACCGCGCGTACGATATCCGGAACAACGCGATAATTCGCCCAGTCTCCTCCTCCAATAACATTGCCAGCGCGACCGGTTGCGACTAGGGTGTTGTGTTTCGAACCGAAATGCTCGGGATGCAGAAATGACTGCACATAAGAATTTATAACTATGTCGGCGGCGGCCTTAGAAGCAGAATAAGGTTCTTTGCCGCCAATCAAGTCATTCTCGCGATAAGAATGCACCCATTCCTTATTTTCATAAACTTTATCAGAAGTTATCATCACAGCAGATTTCGCAGAGCCTACTTCCTTTATAGCGTGCAAAATATTTGCTGTTCCCAAAATATTCGTGGCGTAGGTTTTGAGAGGATCATTGTATCCCTCCCGCACAATAGCCTGCGCGGCTAGATGAAATACGATCTCTGGTTTTTCTTTTTCAAAAATTTCTTTAACTTTATTAAAATCGTTGATATCTTGATAATAATTTACAACTTTCTTCTCTAAACCAAGAATTTCAAAAAGACTCGGCGAAGTATGCGGAGGTAAAGACACCCCAATTACTTCGGCGTCCCAATTCAATAAAACCTGGGCAAGCCAGGCTCCTTTGAATCCGGTATGTCCAGTTACCAAGACTCTCTTCCCGCGGAAAAACTCTCCAAAATTATCCATTGTTATATATAAATTAAACATTACCCGATCGAGCTTTGTTTTTCAAGAAAAACCCCACGGGAAGCGCAAGACTTCCCGTGGGGATTGATCAAAGGATCTGAAGACCTTGATCGTCGAACAAATTGGCCTGATTTAACTTCGATTCTTTGACCGCCTTGTCCAGAGAATCGAAATCATCTGTCAGGTAACCATAGTCTTGATTCGGATAAACAACTCGCCACCTGCCTTCGGGCGCATTTTGAAGGCCATCCATCGTGATGCCTCTCTTGCTCCTGCGCATAGTTTTTTGACGAAGGAGGTACGCCCGGAGATGTTCAACGTATAGCTTATGGTTCTCGAGCGTATCATCGGGAACCTCCGTCAAAGGGAAAAACCTTCCCCCGCTCGGTTCACCCTCGACTTCACAGAGGAAAAAGTTCGCGATGAAGTGGTTTATGATCCCGCAAGTTCGGTTGATGTTGAACCTTCTGATGAAAAAGTGGAATTTTAACGCGAGCCTGGTCTCTTTCGCGAGGACTCTCTTGATCCACTCTTCGTCGGATTCGCCAACCAAGACATATCCGCCCGGCATATGCCACCCTTCGTAATGTTCATCTTTCCGGCGCCACATCAAGACATTGTCCACGCCATCAATTTTCCGAACCACGGCGAGTTCGCAAACCGCCATGGTAAGAATCGGGAAAAAACTTTCGAAAATTTTCGTCCCGGTTCTTCTCCATCCCACCTTCTTCTGAAGGCGCAAATACTCCTTCTCCTCTTCTTCTGTAAATTCCGTAACTTCTGGTTGCATAACCCCTCCTTTTTCCGTTTCAGGGAATACTAGCATTCAAAAAAGTGATGTGCAAGATAAAACGCCCAGCTTACTCAAGGTAAGCTGGGCGTTTTTTAACGAAACCTGCTGAAGAAAACTACTGGCCAATCTTCTCGCGCCGGTTGAGGTAGGCAATAACCTCCGGAAAAGTGGCGTGCCGCGTGTACGTCGGCTTGCCATCCTTAAGCGGGGGCTCTTGGGCGTAGGCCACTTGGCGCACGTATTCTTCGGAAATGTGCTCCTCGAGAGTTCCCTCCACGTCTTTTCCTCCGAGCGCAGTCTGCCCTCCCATAACCGGTTTCTTCATCACCTCTCCCCATCCAAGATTATGAAACGTCAGGGCATGCACCTGTGGTTCAAAACCGGCTTCAGGCATAAGGGCCACAATCTGCTGAAAGCATCTCACAATGTGGTGCGGATAGGACGCGATCGTGAGGCGTGTCCACCCCTCTTTCTTGGCGAGCGCCAGGAAATTCCGGGACTCCGCGGCCGTGTGGGGCGACGCTGGCAAAATAACAATATCGGATTTTGGCACCCTGCTTCTTTCCAAAAAATCTTGCCAAGCCTCGTAGCCATCGTATGCCAGATTTTTCTCCCGGCACTGCTCACGGGTGAGTCCATTCAGTACCACCATTGGTAGCCCGCTGCAATAACACTCAACTGCGACCTGTAGCAGTCTTTTGTCCAGCGTGTCATCTCTCACGGGAGACCCGTGCACAAAGAGTGCGTCGCATTTGACCATAGGATCGTTTCCGATCGCATTTTCCATCAACTTCTGCTCCAAAGCCGTCGGTTCCCATTTATCTGCCATTCCGTATCCT
>MFIE01000028.1 GCA_001778785.1 Candidatus Giovannonibacteria bacterium RIFCSPLOWO2_01_FULL_46_13
TATCAACAGGGCGCGTTCTAATCCCTTGTATTACTATGCTATTCTGCTATCATTGTAGCATAAGGTTTTGAAATGAGCTCATATAGCATATATGATATACTCGTAACATGAAGAAACTAAAACTCATTCCTTTTGAGAAAGTCAAAAAAGATGCGCTGAAAGATCCTGAAGTAAAAAAAGCTTATGATGATCTTGAGTTGGAATTTACGTTGAAAGCTTTCATGATGCAAAAACGCATAGACGAAGGCATCACGCAAAAGGAGCTCGCACGGCGAGCGAAAACGAAGCAATCGGCTATCTCGCGCTTTGAGAGTGGCAATTATAACCCATCGCTCGCCTGGGTGAACAATCTTGCTCACGCACTCAACGCGGAGGTGAGAATATCGTTGAAATAGGAATCATGCTACAATTGAGGAATGGCAGAAGAAAAAAACCAAACTATCAGGACTGCAACTTGGTCGGTCATAAGCTTCATACTTCTTGTTTTGGGCTATGCAACAATAGGACTCAATGAACTTTCTCTCAGCGATAGCGTTCCATTGGTTATAGCCGCTGCTATTCTTTCTTGTGCATCAATTGGATGCACGGTAGTCTCTCTTATTTCAGGTCGCAATGTGGAAAATATTCAATTTTGGAAAATACTTGCAATAGTGGTTATTGTTTTAGCTACATTCGGCCTTTGGATCATTTATGGCATTGCGCATGATCCTTTTTTTAATACGCCATTGTATTAGGGTCCCCCTCCCCTTAACGTAAGGGGAGGTCGGGAAGAGATACTTGACTGTGTATAATTCCTCTGCTAGACTGAACGACACCATGAGATAAAAACATTTAAAATCAATGTTTTTGAGCCATCGGGATTGTTTCTCTTACGGGGAGCAGTCCCGAATGCTTTGGAAAGACCCTTTACAAATGATGATAGAGAGCCACGATACGTTATTTCGTATCGTTAACCAGATTAGTATTATAGTAGGCGAAAGCCACTATTCTTAAATGAGAGTTTGATCCTAGCTCAGGATGAACGCTGGCGGCGTGGATAAGGCATGCAAGTCGAACGGCCTAGTCGCTGGTTTTCTGGTCACCTAGTTGCTAGTATGAAGTCATGATAAGAAGCTACGAAGATTTAGATGTCTATAGAAGATCTTATCGGCTCGCACTAGAAATAAACGAATTGTGCAAAAAGTTGCCGAGGTCCGAATTACACGGCCTTAGCAGTCAATTGCGAAGAGCTTCGCGTTCTGTCCCGTCTAACATAGCGGAGGGCTTTGGGAGAAAAGTGCATCCGAAGGAATTTCAAAATTTTCTCCTAATCGCGCTCGGATCGAATGACGAAGTTATCTTCAATATCAAGTTCATGAAAGACGCGTCGTATTACAAATTTGAGGAAGAGTTGGCAAAAAATCTCTTCAGTAAATAAGTGGCTAGAGACTAGAAATCCAGTGACTAGACAGTGGCGAACGAGTTAGTATTACCTTGGTACATACCTCCGAGATGGGCATAGCTACCCGAAAGGGTAGATAAATCCCAATGGCCTGGTAGCTGATTTTTTTTCAAAATCTAGCATCTCGGAAGCACCAAATTACAAGCACAAAGCTCCAAACAATATTTAAATTCTAAATTTCAAAATTAGGATTTGGGATTTGTTTGGGATTTCGGATTTGGGATTTGGAACTTCCGAGCAGATTGTGAGAAGTAATCGGTTACCAGTAAAAGAGCAATCTGCTCGGTGAGTGGCCTAGGTCCTATCAGCTAGTTGGTGAGGTAATGGCTCACCAAGGCTATGACGGGTAGGGGGTGTGAGAGCACGATCCTCAACGACGAGACTGAGAACGGCTCGTACTCCTACGGGAGGCAGCAGTCGAGAATATTCGACAATGGGCGAAAGCCTGATCGAGCGACGCCGCGTGCAGGAAGAAGGCCTTCGGGTTGTAAACTGCTTTTGCGTGGGAAGAATCCCGCACCTTTTTGGTTTGGTATGATACAGTGCGCTTATGTACTATGTCTATGTTCTGTATAATCTTGATGATGAATCAGCTAAAAAAATATATATTGGTGTTACGGATGATCTCATAAGAAGGGTACGCGAGCACAATTCCGGTCAAAGCAAATGGACAAGTGGCTTTGGACCTTGGAAACCGGTATATTATGAGGCATATCTTTCTGCGAAAGATGCAATCAATCGTGAAAGAAAATTGAAACATCACGGAAAAGGGGTAAGCGAATTAAAGAAAAGAATCGAAGACAGCGTATACAAAGCCAAAAAGGTGCGGGACTGACGGTACCACGAGAATAAGGGGTTGCTAACTCTGTGATCCCATACAGGGATGGTGCAGAGAGATTGTAGTAATACAATCTAAGAAAATTCAGCTTATATGCGGGAACATTGTTTATCGTCCGCTGATAGTGCCTGTTGAAAAATGGGCCACGGTAAACAACAATCCGCAGGGAAGTATATTCTTCTAGAAAAAGTACCGAGTGAGGTAGTGGGGTTGCCTACTATCCTCGGTGGGAGAGAAACGTGTCCTGGAGCAACGCACCGTAGTTGCAAACCAGGAAAACGGACTCGGACCACATAACCCGCCGCGGGATACTCGGTACCATTTTTCCAGGAGAATATACCCCTCAGAGACTTGGTCAATTTAATGGCCAGATGGTAAGCGGTGAAGCTACTTCGTAGCGGATGACTTACCATAATACGCGAACATCCTATTCGAAAGAAAGGATGAGGAGATAGTCCATAGATTAAAGTTAAAGATGAAAATCTTTATACTATCGCCAGCAGCAGCGGTAATACAGAGACCCCGAGCGTTATCCGGAATTACTGGGCGTAAAGGGCAAGTAGTCGGTGATGATAGTCTGATGTTAAATCTCACTGCCCAACGGTGAGGCCGCATGAGAAACGTCATCACTAGAGCGAGTCAGAGGCAAGCGGAACGTGCGGTGTAGCGGTGAAATGCATTGATATCGCACGGAACACCAAACGCGAAGGCAGCTTGCTGGGACTTTGCTGACGATCAATTGCGAAAGCGTGGGCATAAAAAAGGATTAGATACCCTTGTATTCCACGCCCTAAACGATGCAGACTAGCTATTGGGGGCATCGACCCCTCCAGTGGCTTAGCTAACGCGTTAAGTCTGCCGCCTGGGAAGTACGATCGCAAGATTAAAACTCAAAGGAATAGGCGGGAGTTCGCACAAGCGGTGGATCATGTGGTTCAATTCGACACAGAGCGAAAAACCTCACCAAGGCTTGAAATCCAACTGCAAGCCCGCAGAAACGCGGGCCGCCTTCGAGGGTGTTGGACAGGTGTTGCACGGCTGAAATTATCGGCCACCGAGAAAGCAATTTCTCGAAAAAAACACCAACTCATAACGGTGAAACCCGACCCCATTTGTGTTAAAATGAATGGATGGGCAATACCGTGGGAAGTCCCAGTGCAAATTTCTTCAACTTTCCTTCATCACCCGAGGACTATTATATTCTTGGTCTTTGGTGTGCTGATGGATATCATTGGAGCAGTAGTATTGGATTAAGTAATATAGACACCGAGCTTGTGAAAAGATTCGAACAGTTTTTACAAAAATTGTTCGTTCCAGAACGCATCAAATTGCACATTTATACGACCGGAAAAAGAAGCCATCCGGGATATAAGTTGTATGTGAATTGTAGACCGTTGTTGAGAATATTCAAAGGATTTAAAGAATCTCGACAACGCAACATTACCGATGATCAAAACATCCGGGCATATTTTGCAGGACGTTTTGATGGCGATGGATGTATCGACAAATATCTTAAAAAAGATTGTCGAATCTCATACGGTAATAAACTTGATGCTGTTTTGGACATAAATCTTCTTCAGAAGCTTGGATTTGAGATGACTCGATTATATTGGTACAAAACTTCGAGCACTCATGTACTCTATGTATCGAGATTCGAAACTGAAAAGTTTTCGAATCTACTTAATCAATATTCATTGAAGTTGCAGAAATTTGCACTCGGACCCCGTAGAGACTTGGATCGTCAAAGAGCGATCCAGACGACAAATATTACATTGTCGTAAAACGTTGGCTCCGCCCACAGCTACGCAGTTGCTGGCGGATGAAAGTATAGTCCGTACCATTAGGGATAGTGGATGCATATGGTCGTCAGCTCGTCGCGTGAGCGGTTCCCTTAAGTGGGGAAACGAGCGCAACCCCCGTTGCCTGTTATAAGTGTCAGGCGAGACTGCCCGGGTTGACCGGGAGGAAGGAGGGGATGACGTCAAGTCAGCGTGACCCTTTGATGCCTTGGGCTACACACATGATACAATGGATGCAACAATGGGTTGCCAAGCCGCGAGGCGGAGCTAATCCCATCAAATACATCCTCAGTTCGGATTGGAGGCTGCAACTTGCCTCCATGAAGCTGGAATCGCTAGTAATCGCAGATCAGCACGCTGCGGTGAATACGTTCTCGAACTTTGCACTCAAAATTAAAGGCGCCTGGCAGTTCATATATCCAAATGGTTGAAATCCATTCATTATTTGCCTAAATAATGTAGTGAACGGGTAGGTCCAAATCCGTAAGGACTGGACTGAAGGATCCAAGTAGCAAAAGGCAGCCTGGTCTAAACAAAGATGCGCGACTTATGCGGTGAGTCATAAGGAAGTGCCATGAAAAATCTTGATCAGGATGTCCGGAAAGGAACTATGAATGACCCAGGGAGATCCAGTTATCAACACTGGAAGTCAGCTGCGTCGTAGTATCATGCGGTAAGTTATGTTAAAATTACTGTATGAGAAGGACAAAACCAACAGTCTCATATGATTATGTGGTTGGACTAACGGACGGAGAGGGTTGTTTCTTTGTTAATATGGGAAACATCCCCGCTTATACATCCGGTGTTAGAGTCCAAATGCATTTTCATATAAAAATGCAGGAAAAAGATCGTCCTCTATTGGAAAAAGTGAAAAACACCCTTGGATGTGGAGTTGTATATTTCCAAAAAGAAAAAAGAGTTAATCATTGTCAGTGTTATAGATACACTGTTCATTCGCAGAAAGACATAGTAGAAAAGATTATTCCTTTTTTCACTAAACATCCTTTACAAAGTGTCTCGAAGAGAAAAAGCTTCAAGATGTTTTGTAAAATTGCTCAATTGATGGGAAATGGAGTACATTTGACCAAAAAAGGCATTGAGAAAATTCGACTACTTAAGTCGCAGATGAATCAAAAAACTGTTGGACTCGCGTAGTGCGGGAAATCCGCTCGCTACGTCCAAAGCCGCGAATAACGGGAAGCGGCATGGTTCCTGGATATTATCTAGGAAGGGAACTGGAAATTATCAAAAATTATCCAAATCCGCCCGTCAAGTCAGGGGAGTCGGGAATACCCGAAGCACCGTGTTTTATTATGTGGTACTACGGTAGGCTCGATGACAAAGACTAAGTCGTAACAAGGCATGGGTAGGAGAACCTGCTCATGGATCACCTCCTTTCTACAAGAAGAAAGCTCTATAGTTTTAAAGCTGTACAGCTGTATTGCTTGTAGGAGAAGATGTCGATGTAGGTTGTGCGAGGAAAGCCCATTCGAGGGCGTACCTCGTGTGATCTATGGTTGTCCCCGCCAACCGATTCGCGGGGCGTTTCTGGATGTCGAAAATCTAAAAATCTGGTTAACGATCCGAGATCGCGTAGAAAAAGCCGCCAAGAGGCGACTTTTGTTATTTTATCTGATATGTAATCGTTACCGTAACGATAATCTCATTTTCGCCCGGGGGCAAGACCGGGCCGGTGCTATCATAGGCACCGCCAACCTCAAGCTCAGGACCACCTTTGGCGTAATAAATTCCCGGATAGCCGCTTTCATAATAATTAACAATCTTGCCCAGCCTTATGCCGATTCGTTTGCGTAGTTTGTCAGCTTTGTCTTTGGCGTCAATTATGGCCTTTTCG
>MFIE01000029.1:0-15751 GCA_001778785.1 Candidatus Giovannonibacteria bacterium RIFCSPLOWO2_01_FULL_46_13
ACGGTGACACGACAGAAGGCGGCGGAGGAGGCGGAGGTGGCTCCGGGAAAGTGACTGGCACTAATACTTCTGCTGTTGATGGATCAGACGGCACCGCTGGCGGCGCCGGCGGGGCGGCTGCCAATAATACCGATCCGGATTATTCCGGATCTTCCGGGGATGGCGGCGCCGGGGGAAATGCGGCCAACGGAACCAATGGAAATGACGGGCTTGTGGTCATTGTTCCCAGCGGAGGGGGGCGGGCGGAGCGTTCGGTCGGCCGCGTCGGCCAGGCTTTATTTTTTGACGGCGCCGCGTCTTCAACGGTCGGCAATGTCGCGAGCGGCATCAAATCTATTTCTTTCTGGATCAAGGCGGACGACACGACGTCGCGCGGGATTATGGCGTTTAATAATTCGGCGAGGATTGAGCTTGATGGAAGCGGCAATATTGCAACGGCCGGTTTTACAAACGCGAAAATTTATATCAATAGTGTTGAAAATTCTGCACTGCCGAACACCGGCTGGCATAATATTGTCGTAACGGATTCAACCGGCATCAACGCTTCGAACGTGAAATTCGCGACGACGTCGAATCCTTTTATAGGAAAACTGGACGAAGTAAGATTTTACAATGAAGTGCTTTCGGCGGAAGAAATCAAACGCCTATACAAAATTGGCGGGACACTGACCATAAATAAGTCGAGTTTTACGGGCTCTCTCGCGGACGGGCTTGTCGGCTTCTGGTCATTCGACTCTCCGGACATGGCGGGAAATGTTGCCTACGATAGAAGCGGGCAAGGGAATAATGGCACTCTTACCAATGGTCCCGTACGCACCATGGGTAAAGTAGGCCAGGCGCTGGATTTTGATGGAAGAGGCCCAACAGTCGGTGGATATATCGCCGTACCAGATAATTCACTATGGAATTTCGGCAATAATGATTTTTCGATTACTTTTTGGGCTAAATTTGACGATCTAAGCGGCACAAGTGGCAACACGGGGGTCCGTGATCTAATAGGCCAATCTAATGGGGGAGGCACAGAAGACAAATGGATGATTGGATATAATTTTCCGGCAACAAATCAGATTTCGCTCCACATGAACGGCAGTACTATTAAAAATATTACTGCGAATTGGGCAGCTTCGACAAACAAGTGGTATCACATTGTTTTTACAAGGCAATCTAATATCTGGAAATTCTATATTGATAAAGATAGTATTTCTTCAGAAACTTATGCGGACGCCGTGCCAGATTCAACGTCTACATTAAAAATTGGAACAGACGGAGAATTGTGGAGATATCACGACGGCCAAATTGACGATGTCCGTATCTACAACCGTGCGCTTTCGGCGGAAGAAATCAAGCGCCTTTACAACATCGGCGGGACGTTTAAGATAAATTCTTCTGCGGGCTCCGGAAGTCTCGAAAATGGTTTGGTGGGGCACTGGACTTTCGACGGCCCGGATATGTCGGGAAATACCGCGTACGACAAATCCGGACAGGGGAATAACGGAACGCTCACCAACGGCCCGATCCGCACCATCGGCAAAATCGGCCAAGCGTTGGAGTTTGATGGGAGCAGTAGTTACGTTGGGCTGACCAGCGACACGGGAACCTTCTCCGCGTTCACCGTCTCTCTCTGGGCAAAACGCAGCGGAGCTGGCGTTAATTGGCCGAGACTGTTCTTGAGTACGCGCGTAAACAAATCCATCACAATTGCTGAGCACGGGACAGTTGCCGGCGGCCTACTTTTCAGACTTACGAAGTCGGCTGCGTATACCGACATGACGACTTCAGCCGGTGCCCTCACCAACAACTGGAGACTTCTGACATTCACGTGGGACGGGAATACAATGAGAATCTATATTGATGGCCAAGCGACAAGCACACCCGTTTCCTTTACTGGCCCGATTGATTCGGTAGTAGCAGAGCAATTGCCGGTCATTGGCGGGGAAACTGCTGACCATGAGGGTATAGGCAACGCTTCGTGGTTTAACGGCTCCATCGACGAAGTCCGCGTATACAACAAAGCTTTAAGCGGGGACGAAATAAAACGTCTCTACGAGATGGGAAGATAGAAAAGAATTACCGATGGAAGCAACTTGGAAGCTTCGCTTCCAAGTGTTAATCTAAAAGGATGAGGAAAACGCAATTCGCTAACGGCGAGTTTTATCACGTATATAATCGTGGCGTAGACAAGCGGAGCATATTTTTAGATAAATGGGATTTTGATAGGTTTTTAAAAAGCATGGAAGAGTTCAATGCTATAGATCCCATAGGAAGCATATATGAAAATTCTTTTATAAAAGAGAAACCATCCCAAAAGAAACTGGTAAATTTTATTGCGTATTGCCTGAACACCAATCATTTTCATTTTCTTATTAGGCAAGCGTCAGAGCAGGGGATTGAAAAATTCATGCAACGATTAGGGACGGGATATACCAAATATTTCAATAATAGACATAAGCGCAACGGAATTTTATTTCAGGGTGTATTTAAGGTGGTCCACGTGGGCTCGAATAATTATTTACTACACTTAAGTTCTTATATAAATTTAAATTTCCGCGTTCACAAACTTGGAAGCGAAGCTTCCAAGTTGACCAAGTCGAGCTGGGAGGAGTATGCAAGCGGGAAAGAGGGCTTGTGTAAAAAAGATTTAGTCTTGAGGCAGTTTAAGGGCGCCGCAGAGTATAAGAATTTCGCGGAGGGCTCGCTTAAAGATATCTTGGGACGTAAGGAATCGCTAAGGGAGATGGAAAGTCTTTTGCTGGACTGATTATTTTTAGCCACTTGGAAGCGAAGCTTCCAAGTGGCTCCTATACTACCCGAGGATTTTTCCGATTATACCTTGGTGGCCGTTTAGGAAGGCTTCCGGTGCGGTTTCTTTCTTCCCCTCGAGTTTTATCAACTTCGGGATTATGAAGCCGTCTTTGGTTGCGATTTTAAATCCGGAATTTTCTTTTGCGATTGTTCCAGGGGCGAGGTCATGAGAACTTTCTTGAGTCTCTGCGCTTATTATCAAAAGGCGTTTTCCGTCGAGCATGGTGAAAGTTCCCGGGCTTGGGTTTAGGGCCCTAATCTCGCGCAATATTTCTTCGGATGTTTTTGACCAGTCTATGTTCCCGTCTTCGGTTTTAAATAATTTCGCGCGCGTGACTTTTGATTCGTCTTGCTTTTGCGGAATAATTTTTTCATCGAGCCAAAGCGGAAGTGAATTTACCAAAAGGGAAGGGCCGATTTCATCGAGCCTGCGCTCAATTTCTAAATACGTTTCTCCCGGTTTTATTTCCATTTCTTCTTGCGCGATTATATCTCCGGCGTCCGCTTTTGGGACAACTTTCAAAATTGTGACTCCGGTTTTTTCATCTCCGGCCAAAATCGCGGATTGTATCGGCGAGGGCCCGCGCCAACGCGGGAGCAGGGAATAATGTACGTTTATAAAACCCAGGCGCGGGATTTCCAAAACTTCTTTAGAAAGCAATTTTCCGTAGTAAGCGATTATGCCGAGGTCCGCACCCGCGGCGTTTTCCAAACCCTCCGCGACGCCGTAGCCCGCCTCGCGAAGCGCATCCAGGTAAACTTTGGAATATTTCGAAGTGCCAAGAAAAATTATTTTCATTTTGACGCTTCTTCTTTCTCGAGTTCCTCGAGCGTTTTTAAATTAATGGCCGTGTCTATAAATAAAATCCCGTTTAAGTGGTCGGTTTCGTGCTGCATGGCTTGGGCAAAAAGGCCCGAGGCCGACTTCCGGAATTTTTTTCCGTTTTCGTTAAAAGCTTCTATCACCGCGCGCTTGGAACGCTTTATCTGCCCGAAAATATTGTCTACTGAAAGGCATCCCTCCGGCACCAATTCTTTATCTTCGGAGACGCGAATTATTTTCGGGTTTATAAAAACGAAGTGCTTCCAGTTCTGCGAGGCTTTGGATTTTTTATACTCTTCGCGGTCAATTTTTTCCCGGTCTCGTTTTGTGATGAGTACCTCTTCGGAAATTAGAAAAATCGCAAGCGATTGGCCTACTTGTGGTGCTGCAAGCCCGATCCCGATTTCGATGGAACGGAGGGTCGCCGACATATCGGCGATGAGCTTTTGGATTTTTTCTGATTTTATTTCTTCGGGCGGGACTTCTTTTGCGCGGGAGCGCAAAGTTTTGTCGGGCTCCTGAAGGACCGGTAAAATTGCCATAATTACATTATATTATTGAGTCTGGGTCTACGCTAATCTGCCACATCGGGCCGAGTTTTTCAAGGAGGGAGCGGAGGTTTTCTTCCGGCCATTTTTTCGGCTGAAGTTTCAGGAGAATGTTCCAGCGGTAGCGGTTTTTCAACCTTTCGTGGAAAGCGGGGAAGGATATCGGGTTTGAGCCTTTCAGCGTCTCCATGACTTTTTTTTCTTCGGCCTGCAGGAGCGAAAGGTTCTTGTCTTCGCGGCTAAGCTTGATCAATCTCGTGAACGGGGGATAAGAAAAATCTTCGCGCGCTTTTATTTCTTCCTGGTAAAAACTCGAGACGTTCCCGGCGATCGCGTCCGCGAGGAGTTTATTTTCCGAAAGACGAGTCTGCAAAATAATTTTCTTTGTAGCCTTTGATTTAAGCTCGCTTATAAGCCGAAAAATTGTCTCGTTTATCCGGAAATCCGGAATGGAGAAAAGATAATCGAGCGAGATTATCGCGACGAGGTCGAATTTCTGTTCCGGCCCAGAAAAAATTCTCTCTGTCTCGATCGCCACATTTTTTGCCTTAGGGAAAATTTTCGCGAATTCTTCTTTTACTTTTTCGATTCCAAGGCCGAAATCTTTTAACTTCCAGGAGCCGCAGTTCGAGCATACGATCGGGACTTCCTGCGATTTCAAGCAGTGGTGGCATAAAAATTTTCTTTTTCCCGTTCCCGCGCCGTGCAATATGAGGGGAGTGGAGCAGGATGGGCAGACCTCGAGGTGCGAACAATCCTGGCAGATCGTAAACGAGCTGTAACCCTTGCGGTTCGCGAAAAGGAGAATTTTTTCGTTCCGGAAAAGCGCTTCCTCGATTTCCCTTCGGAGCTCTTTCGATATCCAATGGAAGCCGTTTTCATCTTTAACCAAAGGAATTATTTTTGTTTCGATTTGCGATTGGATCCTTCCGGTCAGGGAATTTTTTGGTTCGATCTCGCCGTGCTCCGTTTTGTAAATCGTCTCAACGCGTAAGATTTGGTCGGACCAAATTAATTTCAAGCCTTTGGCCTCGGAAATTATTTCGAAAATTTTCCGCATGTCGAATGGGAATCCCTCGCGCTCTTTCCAAAGGCGCGAGCCCTCCTCGTCCACGATAAGCGTTTCAATGTCGTTGCGCCCGAAAAATATCGCTTGGTACGTGCCCAAAATTAAAACCGGGTGCGCTTCTGTCGCCGTACGGTTATACGCGGTTAAATATTTTTTTGAAGTAAGCTCCGATGAAAAAGAAAAAACATAATTTTCGATACCTTTTCCCAATTCATTTTCTAAATTTTTTAGTGTATCGATTCGGGGGACTATTATGGCGAGACTCTTTTTTCGCGCGAAGTGCTCGCGGATCAAACCCTTAAAAAACTGGATCCTTTCTTCTTTTGACCCGCGGAAAGCGGATTTTTGGTGCCGTCCGGCTGGTTGATTTTCGGAGAGAATTAAACTTTTTGAAAGGAGGGCCTTGGGGATCAGGGAAGACAAGAGGATCGAGGACGGTATAAACAAATTTTTGGAAATTTCCTCTAGAATCTTGAACCATTCTTCGCTTAAAAATTTTTCTTTTACGACAGAGGAAATCGGTTTTAACTTGAACGATTTTATTTTCTTTAACTCCGCTTTTTCTTCCGCGAGATCCGAGGTTTTCCAGACGACTGCGAAGGTCTCTTTGTTCCGGAAATTAATCTTGACCAGGTCCCCGCGGGCGGCATTTTTTGTGCTAAAATACGAAAGTGTCCCAGGGGCATAAATGCTCCGGGTTACGGGGATGACTTCAAGGACTTTCATGCAATAAGTATAAATGAACTGGCAGAATAAAAAAATTCATTGCGTTGGGATTAAGGGGTCGGGGATTTCGGGCCTCGCAATTTTGCTTAAAAACGAAGGGGCCATAATTTCCGGTTCGGATACGGCCGAAGAATTTCCATCGGAAAAAGAACTCGCAAAAAATAACATAGAAATTAAACTTTTCTCGGCGGAAAATATATCGAAGGAAATTGATCTCGTAATTTATTCTTCCGCCTGGACCGAGGAGCATGAAGAGCGCGCCAAGGCCAAGGAGTTGGGAATCGAAGAATTAAGCTACGCCGAGGCGCTTGTAAAATATGCGGAAGGAAAAGAGGTGATAGTCGTTACCGGGACGCACGGCAAAACCACAACCACGGCACTCTTGGGGCAGATTTTTGAATCGGGGGAACGCGACCCGAATGTTTTGACGGGGGATGCGGTTAAGGCTTGGGATAGCTCGGTGCGGGCCGGAAAGGGAAAATATTTTATCATCGAAGGCGACGAGTATCAGGAAAAATTTGCCATGTTCTCGCCCGCGGGCGCAATCATACCTTCGCTCGATTACGACCACACGGATTATTTTAAAACCCCGGAGGATTATAAAAATTCCTTCAAGCATTGGATAGAAAAAAATCCAGGAATGAAATTCGTCACAACGAAAGAGGTGCAAAGCTCGCTCGACGTTCCCGCGACCTTGTCCGACGAATCGGACGAAAAAATATTCGCGCGGGCAAATTTTATTTTTCCGGGCGAGCATTACAGGCAAAACGCGCTCCTCGCGATAAAACTTTCGAGGCTCTTCGGGATCCCTGAAGAAAAAATTATCGAAGGGATAAATTCTTTCAAGGGCGTCGGGCGGCGCTTGGATTTCTATACGCCCGAGAGGGGAGATTTTGTTGTTGTCTATGATTACGCTCACCACCCAGTCGAAATAAAAGCAACGCTCAAGGCGCTTAAGGAAAAATATGGCGGATATAAAATAGTCGCGATTTTCCAACCGCACACTTTTACGCGGACCAAGGCGTTTTTGAATGAATTCGCGCAGGCGTTCGGGGACGCGGACGAAGTTTATTTCGAGGAAATTTATTCTTCGGCCCGCGAAAAAAAGCCCGATATCTCGATCGAGGATTTAATTCGTGAGACTGGAAGATATAAAAAAGCACAGCACCTTTCAGATTTTGATTTAAAAAATTTCGCCCCGCCCACGCTTTTCGTTTTCATGGGTGCGGGAGATATTTGGCAGAAAGCCAAAAAAATCGCGGGGTTACTCGGCGCGTAGTTCCGCTTCGATCAAAACTTCCGCGTCCAAGATATATAATTCATCACTATTCGGGAGGAGAACAAAGTTCGGCTCCCTTCCTTTATATATAGGGTAGACGGCCCGTTCCGAGCGCCCGTCGATTTCTATCGCCCAGACTCCGTTATCGAACGAAGCCAAAACTATATCTCGCCGCCCGGGATATATTTCAAAATTTCTTACAATTTTATTTTGGACTAGGATTTCTTCTTGTGAGGAGAAAAAGTACGGCGGAATTATTTCTCCGACCCAGTCAGCCTTCAAAATATTTTGCCCGGGGATAAAACGGATCTCGACGAAGTCCCGGCCGTCGCGCTTTTGGAATGATTCGGCAATTTCTTCTGCGGTTTTGCTTGGAAGTTCGCCGCCAAGCGATACGCTAGAGGCGGTCTTCCCGCCGAGGCTAAAGCGCATGCGGTAAACCTTGCCGTCCAATTTTAAAACTACCCCGTCCGGAAGCCAGCGCACTATTTCAAAATTTTCTTTGTACCTAAGCAAAGCCCCGGTGTCCGTCAAAAATTCCCGGCCCTGCGGAAGATACCAGCGCACGATTTTTTCATTTTCTTTCTCCTCGCTTAAAACCAAAACCGGGTTAAATTCCGAAGCATACAAATTCGAAAACTTTCCGCGGAGCAAAATCTGGGCTTGGGTTTCTTCGGGGACCAAAAGGGCGCGGGCTTCGGTTACGAGTTGGGAACGGACCTCCAGATTTTTTCTCCAGTCGAGATAATTTTCCCGTTTTACTATTACGTCGTATTCTCCGGGCGAAAGGTTATTCACGAAAACTCCGTTTTGGAAAAGGTTGGTGGTCCGCTGGAGCTTGCCGTCGATGTATATTTGGGATCCCGAAATATCAGCGTTTATCGAAATCCCGCCGGTTTTTTGGAGCCTCCAGGCGTCGTCCAGGCGATACCCCAAGGCATACAGGATAACGACCGGAATTAAGGCGATAAAAGCCACGACCGAGAGCCAGAATAATATTTTACGTTGGGAATAGGTAAGCACGACTAAATTCTAATTGAAATTTCGAAAAAAGTGAATTAGAGTAGGGAAATGGCAGAATTTCTTATAAAAGGCGGAAAGGCCTTGAAGGGCGAAATTGAGGTCATGGGCGCCAAAAATTCGGTACTTAAAGTGTTCCCGGCCTCGCTTTTGTTTTCTAACACCCTTCGGATAAAAAATGTCCCTCTTATTGAGGACGTTTTTCGCATGATTGACTTGCTTGAAGATATCGGTTCAAAAGTCGGGAAAACCGGCGAAAATACTTTTGAGATAAATTCCGGCAAAGTTAGCGGGAGCAAATTAAGGAAAGATATCGCGGAGAGGTTTCGGGGCTCGATTGTTTTGGCGGGCCCGCTCTTGGCGAGAAGCGGAAAAGTTATTTTTCCACACCCGGGAGGATGCGTCATCGGAAAGCGCCCGATAGATATTTTTCTAGACGGTTGGACAAAGATGGGGGCGAAGGTAAAAGAAAACGGGGAGGGATACGAAATAACGGCGGCGCGTTTGCGCGGGGCGGATTTTACTTTTAAAAATATCAGCGTTACGGGAACGGAGACTTTGATGATGACGGCGGTTTTGGCCGAAGGGAAAACTATTTTACGGAACGCGGCGCTGGAGCCGGAGATCGAAAGCCTCGCAAAATTTTTAAACGAGTCCGGTGCAAAAATTAAAGGTGCGGGATCGCCTACTATAGAAATAGAAGGGACGCGCGGAAAATTGCTCCGGGCAAAAAATCCTTTCGAGGTCATCCCGGACAGGATCGAGGCGGGAACATTTTTAATATTGGGTGCGGCGATGGGCAAGGTGAAAGTTAAAAATTGTAACCCGGAACACATCACGACGGTAATCGCGACTTTGCGGTCGGCGGGCGTTAAGTTAGAAGTTGGAAAAGATTGGGTTGCCGCGGAGAAACCGAAAACGCTTTTAGCTTCGGACATGAAAACGCGGGAGTACCCGGGATTCGCGACGGACTTGCAGGCGCCGTTTACGGTTTTGATGACGCAAGCGAAGGGCGACAGCATGATTTTTGAAACGGTTTTTGAGGGAAGGTTGAATTATGTCGAAGAGCTTGTCCGGATGGGGGCTTCGATAACCCCTTTGGACCAGCACAGGATTTTGGTCCAGGGGCCGACAATTTTGCGCGGGCGCGAGATCGAAAGCCCGGATTTGCGGGCGGGCCTGGCATTCGTGATCGCGGCTTTGGTCGCCAAGGGAGAATCGACGATAAAGAATATTTATCAGATTGACCGCGGTTATGAGAAGATAGAAGAGCGCTTGAAAAAATTGGGCGCGGACATCAAAAGAAAATAATGGCGATATTCATCAGAAAACTTGGGATCGATTTGGGCACGGCGAACACGCTTGTGTTTGTTCCGAACGAAGGCGTTGTCTTGAACGAGCCTTCGGTTGTCGCGGTTTCCGTGCCGGACAATAAAATTTTGGCGGTGGGCGACGCGGCCAAGGCCATGGTTGGAAAAACTCCGGATAGCATTATCGCGTACCGTCCGCTTAAAGACGGGGTTATCGCGGACTACAGGGTTACCGAGGCAATGCTCCGATACTATATTAATAAAGCGCTTGGAAGCTGGAATATTTTTAAACCGGAGGTCATGATTTCCGTCCCGGCCGGGGTAACTTCGACGGAGCGGCGCTCGGTCGTGGAAGCGGCCATGAAGGCCGGAGCGCGCGCGGCGTATGTAATGAAGGAGCCAATTTTGGCGGCGATCGGCGCGGGCATCCCGATCTATGAAGCGACCGGACACATGGTCGTGGACATCGGCGGAGGCACTACGGACGCGGCTGTGATTTCTTTGGGAGGGATTGTCGCCTCTTCGTCTTTCAAAGTTGCGGGAAATAAAATCGACCAGGCCATCGCGGACTACATCAAAAAAACTTTTAACCTGGCGGTGGGCGAGCGGACGGCGGAAGAAATTAAAATCGCGATCGGCTCGGCCATAGCGGTTGAGAAGGAAGACAGCTACGAAATAAAAGGTAGGGACTTTTTGACGGGCCTTCCGCGTTCGGCAAAAATTGGCACGAACGAAATCGTAAAAGCCATTGACGGCGAGCTTAAGGAAATCATGAAAACTATCAAAGGAGTTTTGCAGGAGACGCCGCCGGAACTCGCCTCGGACATAATCGACCAGGGAATCGTGATGACGGGAGGCTCTTCGCTTTTGAGGAATTTGGCGGACTTGGTGTACCGCTCGACGGGAGTCAAAGCGCGAATCGCGGACGAACCTTTGCTCTGCGTGGCCAAAGGCACGGGAGTCGCGCTCGAACATTTGGAGGTGTATAAAAAAAGTATTTTATCTAAACGATGATTATCGGGAAAGATGTCGGCGGGTTTTTAAAGAATTTTTTTTCCAACGGCGCGTCGCAGGCATTCCTGCTCGAAGGGGAGACCGACGAGCTCGAGGACCTTTTGATGCGCTATCTTTTGTGCGAGACGAAAAGCTTTTGCAAAAAATGTTATTCATGCGAATCGGAGTCGCTGCTGGACGTGAGGCGGTATGAAGATGATACACTTAAGATAGAAGATGCCAGGGAGGTGCAGTGGAACGCGGGGCAGACGAGCCTCATGGGAGCGAAAGTTTTTATTTTAAAAAATAAGCATATCGCTCCCGACGCGCAGGCGACTTTGTTGAAAACTCTTGAGGAGCCGCACCCGGGCACGTACTTTATTTTATCTTCCGTGCCGCAGGCCGCCCTCTCGCGCCCGCTTTTATCCCGGCTCACAATTTTTAAACGCTTGGCAGAAGAGGCCGAAAAAGTTTCCGGATTCAAGTTTAGCCTCGCAGACGTGCAGGGGCTTAAGCAGGAACGGGGCGAGGCCGAGGAAATTTTAAATAAACTCGAAGTCTGGGCGGAGGATAAAATACGGAACACGCCTCCCGAACGCCTTGAGCCGTATGCGGTTTTCGTGGAAGACTTGTACGAAGCGCGCCGGAGATTTTTCGAAAAAACTTATCCGCCGAAAATGCTCCTTGAGCATCTCGCGATATCAAAATATTATATTGATTCTTAAACATGACCGGGGCTAAAACATTTACTATCATCGTTGGCGTCATAATCGTGATCGTGCTACTTTTGTCGATCGTGAGATTTTTCCTGACGCGCGACGGCTCGGAGGAAGCCCAAGTAGAGGGGCCCGTGGTGATCCCGACGCTTTATAAAAGCACGGACGGAGGGGCAACCTGGCAGGGTTTTGGCGAATTTCGCGGAGGGTTGGTGACGACTTTGGATTTTGATTCCGCGAGCCAGAACAATTTGCTCGTCGGGACTTTCGCGCGGGGAGTTTGGCGCGGTACGGTTGCGGGAACCGAATGGCAGCAATACCCCGGGGGCGTTGGCGAGACCGCAAGGATTTTTGATTTGATAGAACCGGCGAGGGGGGACGAATTCCTTGCCTTAGTACTTTTTACAAATCGCGGGCGGATCATACGGTATCGCGACGGCAACCGAACAGAATTATTTTTCACGCCGCTCGAGCGCTTCGCGTTTTTGAAGGGTTACAAAACAGTTGCGGGCTTTTTGCGGGTGATCGGTTCGGACGGCGGATTTTATGAATCGCGCAACAGCGGGCAGACTTGGAGGCCGGTATCGCGTTTCCAGTCCGGGCTTTTGGCGATGACTTTCGACCCAAGGAGAGATAACGAAATATGGGTTGTTGACCCCGGCGGAAATTTTTACAGAAGCGTTAACGGCGGAAATTTCTGGACGGATTTAACGGAAGGGCTGAGGGAATTCGGGGGTTACCAACAGTTGGGATTTATTTTCTTTGATGAAGTCTCCGGAATGCTTTTCCACGGCTCAAAGCACGGGCTCTTGCGTTCGTTTGACCGGGGAGTAAGCTGGGAATTCGTAAACATGCCGGTTGCGCCGGAATCGCTACCGGCGACTTCGATGGCCGTTGATCCAAGAAATTCCATGAAGATGTATGTCGCCGCGCAAAACCAGGTTTATATTTCGGAAGACGGCGGAGTGAGCTGGAGGGGGATCCGCGTTGCCGAGACCGGGGTTATTTCCAACATGCTGATCAATCCCCGAAACACCAAAGAAATTTTTATTGGGTTTAGCAGAATTTAATTAGGATGAATTACGATTTCAAAAAATTAGAAGAAAAAACTTTGGCCCTGGCCAAGCATTTCGAATCCGATATAGCTTCTTTGCGCACCGGCAGGGCAACTCCGGCGCTTTTAGAAAATATTCCGGTTGAAGCGTACGGCGCAAAAAATTCTTTGAAAAACGTCGCTTCGCTTACGGTTGAAGATGCTAAAACGCTTTTGATACAGCCTTGGGATAAGGGTTTGATGGAATCGATTTCGAAAGCGATCGAAGCTTCGAACGTCGGGGCACAGCCGATCGCCGCGAAAGACGCCATCCGCATTTCATTTCCGCCGCTGACCGAAGAGCGCAGAAAATCTTTGATAAAAGTTTTGAAGGATAAAATGGAAGAAGCGCGCATTTCTATGCGGCAGATCCGGGACGAAACCTGGAAAGACATCCAGGACAAAGAGAAAGCCAAGACGATCTCCGAGGACGACAAATTCCGTTACAAGGAGGAAATGGAGAAAAAAATCAAAGAAGGCGGCGACAAACTCGACCAAATCGCAGCAAAAAAAGAGAAGGAGATAATGGAATAACCGAGGCCTTTTTTTATTTCACGCGAGCCCCTATAATAGGTAAGTTATGTTTTTGACGATTTTGATATTTTTGGTCATTCTCTTGATCCTGGTGCTTGCGCACGAGTTCGGGCATTTCCTGTTTGCGAAATTGGCGAAGGTTAAGGTAGAGGAATTTGCTTTCGGTTTTCCGCCGCGCCTTGCGAGCATCCAAAAAGGGGAGACAAAATATTCTTTTAACCTCCTGCCCTTGGGGGGATATGTAAAAATTCAGGGCGAGGAGGGGGAGGATAGCGCCGACCCGAGAAGTTTTTCCGCGCAGAGGTTCTGGATAAAAATTTTAATTATTGCGGCGGGAGTCGGGTTTAATTTAATCCTAGCGTATATTTTATTTACATCCGGATTCATCATGGGGACTCCGGTTCCGCTTGACGACAACGACGCAAATCCGAACGCCGAGGTGCGGATTACGGAAGTGCAAGAAGGCTCTCCGGCCGAGGCCGCGGGACTTTTGCCGGGGGACAGGCTTCTCTCGATCGCCGGAGAAGAAGGCGAATCGCTCCCGGTTTTCAGGATCGACGAAGTCCAAAATTTCATCCAGGAAAACAAAGGTAAGAAAATTTCCATAAATTATGAGCGCGCCGGAGGATTGCGCGAGGGCGAAGCGGTAGTCCGGGAGGATGCAAAGCCGGGCGAGGGCGCTCTCGGGATCGCGATGGTGCGGACGGGCATAGAAAAATCTGGATTTTTTGAAGCGCTCAAAAAAGGGTTCGAGGCGACGGTTAGCTTGACTGCGCTTACGGCAGAAGCTCTGTGGGGATTTTTCTCCGAAATTTTCACGGGCAAGGGATCTTTTGAAGGTGTCTCCGGGCCGATCGGGATTGTAAATATAGTAGGGGACTTTTCGCGCTTCGGCTTGGTTTACCTGATTCAGCTTACAGCACTCCTCTCCATCAATTTGGCTTTGATAAATATCATCCCTTTTCCGGGACTCGATGGCGGGAGAATATTTTTCTTAATTCTAGAGAAAATAAAGGGCTCTCCCTTCCACTGGAAATTCACTAGGACGGTCCACGCCGCGGGCTTCGTGCTCTTGATTTTGCTCATGATTTTGGTGACGTATCATGATATCATCAGTCTTAATTCATGACCATTTCAACTATGTTCAAGGTCATATTGAGTAAAATCGAAATATGAGATGGAAAGAGAACGCAATAAAAACGCTGCGCCAAGCGCCTAAGGATGAAGAGAGCGTCAATTCAAAGTTCCTGACCCAAGCTGGTTTTATAAATAAACTTGGGGCTGGAATTTATACATTCTTGCCTCTTGGTTTGAGCGTGTTGAAGAAGATTGAAAACATCGTCTGTGAAGAAATGAATCGTGCGGGTGGAGTGGAACTTTTAATGCCGGGCTTGCATCCTTCCGAAAATTGGCAGAAGACAGGGCGATGGGATAGTTTCGACGCGCTTATGAAAACGAAAAGCGCGTTCGGCGGAGAGTATGCATTAGGACCGACGCACGAAGAAATAATTTACCCTCTTATGGGCCACTTCATATCTTCGTATAAAGATTTGCCCGTAGCGCTGTATCAGATCCAAACTAAGTTTCGTGACGAAAAGCGCGCGAAATCCGGCCTTATGCGATGCAGGGAGTTTCGCATGAAAGATTTATATAGTTTCCACACGACGACCGAAGACCGCGACAGATATTACGAATCGATACGAAAAGCATATTTAAAAATTTTTAAACGTCTCGGGCTTAAGGTAATCGAGACGAAGGCATCCGGAGGGACATTTTCGGAACTTTCTCAAGAATTTCAGGTTATAACAGGAGCGGGAGAAGATACGATTTATTACTGCAAAAAATGCGGGAATGGGATAAACAAGGAAGTATATTCCGGAAAAGAAAAATGCTTAATCTGCGGAGGGGTTCTCGAGGAAGGCCAAGCTGTCGAAGTCGGGAATATTTTTCCGCTTAAGAAAAAATTCGCCGAAGATTTTAATTTGAAGTTCAAAGATAAAGACGGGGAAAGCAAGCTTGTCGAAGCTGGCTGTTATGGTTTAGGAACATCGCGGGTCATGGGGACTATAGTAGAAGTGTTTAACGACGAGCGGGGGATTATTTGGCCAGAATCGGTCGCACCTTTTCAGGTGCATCTGGTAGAGCTTGGAAAAAAGAAGGGAGAGGTCGCCTACAAAAAAATGTTTGCCGTGGGCGTCGAAGGCTTATATGATGACCGCGACGCTTCAGCCGGGGAAAAATTCGCCGATGCCGACTTAATCGGCATCCCGTACCGCGCTGTAGTTTCGGAAAAAACAGGGAGCAAGATCGAATTAAAAGAACGAAGTTCAAAGACGGGGAAGCTTATGAAAATCGAAGAAGTAATTAGAAAAGTAAATGGGAATTCTAGATAAATTTTTTGGATATTTCTCTCACGACATTGGGATCGATTTGGGGACGGCGAACACGCTCGTCTATTTGCAGGGGAAGGGAATAATTATAAACGAGCCTTCCGTCGTCGCGGTAAACCAAAAAACTGGGCAGGTTGTCGCGATTGGCGAAGAAGCTCGGCGAATGATCGGCCGGACTCCGGCGCACATTGTCGCGATCCGTCCGCTTGTCGAAGGGGTGATTTCCGATTTTGAAATTACCGAAGAGATGCTCGGATATTTTATCCGCCGGGCGCATTCCGATACTTCCAAATTATTGGCGCGCCCGCGGGTGGTCATTGGGATTCCTTCTGGAATTACGGATGTAGAGCGTAGGGCGGTGCACGACGCCGCAAAAAACGCAGGAGCACGCGAAGTGTATTTGGTAGAAGAACCGATGGCCGCGGCGATTGGGATGAAGCTTCCAATA
>MFIE01000029.1:15801-22878 GCA_001778785.1 Candidatus Giovannonibacteria bacterium RIFCSPLOWO2_01_FULL_46_13
AGCCAGTCGGGAACATGATTATCGATATCGGCGGCGGCACGACTGACATCGCTGTTATCGCGCTTGGAGGAATCGTGACTTCGAAAAATTTGCGCGTGGCCGGGGATAAATTTAACCAAGACATAATAAATTACGTCCGGGACGAGTTTAAACTTCTTTTGGGCGAGCGGACTGCTGAAGATTTGAAAATCGCTATAGGATCGGTCGCGAAGGGGCCGCAGACAATGGAGTCGAGCGTTCGCGGGCGCGATCTCGTAACCGGGCTTCCGAGAGAGGTGATTATAACTGACGCGGACGTGCGCGAGGCCATGGCCAAATCAATCAGGACGATCGTTGACTCAACTAAAGAAGTTATTGAATCGACGCCTCCGGAACTCGTTGCGGACATAATGCATAGGGGAATTTTCATAGCTGGCGGCGGATCATTTTTACGCGGGCTCGATAAAGTTTTGGAAGCGGAAACTCAGATACCCGTGTACATCGCTGAAGACCCATTAACCGCCGTGGTCAGGGGATGCGGGATAATTTTAGAGGACATCGACGGCTTCCGGGAAGCGTTGGTCGAACACGAAGATGAACTTCCCCCGACGTAATTCCGCGGCTAAAGCAGCCGGGGTTTCAATTTTTGGATTAGTTTTACTTTTTTTAGTGTGGGTCGCCGGGGATTCGGAATCTTTGCGCGCGAATACCCGCGATTCTATAAACCCATTTTTAGTATTATCCGAGGGAGTAAAAAATATTTTTTCGGGCCCCGGAAGATTTTTTAGCTCAAGAAATTCGTTAGATAAAAAGATTTCAGAGCTCGAAGCAAGCAAGGGCAGTTTTGAAGTGGAGAATATAATTTTAAGTTCGCGCGTGAAAGAACTCGAACGCCTCCTGAATTTTCCGCAATCGGAGGGGGGGCCAGGTAAAATGGTCTTAGTTTCGAGCCGCGCGGAGTCTGCCCCATTCGGGACGCTTATCATCTCTTTTGACCAAAACTCCGGCGTATCCAAAGGAATGAAGGCTTTGGGGTACGGGGGCGTATACTTAGGCGAGGTTTCGGAGGTCGGCGCGCGCTCCGCTGTCGTGAAATTGGTAACTTACCCCGGGCTCGAGACGGAGGGGTGGCTCGAGAGGATGTCCTTAAGCATTACGCTTGAAGGCTATGGAGGGAATAATTTGAAATTTTCTTTGCCGAAAAGTGTGAAGGTGGAAGCGGGCGACAAGATTATTTCCAATACAAGCCCGCAGTATCTTATCGGGCAGGTTGAATTTGTCGAAGAGCGACCGACCGAACCATTGCAGGAAATATTACTGCGCTTGCCGTTGAACTTAAGAAATCTGCGATATGTTGAACTTCGCAACTAGGCTTTTATTTTTTTTCATCCTGCTTTTTGCCGGCTTTGCTTTCGGCTGGGAATTTCTTGTCTCGGGAGTGATATTTTTTGTCGCTTCCGGCAAAAGCCGTCCGGAGTTTTTGCTTTTAGGCCCGATATTGGATTTTTCCCTTTCGTTTCCGCCAGTTTTTTTCACTTCTATATTATTTTCCCTTTTTCTTTTCTCCCTTCTCGAGGACCGCTTCTTCGAATCCAAAACTTTTTTCAATTTTATCGCCAAAGCGTTCTTGATGTCGCTCTTGGTTACGGCAATCTCGTTTTTGTTCTATACCTTCAATTTTTTAGATGAGATTAACTTAACCATAAAATACGCCGGCACCTCTTTTGCCAAGATATTCTTACCCCTTCCTCTATTGTTCTTTTTGTTTAAACTTAAGAGAGCCAGTTATGGCAAAGAAGCATTTTTTATATAACGACCTCGAGACATCCGAAATTTTTATGGACTCGAAAAACCTTCCGGGATTCGAGCGGGAGCGGTTCGAGGGGCGCTTGGAATTCCCAATCCCTTCCGGGACGATACGGTACCTGGGCCTTTTGCTTTTAATAATTTTCAGCCTCTTCGTTTACCGCCTGTACGACCTACAGGTGATTAAGAGCCCAATACTAAAAGCCCGGGCCGAAGACAATAGCTTAAAAATAATTCCGCTCTGGGCGGAGCGCGGAAGGGTTCTCGATAGGAAGGGGCTCGTTTTGGCAGATAACGATTCCGCCTTCCGGCTGGTTCTGGACTCGGGCGACCTAAATTACGGCGAGAAAGAAGGGGACGTGGAAAAACTTTTGGCCGATATCGAAGCACGGACACTTTTGCCTTCGGAAAAAGAAAAAATTTTAGAAAGCGTTAAATCGAAAAAAGACAATGTTATCTTGGCGGATTTTTCCGACTGGCTAACGCTCGAGGAGGTGAGAAAGAATTTTTCGGGTCTTCCGTTGAGGCTCGAGTCGTTTTCGTCGCGGGCATACCCGATCGGGGAAGCCTCGGCGCATTTGATAGGATATTTGGGAAAGCTCAAGCCGGAGGATGCCCAATCCGTTAATTTTTTCGAAATAAACAAACTTGTCGGGCGGAGCGGCGTTGAAGAAGTGTACCAGAATTACCTTTCCGGCGAAGTCGGGACCAAACTTACGGAAGTCGATTCGATGGGGGAAACTTTCTCGGAAATTATCCAGAAGCCTCCGGAGGCCGGGGACGACGTTTATTTATCTATCGACGCGGGGCTCCAGAAAAGGATTTATGACGACCTGAAGGCGGTTGCAACGGACCGCGGGTTCAAGGGAGGCGCTGCTGTCGTGATGGATGTAAACACGGGAGAGGTTTTAAGCTTGGCGAGCTTCCCGAGTTTTGACGCTACGGTTTTAACCAAGGGCGGGCCAAAAAAAGAAGTCGAAGCTATTTTAACTTCCGAAACGCGTCCGCTTTTCAACCGGGCGATCTCCGGCCTCTATTCTTCCGGTTCGATAATAAAACCGCTTTACGCCTTAGCCGCGCTTGAGGAAAAACTTATAACTCCGGAAAAAGAAATCCTTTCGACGGGCAAACTTGTCCTTCCGAACCCATTTAACCCGGATGCCCCATCCATATTTTTTGACTGGAAAGCGCACGGATACGTCGACATGCGCCGGGCCATCGCGGTTTCCTCCAACGTTTACTTTTTCACGATCGGCGGAGGGTTCGGAGACATAAAAGGTTTGGGTGTTACGAAAATGCGGGAGTGGCTCGGGAAGTTCGGCTTCGGGAAAAAGACTGACATAGATATTTTTGGCGAGCGCGAAGGATTTGTCCCGTCGCCGGAATGGAAAGAGGAGACGCAAAAAGATGACCCGATATGGCGCGTCGGGGATACTTACAACCTCGCGATCGGGCAGGGAAATTTTCAGACGACCCCGGTGCAGATGGCGGTGTTCGCGGCTTCCATTGCTAACGGAGGAAAAATTTTACAGCCCTATGTTTTGAAAGAAGTTAAAAAGGGTGACCAGATGGTGTACAAGGCCCAGACGCATGTAAAAAGCGAAGTTAAAGTCTCCGACGAAAATCTAAAAGTTATACAGGAAGGGATGAACCTCGCGACAAAAATCGGAACGGCCCAAGCTTTGGCGGGGATCAATCTCGAGGTGGGGGCTAAGACGGGAACCGCGGAGATCGGCTCGGGAAAAAAGAGCGTAAACTCTTGGTTTATAGGATATTTCCCGTATGACAAGCCCCGCATAGCGATGGCTGTTGTTTTGGAAGGCGGAAATTCGTCTAATACCGTTGGGGCCACGGCCGCGATGCGCCAAACTATCGAGTGGATAACCATCTACAGGCCAGACCTTTTAGACACTTCACAAAATTAGTAATATAGTATATAGTCAACCCCTATGGATAATAACAACCCAGAAAACGCAGAATATTTAAGCACGCAGGGTTTTTCCAAGTTGAAGGAAGAGCTCGCTTTCTTAAAAGACCAAAAGCGTAAAGAGATCGCCGAGCGCTTGGCATATGCCAAAAGCTTGGGCGACTTGTCGGAGAATGCGGAATACGCCGAGGCTAAGGAAGAACAGCAGTTGGTGGAAGGCAGGATCGCCGATATTGAAGATATCTTGGGCCGCGCAGTTTTAATTTCGAATTCAACCGTCCGCACATCTGTCGACATCGGTTCGACCGTCGTAGCGAAGAGAGAGGGAAGCGACAAAGAGGATGCTTTTTTGATTGTCGGCAGGGAAGAAGCTGACCCAACGCAAAACCGGATTTCCAACGAATCGCCCCTCGGCCACGCGCTGATTGGAAAAAAGAAGGGCGACTCCGTAACGGTTCTGACTCCTAAGGGTGAGATTCATTATCAAATTCTCGATCTTAAATAATGTCTTTTGACGAACTGCGGCAGGTTCGGGTAGAAAAATTAGAAAACCTGAAGAAGGCGGGGATAAATCCCTTCCCGGCCAAAGTTGAATTTTCCGCAACCGAAATCGCCATCGTCAAAAAAGATTTTTCCAAACACCTAAAAAGCAAAAAGGGGACGGCTATCACCGGAAGGATTATGGCCAAGCGCGAGCACGGCAACGCGATCTTTTTAGATTTATTTGATGGTTCGACTTCGCTCACCACGGGTGGCACGGAAAAACTGCAAGCCTTTATTGGCCGTGACCAAGTTGGAGAAGCATCTTTCCAGCTTTTTTCCGAAAATATAGACGTCGGGGATTTTATTGCGGTTTCCGGCAAAGCTTTTTATACAAAACGAAAAGAGCCGACGATCGAAGCCAAAGAATGGCAGATACTCGTGAAAGCATTGCGCCCGCTCCCGGAAAAGTGGCACGGCCTCCAGGACGTCGAGGAACGCTTCAGGAAGCGCTATTTGGATTTGCTGATGAATGATGAGGTGCGGAATAAATTTCAAATGCGTGCCAGCATTACATCCACTATGCGCGAGCTTTTGGACAAAGCCGGGTACATTGAGGTGGAGACGCCGGTATTACAGCCTTTGTACGGTGGAGCGCTTGCTGAGCCCTTTAAAACGCATCTGAACGCCTTAGATATTGATCTCTATCTAAAGATTGCCCCAGAGTTATACCTAAAAAGACTTCTCGTGGGAGGATTTCCAAAAGTATATGAACTTGGGAAGAGTTTCAGGAACGAGGGTATGGATGCTACCCATAATCCAGAATTTACGACAGTAGAACTGTATGAGGCGTATCGCGATGCGGAATACCTAAAAGATTTTATTGCCCAGGTTTTGTACTCACTTATAAAAAAAGTAATCAAGAAAGACTCGTTTGAATTTGCTGGAAATAAAATTAAATTTCCAAAGAAAATCCCAAGCATAACTTTTTGGGAGGTTTTGGAAAGGTACGCTCTAATAATCCAGCCGGATAAATTAAGCAGGGAGGATATGGTTATTAAAGCCAAACAGTTTGGATTAAACCCGGAACCCCAGGATTCAAAAGAAAAAATCGCGAACGAAATTTTCAGTAAAATTTGTCGGCCAAAATTGATCCAGCCAATCTATGTTGTTAATCACCCGATTGAAATTTCGCCTCTCGCTAAGAATCTTCCAAGCAACAACGGGCTCGTGGATAGGTTCCAGATGATTATTTCCGGAATTGAATTCGTGAATGGTTTCTCGGAGTTGAATGACCCAATCGAGCAACGTGCGCGTTTTGAGTTTCAGGAAGGATTGCGCGGTAAGGAAGACAAAGAGGCACATCCTCTCGACGAAGACTTTATAGAGGCTCTTGAGTATGGCATGCCTCCAGCCGCAGGCCTCGCAGTCTCAATTGACCGCTTAACGATGCTTTTCTCTGACACACACAACATCAAAGAAGTGATCCTGTTCCCTACGATGCGCCCGAAGGAATAGGGATTAGCATTCTGGGTATAACACTATTTGAGACGATCGTCCAAAATAGTGCTGTAGGTTAGTTTTTAAAATAGGCCGCGTGGCCTATTTTTATTTTGTGTAAGTTTTCCACATAGATTTACGTCTAAGTGTTTGATAGAGTGTTGAAGTGGGGTATAATGAGCGGAGAGTGGTAAGAAGTGGATAATCTTGTGGATATGTTGATAAGTCCATTTCACGTTGAAAATTAAGCCCCTTTTCTATGTTTATAGGCGAATACTTGCACAATTTGGACGCAAAGCGTCGTTTGGCTGTACCGGCTAAGTTTCGAAAGGACTTGGGAAAGCGGGCGGTGATTACCAGGGGATTGGATTCCTGTCTTTTCGTTTACCCCATCGCCGAATGGGAAAAAGTAGCTTCGAAATTGTCGGAACTTCCAACAGGCCAAAAAGATACGCGAGATTTCGTCCGATTGTTTTTAGCGGGAGCCGCGGATGTTGAGTTGGACGGCCTTGGAAGAATTTTAATACCTGATTTTTTGTCTGAGTACGCCGGATTAAAAGGGGAGGCGAGCGTGATAGGAGTTTTTAGGCGGATGGAGATTTGGAATAAGGAACGCTGGGAGAATTATAAGAAAGAGATAGAGCGCTCGACGGACAAGCTTGCAGAAAAGCTTGGGGAGATCGGGGCTTACTGAAATGCCTGAAGAAAAACACGTCCCCGTATTTTTAGAAGAAACAATCCGAGGGCTTAACTTAAAAGAGGATTCGCTTGTTGTCGACGCGACCGTAGACGGCGGAGGACACGCAAGGGCGATCCTTGAAAAGCTTGGGCCTGATGGAAAATTAATTGGATTCGATTGGGATTCCGGAATGATACGAAAGTTGCAGGAAGAAATGGGCGGGGAGCGAAGAGCAAAGTTTTTTCATTCGAACTTCTCTGAATTGGAGAAGGTGGCGAGATCACTCACCGCCGATTGGCGGAGGCCGGATGCAGTTTTATTTGACCTTGGGCTAAGTTCTTTACAACTTAAAGCATCCGGCCGAGGATTCTCGTTTAATTCCGAAGAGGGATTGGAGATGACTTTCGACAGGTCCACGTCGCCAAACGCGAGGGAATTTGTCCGAAGGGCATCAGAGCAGGAGCTCTACGAAGTTATACGGCAGTACGGCGAGGAGCCGTTTGCTGGAAGAATTTCGAGGGCGATTGTACGCGAAAGGCAGAGGCGGCAGATTTCAACCGCAAAAGAATTGGCGGAGATAATCGCGAAGGCCGTACCGCGAAAGTCGCGGATCCATCCGGCGACGCGCACATTTCAAGCCCTACGCATTTACGTAAACAACGAGTTTGCAAATATCGAAAACGGGCTTACTGGAGCATGGAACATC
>MFIE01000029.1:22903-26357 GCA_001778785.1 Candidatus Giovannonibacteria bacterium RIFCSPLOWO2_01_FULL_46_13
TAATTTCGTACCACTCCCTGGAAGATAGGATTATAAAAATATTTTTTAAAGAAAAAGCTAAAGCAGAAGAGGGAAAGCTGATATTCAAAAAACCTTTAAAACCTTCGCGGAGGGAGATACTGGAAAATCCGCGCTCGCGTTCCGCAAAATTAAGGATTATAGAAAAAGTTTAATGACATACATACGATCATACGTTTCTAAGAGAGAAAAAATGTGGTTCTGGCTTTCCGGGATGATCGTTTTGCTTTTGGGAGTTTATATAGTAACCCTGAATTTTGCCGTCTCCGAATCTTTTAGGAGAGGGGAGATTGAGAGAGAATCAAAAATTTTGAGGCAAGATTTGCAGAAATCGGAAGAAGTTTTTATCGCGAACTTATCCCAATTTTATGACCAATATTCAGGAAATTTCAGCCAAGCTGAAATTTCCAAGCAGGAATTCGTAACCAGGCAGGAAAACTTTGCTGTCGGCGGAACGAATTTCAGGTAGAATATATAAGTGGACTCGCGAACAAATTCCGAAAAAGAAATCATAAAACGGATACGGATAGCCTTCCTGGTACTTTTTGTCATAAGCGCGATTTTATTGACGCGCCTATTCTTTTTACAGGTTGTCTCGGGGGCTTATTACAAAACGCAGGCTTCGCGCCAGCAGAATTTTTCCCAGGTTTTAACGCCGCGCCGCGGGGAGATTTATTTGCGCGAGCGTTCTGGGGAACAATTTCCTCTCGCTTCGACGAAAGAAGGGTACCTTTTATTTATCAACCCAAAAAAACTCGAAAACCCTGAGGAGGTTTTTGCGAAGCTCTCGCGCGTTGCTGATCTCGACCGGGAAGAATTTTTCATGAGGGCCGCGAAGAAGACAGACCCGTACGAAGTTGTCGCGCATAATTTGGAACGGACAGAAGCGGAAAAAATTGAAGCGCTTGAAATCGAAAATATAGGAGTGGTTCCGGAGGAATGGCGGGTGTACCCGGCGAAATCTATGGCTTCGCACGTTGTCGGTTTTTTAGGTTATAAAGACGACGAACTTTTGGGCCAGTATGGGCTCGAAAGATATTTTGAAGACATACTCCGCGGCACGACGGGCTGGGTTGCGGGTTCGCAGTCGGCCGGCGGAATAATTTTGGAATTGGGGCGGAGGCTATTTTCTCCACCCGAAGAAGGGTACGACATAGTCTTGACGCTCGAGCCGAACGTGCAAGTTTTTATAGAAAAGAAATTAAAAGAGATAAAAGAAACTTGGCAGCCATCGCGCGGCGGAGCGGTAGTGATGGATCCGCAAACCGGAAAAATTTTGGCGATGGCGGCTTTCCCGAATTTCGACCCAAACAATTATGGTGATGAAGAATCTTTGAACGTTTTTGTAAACCCATTGGTAGAAAATATTTATGAGTTTGGATCCGTGTTTAAGCCTTTGACGGTCGCGGCGGGTTTGGACAAGGGAGTCATCACCCCGGAGACGACTTATTACGACCATGGATTTTTGGAGCTGGACGGCTTTACCATCCGGAATTTTGACGGCAAGGGCAGGGGAGAGACGACAATCCAAAAAGTTCTTGAAGAATCCTTGAACACGGGCGCGGCTTTCGTCGCGCAAAAACTCGGCAAGAAAAGCATGAAAGAATACTTCGAAAATTATGGGCTTGCGGAAAAAACGAACATCACTTTGCCGGGCGAGGTTAAGGGGAATCTCGCGAACCTCAACTCAACACGCGAAGTTGAATTTGCCACTGCTTCTTTTGGGCAGGGAGTTGCGACCACGCCCATCGCTTTTGCTCGCGCGGCGGCTTCCTTGGCCAACGGCGGAAAACTAGTCGAGCCTTATTTAGTTGAAAGGGTTATTCGTCCCGGCCGGGAGGACGTAGTTTATGAGGCGAAAAAAGCCAGGCAGATATTAAAACCAGAGACTTCGGAAACTATTTCTAGGATGATGGTTAAGGTCGCGGACGACGCGCTTTTAGGCGGGACCGTGAAATTCAAACACTGGACGGCGGCCGCGAAAACCGGAACGGCGCAGATTCCAAGCCCGGACGGCAAGGGTTATTCCGAAGAATACCTCCATTCGTTTTTGGCCTGGGCGCCAGGCTTCGATGCTAAGTTTTTACTTTTTATGTACATAGAAAAACCGCAGGGCGTTCGATACGGCTCGCAATCCTTGGGCCCGTATTACGACGACATAATGCAATTTTTGCTGACGTATTACGACGTCCCCCCGGATCGATAACTAAAGAGCCCAGAGGGACATTGCGTCCCTCTGGGCTCTGGTTCTATTATCGGCAGCCGTTGAATTTAAAATTTTCCAGGCGTCCGGATTGCAATCTGGTCATTATTTTTTCCAAGGCATTGTTTATGCCGAGTAAAAAGGATGTCCAAACTACTACTCCGTAGGCTAGATAAGTAAGGCGGGTTTTAACGCCGCCGGTTTTGTAGATGGAATACGTTTCCATCTTGAGTCTATTCTCTGAAGCGAAGTGGCTCCAAATTTTACCGCCGGGAATAAGATACCAGTCCGAAGTCACGAGATGGAACTTTTTACGGTTGAACTCCTCTTTGATTCTATACGTAACATTCCGCGCTTCCGAAAAAATTCCAACTCCACTCGGTATCGTAATCTTTTCCTCAGAAATTGCTTTTGATACTAACCACTCCCTCATAAGCTCGGACAAAGTTTTGCCGCCTTCGTGGTAGGCAACCGGGCCGGTAACAATGAAATTAATTTCCTGGCCAGAATAATAGCCAGATAGCCGGAGAGCGAACTCTAGCCTTTTTATAGTTGTTGGGCACAACTCGTCTGGGTTTTTAAAGTGACATGCAACGATCACTATAACGACCTGATCCATGATGTCTCTCCTTCCTATGGTTTTGACAGATTATATGGGTTATTTCCTTAAAAATCAAGAAATGATTTATAATGGATAAATAATTTATTATGCGTGAATATCTGAAGAAAATTGTGGTCTTGGTTTTGACGTGGCAAGCCAAACGGATCCTCTCGAAATATAAGCCCAAAATCGTTGCGGTTACTGGATCGGTGGGGAAGACCTCGACCAAGGACGCAATCTACAAAGTCCTCGAAAATAAATTCAACGCCCGGAAAAGCGAGAAGAGTTATAATTCCGAGCTTGGCGTCCCGCTCACGATAATCGGCGCGGAATCCGGCTGGGGATCGATGAAAAAGTGGGGGGAGATAATCTGGAGAGGTTTTAAGATTATTTTAAAACGCGAGAAGTACCCAGAGATTTTAATATTGGAAGTCGGGGCGGACCGCCCGGGAGATATCAGAAAAATTCGCGAGCTTATTAAGCCGGACGTCGCGGTTTTAACCGCGCTCGCGGAAACCCCGGTCCATGTGGAATTTTTTTCCGGCCCCGAGCAGGTTTTTGAGGAAAAATCGGAATTAATAAAGGGGCTTGGTCCAGAAGCAAAAGTTATTTTAAATTTTTACGAGCCCGAA
>MFIE01000029.1:26380-31344 GCA_001778785.1 Candidatus Giovannonibacteria bacterium RIFCSPLOWO2_01_FULL_46_13
CGGCGGGGAGATAAAAACTTACGGCCGGACGGACGGGGCGGATTTCCGGGCGCGGGATTATAATATTTTTTATCTGAAAAATGGAAAGCGGGCGCTCCCGGAAGGGATTGAATTTAAAGCGAAATCCGGAAGCGAGGAATTTGAAGTGAAGATACGTGGGGCGTTCGGCGCGCACCAAATGTATCCGGCGTTGGCGGCCATCGCAGTTGGGGCGGCTTTTGATATCAAACTCGAAGATGCTGTGGAATCACTTTCGGTTTATTCGCCTCCGCCGGGCAGGTTAAAGTTGATAAAGGGAATCAAGGATACGCTCATCCTGGACGATACGTATAATTCCTCTCCGAAGGCCCTCCAAGCGGCGTTGGCGGTCTTGGACGAAATATCTGCCAAAAGGAAAATCGCGGTTTTAGGGGACATGCTCGAACTCGGCAAGCATACAATTACCGCGCATCGGGATCTGGGCGTGATCGCGGCGGGGATTGCGAATATTTTATGCACGGTCGGAGTTCGAGCGAAATTTTTTATGGAAGGGGCGTTAAAGGAAGGGTTCAAAAAAAGGACGATTTATACTTTTGAGTCCTCCGAGAAAGCCGGCGAAGAAATCCAAAAAATAATCGAACCGGGAGATTTGATTTTGGTCAAAGGTTCGCAGGGAATCCGCATGGAAAAAATCGTCGAGATGCTGATGGCCGAACCGGAGAAGAAGAATGAACTTTTATGTCGCCAGGACAGCGAGTGGCAAAATAGATAAAAAAGCGAAGGGGTATGACACTATTTTGGACGATCGTCTCAAATAGTGTTGTGGTTGATTATTTAAAAAAAATTAGTTAATATACGGAAGATTTTGGCCCTATCGTCTAGCCTGGCCTAGGACACATGGTTCTCATCCATGAAACTCGGGTTCGAATCCCGATGGGGTCACAATTTAAGTATCTTCGGGTTTAGTATTTTTTTAACCGCGTGGTGGAATTTTTTGAATAGTCTCGGTTCTTTTTCGCTTATAGCGTAGCGAACGGCTTTGCTTGGGTTTGAAGCCTCGAACTCCGGTAAAAATTCTGGAGCCAGCGTATAACGTGGTTTCGGGAACTTAAACATGTCGCCGGCGTAGTACGCGGCTGTAAACATAACTCTTTTTCCGGAGGGGCCGTACCCGCCTTGATGGAGCCCGCTTGTGTCCGCGAAGATTACCGTACCAGCTTTTCCAAGGCAGACCTTAATATCTTCGGGCGCGACTTTTTTTTCAACAGCTCCGCGCTCGGGCACGGATCCTGCTGGCGGCCATTGCGGAAAAAGTTTTCTTAATTTACCTCCATATTGCGAACCCAAGAGATAAATAAAAGGGCCATTTTCCTTGCTTACGTCAGAAACATAAATAAACATTTTACATATTTTCTTGTCGTCTGAATCCCTATGCCAGCGCTGGGAAGATCTTGCTTTCTGCCCTTCCGAGGGAGCGGTTACGTTAAGTATCAAGGACACCAGCCGTGAGAAAACCCCGATATAGGAATTGACTATGTCCATCACACGGTTATCCAAAGCAGCGTTCGCAAACGGATTTCTAGCTTCGACAATTGGTATTGGCTCCCAAAGATATTCCAAAAAAGTTTTTCTGGTTTTGGCTTCGGCTGTCTTGAGGATTGGATTCGTGTAGGCTTGAAGTTTCTCCAAAATATTTTTTCCTGGAAAAAGTTCGTCGATATGCGCTATAGCGATGCCATCTTTTTTTAAATCAGAGACTATCCGATTCTGGATATCATTTAATTTTGGCGGGTTTAGCTTGAAAAGCTGGCGGCTTTTCCTATTCACATAGTAATACCAGACCGGCCAGATAAACGATACCATCGCGTACGGTTTGAATACAAAAATACGATACGCCTTCCATAAAATTTTTCTTATTATTTTCACTATCAACTATTACTTATAAAACAATTTAATATTTCCATCGAACTGAATTTCGATTGGGGATTCTCCTGGGCTTGTAAACCTTTTTTCGGCGTCGGTGATTGCCGCTCCCATAATTGTAGAATAGTGCACCGGCTTTTTGGCGAATTTTTCCCCAAGGGAGAAAGCAAGTTCTTTTTTAAAGCGGCGCCGGAAAATTATTTTGCTGTAAAGATAATACTGTAGAAGCGGAATCGGCCAAATTTTGCTCCAAAGCGTATCTTGTCCGCCGTGGTTTGCGTATTTAAACCACCACCAAAGTCGGGATTTTGAGCTGTATGTTTTATCAAGTCCTATTTCTTTTATAAATCTTGCCAAGGTACTTTGGATGTGACCGCTAGTTGCTGGGCTTTCTTTTCTCTCTCCGGTTTTTTTGGCCAAAACCGCGTGGTTCCCTTCGGCCCGCGCGGATTTTATTATTTCATAACCGTTCGATTCGAGAAGATTTTTCAGCGAGTCCGGAGAAAGGCTGTGAAGGTGGGGGAGGAACAGCAAAATTATTCCGGCCCGCTCGCGATGTATGTTTGGGAAAGCAAGGGCCAAGTAGTCGCCATTATTTTGCAGGGAAGCGGCCAGGCGAATTATTTCTCCAGGATCGTATGTGTGTTCGAGGACGTGGCTTGAGAAAATTAACCCGAATGGGGCGTTCTTCCTGAATTCGGCTTGGGCTTTTTCGCTCTCGAAGGGCTCTGCGACGACTTTAATTCCGAACGCTTGTTCGGATATGCGCGCGCGGTGTTTCGAAGGGTCTACGGCCATTATTTTTCCGTATCCCAATTTTGCGAGCGCCTTCGGGACCAAATCCCTGCCGCTCCCGATTTCAAGCAAATACCTATCTTTGCTTATTCCTAGATTCAATACCTCTTCCTCGGTTAGCTTGATCGGGTTGAGGCTCCCTTTTTTAGCGGCATATTCCTTGGTCTCTGCTTCGATTCGCGATTCGCTTTCTTCTCCGGCGTCCCAGGTCGTTGAATAATAATTTCTAATCCAATCTCCGGCCGGCCGGTCGATGTACCCGACATATCCGCACGCATCGCAAACCCCCACGCGGATTTTATCCCTGCCTTCGTTTCCCAAAAAAGTGCAAAATGTTTTTAGGGGAGACCTATCGCAGGGACAGTTTGGTTGAACGTCAAAAGGGATCTCTTTCGTTATTTCAAGAACTTTATAGTACCTCGGCGCAAGCAGTCTGGAGATTTTAAAAGCATTCATTATTTATGAATTATCTAATTATTATATGCTAGAATAACCATATGTCTACTGGAGTTTGGATTGTACTGGGAATGATAATAGGTGGCATCGCGGCTTATTTTATTTTTACCCGCAAAAAGGATGAAGAAGCAGGGCAGGGGTTTTTGATGCTGCAAAACCAGATGAATGATTTGGCCCGAAAACTCGACCAGGGGTTGGGGCAATCCACGGATATTTTGCAAAAGCAGTTCGGGGAGTCCGCGAAAATTATCCGGGAGGTGACGGAGCGCCTGACTAAGCTCGATGAAACCAATAGGCAAGTCGTCGGGTTCGCTGAACAATTGCGCAAGCTTCAAGACGTCCTCCAGAATCCGAAACAGCGCGGGATTTTGGGCGAATATTATCTAGAAACAGTTTTAAAAAATGTTTTGCCGCCTGGGAGTTTCCAGATGCAGTATGCTTTTAAGGATGGAAATATTGTTGACGCTGTGGTTTTTGTCGACAAGCAAATTATCCCAGTGGATTCCAAATTTAGTTTAGAAAATTACAATCGGATGCTCGAGACAAACATCGTAGAGGAAAAGAAAAGGTACGAGAAAGCGCTCGTGAACGACCTGAAAATCAGGATCGACGAGACTTCAAAATATGTCCGTCCGGGCGAGGGAACGATGGAGTTTGCGTTCATGTTTATCCCTTCGGAGGCGATTTATTATGACCTTTTGATCAACAAAGTTGGCTCGGTTATCGAGGATAAAAATTTACTCGCGTACGCGGGACAAAAAAAAGTTATCATTGTTTCTCCGACTTCATTTTTGGCGTATTTGCAGACCGTCCTGCAGGGCATGAGAAACCAGAAAATATCAGAGCAGGCCCAGGATATTATTAAACAGGTTACTTCCTTGGGCAGGCACCTCCTGACTTACCAAGATAATTTTCAGAAAGTCGGGAAGAATTTGAGTACGACTGTTAGCGCTTACGACAAGGCATATCAAGAGTTTTCGAAAATTGATAAGGACATAATTAAGATCACAGGGGAGGGCATCGACTCCACCCCGGTCTTGCTTGCCAAGCCGCACGAAGAAGAGTAGAATATTCCTATGTCAAAATTCGCTGTAATTAAAACCGGTGGGAAGCAATATTTGGTCAAAGAAGGCCAGTATCTGCGGGTTGAGAAGATAGCCGCCAACAAGGACGGTTTAATTGATTTTAACGAGGTTCTGATGGTGGGGGACGAAAACTCTTTTGAGGTTGGAAAGCCCTTTTTGGCAGGCTCTAAAGTTGAAGCTGAATTGGTTAAAGACGGCAAGGCCCAAAAGGTCATCGTCGCCAGGTACCACTCCAAAACCCGCTACCGCAAAACCAAAGGCCACAGGCAGCCTTTCACGGAAATCAAAATCAAGGGGATTAAATAAAAATAACGGCACGTAATGCGCCGTTATTTTTTAGCAATGTGGAGGGTGGTTTTAAATTACTTCTCTTTGATTTGAAAACAGTATCTGCCTGCACCTCCAGCGTAGGGAGAGACAACTGCGTTCTTACAATAAGGAAGACCTTTGACCGATCCAGATATGAAATCATCGATCAGTCTTTTGCCTTCTTCACTGATGGATTCCAGGGTAAATCCTTTGCACTCTTTCCCGGAATCATCAAGGAGCATTTTTGCCAACATAACAACCTCTTTCATGTGACACCTCCCAAGATTATTTTGCAATATTCTAGCAGACTTAAGAAAAAAGATCAAGGTACTACTTTCTATTTTCAAGGGCGTGTTTTAGCGTGTCGCGGTCGGAGTATTCGAGTTCGGTTCCGGTGGAAAGGCCGCGGCCCAAGTT
>MFIE01000030.1:0-3423 GCA_001778785.1 Candidatus Giovannonibacteria bacterium RIFCSPLOWO2_01_FULL_46_13
CGGGAAGAGGAGATTAAAGCTTTGGCGCAGGATTTAGCGGAATCGGAAAATATTGTCGTCCTGGTTGAAGAGAAAATTTCGGAAGCTTGGGAGAAGATTTTTACAAAAGCCGGGGCGAAAATCCAGGAATTTAAAAAACTATCCGGGGCGAAACTCTTGGCCTGGCTTTCTTTGAAAACCAAAGAAGCGGGGATAAATTTGCCCGCCGCGGATTTAAGTATTTTGCTTTCCGACGCGGGCAGCGATCCGCAGGCTTTGTTGTCGCGCCTCGAGAGGATTTCTTTGGAGAGGGTCCGCCCCAGGGCCGAGAAGAATATCGAAGAGCCGAATTATTTTAATTTTACCGATCTTGCTTCCGCGAAAAGAAAATACGCCGCGATCACTTTGCTCCGCTCATATGTAAAAGACGGTTTTGGCGCGGAGGAAGCTTTTTGGAAATTATGGTGGAAGGTTAAAACCCTGCGCCTGGTTGATACCGGCAAAAGGGGAACGGGACTTCATCCCTTTGTCGAAAAGAAAGCCGCGGCCGACCTTAGGAATTATTCCCGCGAAGAATTAAAAAAACTCTCCTACGATCTTTTGGATCTTTTCTCCGACGCCAGGCGCGGAGAGGAGAGCTTCGAAGAAGGACTCGAAAAAATACTTCTTAAATCTTGATCATGCGGGAAAAGCGGGATTTTTTACGTGAGGAGGTGTTTCCTTTTATGATCCCCTGCTTCACGGCTTTATCCAGAGCCTTTTGGACCTGCGGGAAATAGCTTTTGGCTTCATCTATCTTTTTGGCTTTGGCCAAGCGGGAGAAATTCTTAAGGGTTTTTGCTAAGGAATTCTTGCGCTCTAAATTCCGCTCCCGGTTTTTGAGGGACTTTCTTTCCGCCTTTTTGGCTGACTTTGTGATTGGCATTGGGTTATATTACGACGGATTAAATTTTTACGCAAGGGTTTTAAGGATGTCCCGGTACTTTGCGGCTTTTTCGAATTCTAGGTTCTCGGCGGCTTCAAGCATCATTTTTTCAAGATCTTTTTTGGCGACGATCCTATCCTTTTTGGAAAGCTTTTCGATTTCTTTCGAGACGTCGACAGTTTTTTTGATTTCCTCGAAAATCGAAGGGCGAATTTCTTTTTTAATAGCCGTCGGCGTGATTCCGTGATCCTTGTTAAATTTTTCCTGGTAGGCCCTGCGTCTCTTGGTCTCGCTTATGGTGAATTCCATGGATTTGGTTACGTTGTCCCCGTACAAAATCGCGCGCCCTTTGACGTGCCGCGCGGCCCGTCCAATGGTCTGGATCAAGCTCGTCGCGTTTCGAAGGTAGCCTTCTTTGTCCGCGTCCAAAATTAAAATTAAGCCAACTTCAGGCAAGTCGAGCCCTTCACGCAGGAGATTTATCCCAACCAAAACATCAAATTCTCCCTCGCGGAGTTTTTTTAATATTTCCGTCCTCTGCAAAGTTTTTATTTCCGAATGCAGGTACTCCGCGCGGATTCCCTTGTCCTGCAAGTAGTCGGAAATTTCCTCGGCCATGCGTTTCGTCAGGGTCAAAAGGAGGACGCGCTCTTTTAGGGCGATACTTTTTTCTATTTCTTTTACTGCGTCATCGATTTGTTTTGCTGCAGGGCGGACTTCTATTATAGGGTCCAAGAGCCCGGTCGGGCGGACCAACTGCTCGGCTATATTATTTTCTGATTTCAATAATTCATACTGCGAGGGAGTTGCGGAGACGAATACCGTTTGCCTGATTTTCCCCTCGAACTCCTCGAATTTCAGCGGGCGGTTGTCGAGCGCCGAGGGAAGACGGAAGCCATATTCTACCAAAGTTTTTTTGCGGGCCTGGTCGCCAAAATACATTCCCTTCAACTGCGGAACGGACATGTGCGACTCGTCGATAAAAATTAAAGTGTCCTCCGGCATGTAGTCGATTAGTGTGTACGGGGGAGAGCCCGGCTTCCTGAAAGAAAGGTGGCGGGAATAATTTTCTATGCCCGAGCAGTACCCGACGGTTTTAAGCATCTCCAAATCGAAGCGCGTGCGCTGTTCGAGGCGCTCTGCTTCTAAAAGTTTCTCTTCTTTCTTGAGCTCCCTTAGCCTTTCTTCAAGCTCTCCCTCGATATTTTTTAAGGCGCGCTCAATCTTTCCGCGCTCGAGCACGAAATGTTTGGCCGGGAAAATTTTCTTTGAATCTATGGCGCGCGCTTTGGAATTTACCGCACTTTTGCGTTCGCTTAATTTTTCAATCTCGTCTCCGAAAAATTCCACCCTCGTCACAAGCTCCCCGTCCGGGGAAGCGATGTCGATCGTATCTCCTTTGACCGAATACGTCCCGGGGATTAAATCAAAATCGCCGCGCTCGTATTGCAGGTCCGACAAATGCTCAAGAAAATCTTTACGCTTGAACCTCGTCTTCTTTTTCAAGTCCATGGACATGCTCGCGTATTCTTCCGGATCGCCCACGCCGTAGATGCAGGAAACCGAAGCTACTATTATAGTATCCGGACGCGTTAGGGCGGATTGGGTCGCGGAGTGGCGCATGCGGTCGATAAATTCATTTATCTTGGAATCTTTTTCGATGTATGTATCGGTCGCGGGGAGATAGGCTTCGGGCTGGTAGTAGTCGTAATAGGAGACGAAGTAATGCACGGCCGCTTCCGGAAAAAATTCTTTGAATTCTTGGTAGAGCTGGGCGGCCAAAGTTTTGTTGTGCGAAATTATCAAAGCTGGGCGGCCAATTTTTGCGATGGTATGCGCCATGGTTGCAGTTTTGCCAGAACCGGTAACGCCCAAAAGGGTCTGGTATCTTTTTTTGTCGAGTATGCCTTTGGCGAGTTTCTCGATCGCTTGGGGCTGGTCTCCCGCCGGCTTTATTAAATTTTTATCTGAAAATGTCATTTGATAAACATACATTATATCACAAACGCAAAAGGCTATGAAAGTATCATATTCATAGCCTTAATCGGAACCTCCTTTTTAATCGGAACTCCTCGAAGTAAAATTGCGGATAATCTCTCTTGAGGCGCTCGATTTTTTCAAAAAGCTCCTGCTTAGTGGTTGTCCATAGCTCTACCTGTATGATGTCTTTGGTTTTTTTGTCGTGCCCGGTTGTTGTGTGAACACTTTTCCAGGTAATTGGCTTTGCGGACGGCCCCATAAATATTTCCTCCTTTACCCTTTGTTATATGCCCATTACAGCCAAAAGTAAAACAGCTGTAAAAAAATGAGCCTCAGCGCGATTTTTAAAAAATCGCGCTGAGGCTCAAGGAATCAAGGGGAGCAAGTCCTCTAGGGACAAGGATCAATTGGACTTCCGGGCAGACGAGAGGCCGAGGTTGTCGCTGCGAAAGTTATCCCAGATGCTGTTGACGTCGAGGCCGTCCTCGTCGAAGAGACCGAGGTCGACGCGTTGCCCATACGAGTCGACCTCCGAACAC
>MFIE01000030.1:3438-6230 GCA_001778785.1 Candidatus Giovannonibacteria bacterium RIFCSPLOWO2_01_FULL_46_13
GCTGTTCCGTCCAGTTCTTCGATGTCGAGTCTGGCACCGGGGTCTTCAAGACCAAGTGCCAACTGACTTCCCCGCGATCTTTCGCGAACGCCTGTTTGTTGTACCAGCTCTGGTCGTAGAACAGGCGTTGGCTCTCGACTTTGCCTCGAATGTCGAGGAGCGAGAGAGGGAAGAACGCGACGAGGATGTGTGTGTCCTTGCACGAAGCGAGGACTTCCTCACTAAACGGGACATCGGCGAGCGCGGCCAACTGCTCTCTCGAGGGGTTAACCTCGAAGTGCTTTATTGCCTCCTCGATGCCAAACATGTTCTTGCCCATGATCTCGCGGGCTCGCTTCTGCGAAAGCGAGGATTCGAAGCCGCCCGCGATCCAGAATCGGACTAATCGATGACGCATTTCTTTGTCATCGATCGGCCGCTGGAGCGCTTCGTATGGCAAGCCCTCTTCCTCCAGTCGGCGCGCTAGTTCTGCAAGCCTGCCGATCACCTTACTGTAATTTTGGTTCGCAATGGTTTTGTCCATCGCACACCTCCTTGTGGGTTTAAAATTCTCGAATCGCTCGAGCTAGCGGCCTTATTTAGGCACTTAAAGTTCTACGTCAAAATAGTACAAATTTTTAGATAAATCAAGACATCAAGAGAAAATTTAAAAAATAGAGTAGGATTAACATATGATCGGATATTTGGAAGGGACGGTCGGGTATAAGGGAGAGAAATATACAATCGTAGAGGTTGCGGGCGTGGGGTACCGGGTTTTTGTGAATGCGGAAACTGGGCGCAAGCTTATTTTCGGCTCGCCCGCGAAAGTTTGGACGCATTTGCACCAGCGCGAGGACGCCATAGAACTCTACGGATTTTTGGACCAATCCGAGCTCGATCTTTTTGAAACTTTAATCGGCGTTTCGGGCGTGGGCCCGCGGACGGCGCTTTCCATATTAAACATGGCGCCCGTCGATACTTTAAAACGGGCGATTTCTTCGGGCGAGCTTTCGTATTTAACAAAAGTTTCTGGGATTGGGCGGAAGACCGCCGAGAAAATAATGTTGGAGCTCCGCGAAAAATTTGGAAAAGTTTCGACCGAGGGGCCGCAGTTGAAGGAGGAGCAAGACGTCCTTGAAGCGCTCGAATCCCTGGGGTACACTGCTCGCGACGCCCGGGAAGCTTTGCGCAGGGTGCCTGACGAGATAAAGGGAACGTCGGGACGGGTGAAGGAAGCGCTGAAAATTTTGGGCGGAAACCATGGATAATTTTTTATTTTTTCTAAAGCGAATAATCCCAAAATCGGTTTTTAATTTTCTCCAGCCCGCCTATCATTGGGCGCTAGCTTTTCTTGCGGCCGTAATTTACGGCTTCCCGTCGCGGGGGATGAAGGTGGTCGGGGTCACCGGGACTTCCGGGAAAACAACCACGGTCGAGATGCTGCACGAAATTTTTACCCTGGCCGGAATAAAAACTGCTTCTCTTTCGACCCTGCGTTTTCGGATCGGAAAAGATTCTCAGTTAAATTATTTCAAGATGACCATGCCCGGACGATTTTTCATCCAGAAATTTATGCGGCAGGCGAAAAACAACGGGGTTGAATATTTATTTTTGGAAGTTACTTCCCAAGGCATCACGCAGTACCGGCATAAATTTATAAAATTTTACGCTGCGGTTTTCACAAACCTTTCCGAGGAGCATATCGAAGCGCATGGGGGATTCGAGAACTACCGCGCGGCAAAGGGGGAACTTTTCAAAATAGCGCCGATCGCGATCTTGAACGGGAACGATCCCCACTTCGAATATTTCTACCAAATCGCCCCGAAAGAAAAAATTGTTTTTGTTGAAGATGACTATCCTTCGGATTTGGTTTTGAAGCTCCCGGGAAAATTTAACAAGATGAACGCGGTCGCGGCATTGGCGTTTGCGAAGCGCGAAGGGGTGCGGCCGGACGCCGCGAAAGATGCCCTTTCGAGCATGGAAGGGATTCCGGGCAGGATGGAATATGTTGAAACCACAAAAAAATTTAAAGTTTTGGTTGACTATGCATTTTTGCCGCAGACCTTGCGCAAGGTATATGAAGAAGCTCGCGCGGAAAATTCCGGATTGATATGCGTTTTGGGCGGCGCGGGCGGCGGGCGGGATAAATGGAAGCGCCCGGTGATGGGGGAGGTCGCGGCAGAATTTTGCAAAAAAGTTTTTATAACAAACGAAGACCCGTACGACGAAGACCCGATGAAAATAATGAATGAAGTCGCGGGCTCGCATAATTTCGAAAAAATTTTGGACAGGCGCGAAGCGATACGCTTAGCCCTCCAGTCCGCCGAGGCGGGTGATGTGGTTGTCATAACCGGCAAAGGTGCGGAACCCTGGATCATGGGCCCGCAAGGAACAAAAACCCCGTGGGACGATAGGCAAGTTGTCCGCGAGGAGTTGAGTGGGGTGTAATGGATGAGCTATAATGTGAGCATAACTATAAAGTTGTGGCTCGCTTTATAAAATTATTTCTGGTTTTGGTACTGTTTTTAGCAGGGAACTACGCCATTCTTCAGGGTGCGGTTATTGAAGATGTCCTGATTATTGGAAGCGGGGGAATTCACGATTTTGGGCAAGTAAATCCCAATATGATGTATGATAGATTTTTTTTAATTGAACTATCCCCAACCATACCTAATGACGAAGATATCGGAGTAATAGACTATGAAATACAGCCTAAGAAAAAATGTAAGACTTTTGGCGAAAATGGGGCATGCTATGAATATTACCCTTCGCTTTGTCCGTATTTATCAGAGATCCCTGAGTTTAACGAGGAT
>MFIE01000031.1:0-4111 GCA_001778785.1 Candidatus Giovannonibacteria bacterium RIFCSPLOWO2_01_FULL_46_13
AGTAGCGTGTCTACAAATTTTTAAAACAAAATGCGCACATTATTGGGCAGAATAAAAAGCGAGCACCAATGATAAGTCCAAAGGCAAAACTGGTTAAGGAAATTCTGGATTTAAAAAAAGTCGCGCAGGCGCCGACTAGGAATGGTTATGGGGAGGGTTTGGTTGAAGCGGGCAGGAAAAATAAAAATGTCGTGGTGCTTTGCGCCGACTTGACCGAATCCACGCGCTCGGAGGCGTTTGCCAAAGAATTTCCCGAAAGGTTCGTTGAAATGGGCGTGGCTGAACAGAATATGGCGTCAGTCGCTTCCGGCATGGCGGCTTGCGGCAAAATTCCTTTCATTTCTTCTTACGCCATGTTTAGCCCTGGCAGAAACTGGGAGCAGATAAGAACGACGATTTGCTATAACGAACGGCATGTAATTATCGGAGGCGCGCACGCGGGGGTTTCGGTGGGTCCTGACGGCGCGACGCATCAGGCAATTGAAGATATTGCCATTACCCGTGTTTTGCCGAACATGACCGTGGTTGTGCCCTGCGACGCTGTTGAGGCAAAAAAAGCGACTACGGCCTCGGTGGGGCTTAAAAACGTTGTTTATCTCCGTTTTGCCCGCGAAAAAACGCCGATACTCACGACCGACAAAACGCCGTTTAAAGTTGGACGCGCTGAAGTGTTTTGGGATTCAAAAGGGAAACCAGACGTTGCAGTTATTTCATGTGGTCCTTTGGTCCATAATGCGCTTTTGGCCGCGGTAGAGTTAGAAAAAAAGGGGGTTAATGTTCGGGTGATAAATAATCACACGATAAAGCCGATGGACGAGAGTACTATTTTGAAAGCGGCAAAAGATGCCGGATGCTTGGTAACGGTTGAAGAGCATCAAATAAACGGGGGAATGGGGTCGGCGGTTGCCGAAATCATCACTCGCAATTATCCCGTGCCGATTGAATTTGTCGGAGTTCGCAACCGTTTCGGTGAATCCGGAGAGCCCAACGAACTAATTGAACACTTCGGAATGTCGCCCAAGTATATAATTGAGGCGGCAAAAAAAGTTTTGAAACGCAAATAAAACATCCTTACAAACTGGAGTATGTAAGGATGTTTTTGGAAATAAAAAAACCGCCGCGGGAAGTGTTTCCCCGCGGCATGCCGTTTTTGATGCGTCTTACGATGAGAAGAAAAGTGAAAAAATGTATTTTGTCGGAGTCGGATCCACAATCCAGCTCACCATGAAAAATATTATCGTCACCGGCGCAATGAATATCACCAAAGGATCAGTATCATCCAGAAAAGCCACCACGGTACACAGGGTGCATATTATAGCAAGAACAAGTAGCACAACAGCAAGATACCACATTTCATTCCCCCCGTTGGTTTTTTCGAAAAGAACCTTCCAAAACTTCCCGCCAAAATTTTCAAGCCGTGTGGTCCAAGTCGGACTTGGACCACTTCTCAAAAACTTTGGCGAGGGCAGGAGCTATTTCTAGATCCTGCCTGATTGGTGGGCCGCACGGGTCGGTTCCTCTGGCAGAGTGCCTTGGAAAACCGCCCGCGGAGGGCTATGAGGAGAACTGGAGGGATGAAACCAAACCCTTACTATTATCCATTATATCAAATATAAAGCTGATTGTCAATAGTCTAAAAAATGGCTTAAAATAAGGATTTTTAGAGTTTTTTCGGTTTGTAGTCAGCTGGGGCTTCGGCTAGATATTTTTCAAGCTGTTTTCTGGTCAAGAGCCCCTTTTGCGCGCCTATTTGTTGGACCACGGACATTGAGTTGACCGGCCCCCACATGAGCGCGGCCGGAATGTCAAAACCAAGCGCCATGGCCGCGGTAAAAGTGGAAGAAAAAGAATCTCCGGCGCCCGTGCGTTCGTAAGGCGGTTTTGGATCGGGATACATTGGCATGTACCAGCATTCTTTGCCGTCATAAGCGTAGGCGCCGTTCGGGCCGTCGGTGATGACAACAATTTTCGGTCCGAGTTCATGAATGCCCGAAAGCAGTTTTTGGATATCGCGCTCGCTTGTTTTTAAAATTCTTTTGGCCTCGCCGACATTGCAGAAAAAAAGTTCTGAAACAGAATAAATGTCGGCCAGCTGTTCCGAGCCCAGCTTTATCTGAAAAGTGCCGGGCTGGAATGCGAGTTTGGTTTCCGGGTGGTTTTTAAGCCATTTGGCGATTTCGTGGTGATAGGGCAGAGAATTTTCGGCAAGGGATGACAAGTACATCCAGCGCGGGGCCGGCATGTCAGGAAATTTATAATCATATTCTTGGTGCTTGATTAAAATCGTGCGTTCTTCTTCGTACCACAAAACATAGTGATAATTTGTTTCTTTGTCTTTGTGGATTTTGACTGACTCGGTGTTTACTTTTTCTTTTTTGAGCGTTTCCAGACACTCTTTGCCGTTTAGGTCGTCGCCCATATTTGAAACAAGGCCGGCCTCGAGGCCCAATCTGGAAGCCGAGATCGCGGCATTCGGACTGTTGCCCACAGCGCGAACCACCTCCACGAATTCATAAGGCACTTTTTCGCCGAAGCTGAAACAGAGTTTGCAGTGTTCGCGGTTGATGTCACAGTTGACCGAAGCGTCTTTTATCCTGATAAAAGCGTCAGTGGTGATATCGCCGACAGCCGCGAAATCCAGAGTTTTTTTCATAGGATTATTATAGCATCTGCCGAAGAATGTGTTAAAATGTGAATAATGAAAATTCTTAGAGAGTATTTAATGGAGGCCGGGAACGATGGCTCGGCCATAGGTCATTTTAACATTTCAAATTTCGTGCAGTTAAAGGGCATAGTTTCGGCCTGCCTTAAAACAAACTCGCCGGTCATGATCGGAACTTCCGAGGGCGAGGCAGATTTTTTGGGCATGAAAACCGCCCGCCATCTGGTTGACGCAATGAAAGAAGAAACCGGTTTGCCCATTTTTTTGAACGCCGACCATTTTCATAGCTTTGAAAAAGCCAAAGAAGCGATTGATGCCGGATACGATTCGGTTTTGATTGACTACTCCAAAAAGCCCTACGAGGAAAATCTTGAAATCACAAAGCGAGTGGTTGAGTACGCGAAATCCGTAAACTCCGAAATAAGCGTTGAGGGTGAACTGGGTTATTTGGTTACGGATTCCTCCAAGGTTTACAAAGAGTCGTTTGAAATTTCGCCCGAGTCGTTGACCAAGCCCGAAGAGGCCTTGAAGTTCGTTCACGAAACCGGAGTTGACAGGTTCGCGCCCGCGGTCGGCAATTTGCACGGGATCGCGGCTAACGAACCCAAGCTTGATTTGGAGCTGATAAAAAAACTGCGCGCCGTTTTGCCCGAAGAAACAGCCATGGTTTTGCACGGCGGCTCTGGCATTCCCGATGACCAGATGCGCGAGGCGGTTAAACTCGGTTTTAATAATGTCCACATTTCAACCGAGCTCCGCGTGGCCTACACTGACGCTTTGCGGAAAATGCTTGCCGCCGCGCCGGAAGAAACCACGCCTTATAAAATTTATGGGCCCGTGGTTGAAGCGGTTTCGGTCAAAGTCGCCGAAAAACTGGAACTCTTTGGGAAATTCAATTAAAATTAAGCCAATATGCCAAAAGTTTTTATTACGAGGCCGATTCCGGAAAACGGAATCAATTTATTAAAAGAAAAAGGGTATGAGGTGGCCATGAATTCCGAAGACCGCCTGCTTAGCCGTGAAGAATTTTTAGGCGAACTTCGCAAAGGAAAGTATGACGCCGTTTTGACCCAGCTTACTGAAAAAATTGACGAGGAAGTATATGATGCCGCAGGGCCGCAGGCGAAAATTTTTGCCAATTACGCCGTGGGTTATGACAATATTGACATTGCCTCTGCCGAAAAAAGGGGATTGATGATTACGAATACGCCCGGCGTTTTAACCAACACCGTGGCCGAGCACGCGTTTGCCCTGATGCTTGCTATCGCGCACCGCGTGGCCGAGGGCGATAGATTTACGCGCGCCGGAAAATACGTTGGTTGGGCGCCAATGCTTTTATTGGGCAATGACATTTCGGACAAAACCATCGGAATTGTGGGACTCGGCCGTATTGGCTCACGAGTCGCGTATCATGCGGTCAAAGGGTTTGATGCTAAAGTCATATATTAC
>MFIE01000031.1:4124-5201 GCA_001778785.1 Candidatus Giovannonibacteria bacterium RIFCSPLOWO2_01_FULL_46_13
ACGCCGATTTTGAAAAAGAATACGGCGCGGTCTACAAAGAAAAACTGGAAGACCTGCTTTCCGAAGCCGATTTTGTTTCAATTCACGTGCCATTGATGGAATCCACGCGCCATTTGATAAACGCCGAGCGTATGGCGCAAATGAAGCCGACTGCGTATCTGGTGAATACTTCGCGCGGGCCGATTGTGGACGAAAAAGCTTTGGTTGGGGCGCTAAAAAATAAAGTTATCAAAGGAGCTGCTTTGGATGTTTTTGAAGAAGAGCCAAGGCTCGCGCCCGGACTCGCCGAACTTGAAAACGTGGTTTTGACCCCCCACTTGGCCTCGGCTACGGAGGAAACCCGCGCGGCCATGTCGCGTTTAGCTGCCGAAAACATAATTGCCGCGCTTTCGGGCGAGACGCCTTTGAATATTGTAAAAATCTAAAAGTGAGGTTATCATAACCGGGTCTTATGGTTTTAACTCTTAAAGCCGAGCCGAGGACGGCCCTTGGCAAAAAAGTTAAGTCCCTTAGAAAAGAAGGGTTTCTTCCGGCTGTCATTTACGGCGCCAAAGAAACGGCCAAGCCAGTCGTGCTCAATCTCAAGGAATTTGAAAAAGTCTGGCGCGAGGCCGGGGAATCTTCTTTGATTGAACTTGAGCTTGGCGGCGAGAAAAAAGGAGTATTGATAAAAGAAGTTCAGACCGACCCGGTGAAAGATTTCCCGATTCACGCCGATTTTCAAGCTGTGAGCATGGACGAGAAAATTGAAGCGGAAGTGCCTGTGCGTTTTATCGGTGAATCGCCCGCGGTCAAGAATTTTGGCGGCGTGTTGGTCAAAGTGCTTCACGAAATTGAAGTGGAAGCATTGCCTGCGGATTTGCCGCAGTCAATTGACGTTGACATATTTCTTCTTGAAAATCTGGAACAGCGTTTTTTGGTCAAAGACCTGAAATTGCCGCCTAGGGTGAAAGTTTTGGCCGAGCCCAATGAAATAATCGCGCTCGTTGAGATGCCCAAAGCCGAAGAAGAAGTCGCGCCGGAAACGCCGTCGCTTGAAGACATTGAGGTCGTCGGCAAGAAGGGCAAGAAGGAGGA
>MFIE01000031.1:5217-6258 GCA_001778785.1 Candidatus Giovannonibacteria bacterium RIFCSPLOWO2_01_FULL_46_13
GCAGAAAGCGGAAAGACTCCCGAAACCAAAGAACAAAAAAAAGAACCCAAAAAAGAATCCAAGCCGGGAAAAACCGAATAACATCTCTGCATTATTTTTGCTATAATGTATTTAATGCGCAAACTTATAATACTTGCGTCTTTTTTCTTCGCAGCGGGAGTTTTAGCCCAGACGGTTAATCCCGAAGCAATAGGAAGCAGGCGGAGCGAGCTGGAAAAAGAGCTCGCGGGCTTGGAGTCCCAGATAGACCAGTTTCGCTCGCTTATCACGGGCAAACAGCAGGAGTCGGCGTCGCTTGAGCGCGACATCTCCATTTTGGACGCCCAGATAAAAAAGGCCCAGCTTGAAATAAAGGCGCGCGACATTGCCATTGGACGTCTGGCCGAGACAATAGGCGAGAAGTCCGACGAGGTGGACGAACTTTTGTCCAAGGTTGAACGGGAAAAAAAATCTCTGGCCGAACTTTTGAGGCGCTTGAACGAGCTTGACCAGACGTCGCTCGTGGAAGCGCTCATGGGCTACGGAGACCTGTCCGAATTTTTCGTTGAGCTTGATTCTCTTGATTCGGTCCAGGAGTCCATTCATGGTTCAATTTCCGAAATCCGCGAAACCAAAGCCGAAACCGAGGTGGAAATTGACAATCTTGAAACCCGCAAGTCGGAGGAAATTGAACTCAAAAACCTGCAGGTTTTTGAGAAGAAAAGAATTGAAGAAAGGGAGGGCGAAAGAAAAGGCCTGCTTAAAATAACAAAAGGCAAAGAGGCCGAATACCAGAAAGTTTTGTCGGCCAAGCAAAAAGACGCGGCGACCATCCGAAGCCAGCTTTTTTTGCTGACCGGCTCGCCTGACATTCCTTTTGAGCGTGCTGTGGAACTTGCGAATAAGGCTTTTCAGAAAACAGGCGTCAGGCCCGCGTTTTTGCTCGGGATTATTGCCGAAGAATCCAATCTGGGCGCGAATGTCGGCACGGGCAATTGGAAAACGGATTTGTCCCACTCGCGCTGTGCCAAACAAAGAGACGCTTTCGTGCAGATAACCGGC
>MFIE01000031.1:6266-6736 GCA_001778785.1 Candidatus Giovannonibacteria bacterium RIFCSPLOWO2_01_FULL_46_13
ATTGAATCCGGATTTGTTGCCTGTTTCCAAAAAGGCCTGGTACGGCTATTGCGGAGGCGCCATGGGGCCCGCGCAGTTTATCCCAACAACGTGGCAGCTTTATAAAAATTCGGTCGCGAAGCACACTGGCCACAATCCGCCGAGCCCCTGGGACCCGGAAGACGCTTTTATGGCCTCGGCTTTACTTTTGAAAGATAATGGCGCCGTCGAAGGTACTTATACTGCCGAACGCCGGGCGGCTTTAAGATATTTGGCGGGCTCTAATTGGCAAAAATCATCTTATGCTTTTTACGGAGATGACGTGATGGCGCTCGCCGCGAAATATCAGGAGCAGATGAACATTATTTTGGCGAGACGGTAGTTTTCGCGAAAGTTTCAATTATCGGGTCCAGGTCGCCGGCGAGAATTTTTTCAATATTGTGCCATTTTTTATTGACGCGGTGGTCGGTGATGCGGTCCTGGGGGAAATT
>MFIE01000032.1 GCA_001778785.1 Candidatus Giovannonibacteria bacterium RIFCSPLOWO2_01_FULL_46_13
GTTTTTATCGAGGTAAGCGAAAAAATTATTCATCACATCCGCCTTTTTTGAGATACCATCCCAAAATGTATATGCGATGTCGCTCATATTCCCGTCCGAAGGGAATCTAATGTAATCGAAATTCAATTCGTCGAAGCCGACTTTTTCGGATTCCCTCCCGATCCGGACGTAAATGTCCCAAGCCTCTTGGCTCGCGGGATCAATCCAGGAAATCCCCTTCCTATCTTTCCAAACGCTTCCGGATTTTGTTTTTACCGCCAAGTCCGGGCGTTTTTTTACCAGATGCGGATCCTGGAAAACAGAAATCCTGCCGATTACGTAAATATTTTTCCTGTGCAAGTTTTCAATAAAAGCTTTTATGTCCGGGATCCTTTTTTCCGAATAACCTAAAGCGTTTAATTTTTCGTCCGAAGTCTCAAAAGAAATTTTTCCGGTATAATCTTTCACGTCAATCACGACGGCGTTCAGTTCGGTCCTGTCGATAAATCGCACCAAATCGTCCCGCCAAGATTTCGTCCCGGCGACCCAGCTCGTCATGTAAATCCCGCGCACCGCGTCCGGAGTTTCGATATGTTTTACTGGCGGCAGAGGTATTTCTTCTGCCGCATTTCCGGAAACCCTCGGTGAGACATATTCGATAGGCCCGCTAAAATCCCAATATGAAAAAACGTAGGTGGCAGCACCCAATACACACAAAAGTAAAAACCAAAAATAATAATTCTTCAAAAACTCTCGCACCTCAATCTAATTGTAACGGAGAGGACGAAGAAACTAAAGTTCCGGGAGTGATTTTAAGATCTTCTGCCTTTCCGCGCGGAAGCTCTAAGACCATGTTCACTTTTTCGGAGGGCTGGACAATAACCGTGCCTTGCGTTTGGTTCGGCAAAAAATCCACCCCGACGACTTTGCCGTCAGAAATCCAAACCACGTCCAAATCCAAAAGCGTATTCTTGTTCCAGAAGGTTACGATTTCCTTTTCCTCGAAAATAAACAACATGCCGTCGTACCCCTCGAGCTTCTGGACATTTTGGAGCCCCTGGGCCCGTTCTTCCGCACTATCGGCAATTTTCACTACAAGATTTTTTTCGTCTACCTTAATAGAAAATTTGTCCTCGACAAAAGAATTAATTTTCTCTTTGTCTCTCATATAAATAGAGAATATCCCCGCGGCCAAGGCGATTGCAAGCACTGCCAGTAAAATTTTTAGAGAATTATTGCGCAACTCCTGCTTCAAATTCCGCTTCTATAGAATCTAATTCCTTTGTGAGTTCGGAATAGTCGCTTTCGTTCAAGTCTTTCTCGATATCTTCCGTTTCGTCAGAACCGCTCATTTCTTGCAGTTTTTGGGTGGAAGGGTCAGAACTATCCCTCATGTCGAAAGAATCGAAGGAAGCCATATCTAAATCACCGTAGTACCACCAGGCAACCCCCAGGCCCAAAATTATTACCAAAATAATGATTAGGATTTTGTTATTAGTGCTCATGTTAGTTTGAAGAACCTTCGGCGGCTTTTAATGCGCGGATGGCTTCGACTAAAGCCTGGTGCGCAGCTTTTATTTTCTCAACGACTCCCTTAACCAGCCCCTCGCGGACCTGCTTGAAAGATTCCTTTGGCGTCTCGGAAGATAATGCCGCTTCTAATTTTGCTTTAGCGTCTGCAAACGCAGTCTTGGCTTCCGTTATTTTAACTTCGGCTTCCGCGAGCTCCGTCTTTGCTTTTGCAACATCGACTCCCCGCTCTTCCATTTTCTCGATTCGCGATTCTATCCTTTCGGCAAGTTTTTCGAGCCTCTCTATCGCCGCCTCGATCCTTCGTCCCATCGTTTTAAAATAATTCCTAATGTTACGGATCCTGGCTGCCGATAATTTCGCGCGGACCTCTTCGCGTTTTTCTTGGATTTTATTTTGCACATTTTCTCTCGGCTTGGTCGAGGTTGCCCGCGTGGAAGTCGCGTGCGGGTGCGGCGTTGAAGTTTCATGCGCCATCACCGGAGCCGAAAGCAGACTGAAAGAAACAAGGACAAGTAACGCAATTATTTTCTTATTCATGAATTTAATATTAATAAATTAATTTGAACCTTTAGATTTATCTTTTATCTCTTTAACTAGCTCCTGCGCCAGCTTCGGATTCTGGCGCAAAAATTCTTTGGCGTTTTCAAAACCTTGGCCTAAACGGGTGTCCTTGAACGAAAGGGACGCCCCGGATTTTTTTATAAGCTCGTATTTCAGTCCGAGATTTATCAAGTCACCCTCGTAAGAAATCCCCTCGTTGTACATGATATCGAACTCCGCGCGCCTGAAAGGAGCGGCGACTTTATTTTTCACTATCTTGACGTTCGTGCGGTTCCCAATTATATCTTCTCCCTTTTTCAACTGCGCGGCCCGGCGGACCTCAATCCTGACGGAGGCGTAAAATTTCAAAGCATTCCCTCCGGTTGTCGTCTCCGGATTTCCGAAAACAACCCCGATCTTCATTCGTATCTGGTTTATGAAAATTACAACCGTCTTGGATTTCGCGATGATGGCCGTTAACTTCCTCAAGGCCTGCGACATAAGACGCGCCTGCAGTCCCATGTGCGACTGGCCCATATCCCCTTCGATTTCCGCCTGCGGGGTCAAAGCCGCGACAGAATCTATGACAACCACATCAATCGAACCGGAACGAACGAGCGACTCAACAATTTCGAGCGCCTGCTCCCCCGTATCCGGCTGGGAAATAAAAAGGTCATTAACCTGGACACCAATTTTTTTTGCGTACTCCGGGTCCATGGCGTGCTCCGCGTCAACATAAGCGCAAAGCCCTCCGGCTTTCTGGGCGTTAGAAACAATGTGCAGGGCCAAGGTCGTCTTACCGGAAGACTCCGGCCCATAAATCTCGACAATTCTCCCGCGAGGAACCCCTCCCACGCCAAGCGCCAAATCAACGGAGAGCGACCCGGTGGGGATTACGTCAACATCCACCTTCCGCGCCTCGCCCAGCTTCATAATCGCCCCATCGCCATATTTGGCCTGTATTTCCTTGATTGCGGATTCGACCCCGCTCTTTTTTTCGTCTATAGATTCAGATTTTTTTGACATTACTTTATAAAATACCTAGAAATATGTTTAATGATACCATCTTTTTTTTCATTTTAACAAAACCGTGCGGTTGATCTTTTTTTGGTGCCCGAATTTGTCCTCCGCGTATATTTCTATATCGTTAACCCCCGGCGCTAAAAGTATTTTTTCCTTAAAATTTCCGTCCTCGTCCGTAAAAATCGTGCGCCCGTTTAAAGTGAATTTAACCACATCAAAGGCCTGCCCCCGGACTTCGAGCGGGATTGCTTCCACGACTTCCCCCTCGAATGGGCTTTCAAGATATACCCTCGGTCCTGCGATAAAATCCCGGGCCTGCCAAAGGCCATAGACGAAAAGCAATATGCCTACCGCCAGAATCAGAAGTTTTTTATGAGAAACTCTCATAAAAATCCCCGCCAGGCTTTCCGGAATTCTTTTTCTTCTTATCGTCTTCCTCCTTTACGATTTGTTCCGGGGTCATCTCCTGCTGTATCGCTTCGCCCTTTCCGATAAGGACTTCCCTCTGCTTGGATCCTTCCTGCGGCCCGACTATTCCCCGCTCTTCCATCATATCTACAATCCTCGCCGCTCTGGCGTATCCTAACTTCAGGCGGCGCTGAAGATACGAAGTAGAAATTTTTCCAGATTCAATCGCGATCTGCCGGGCCTGCTCGAATAATTCCGCGTCGTCATCATCCAAATCCCCATCCAAATTTATTCCTCCCGAAGGCCCTGCACCCATAGGCGGCGAAACCATAGCTGGATTTGCGCCTTGCGATTCGAACATTTCGTGGGATTCCGCCCTGTCATCGCCCATATCTTCGATATTTTCCATAATCCAGCCCGTAACTTTTTTAATTTCTTTTTCCGAAACAAAAGCTCCCTGGATACGCTTCGGCTTCCCGATATCTCCGGACAAGAAAAGCATGTCTCCGTTTCCAAGAAGCTTGTCCGCGCCGGCCGCATCCAAAATCGTCCGCGAATCTATCTGAGAGGCTACCGCGAAAGCGATACGGCTCGTGATGTTGGCCTTGATTAACCCCGTGATAACTTCTACCGAAGGCCTTTGCGTGGAAAGGACCAAGTGAATCCCGACCGCGCGCGACATTTGCGCTAAGCGCACAATCGAAGCTTCAAGCTCCCTCGGATAAGTCGCCATGATATCCGCCAACTCATCCACCACGATCACGATATACGGCAAAGTTTCGGCTTCTTTATCTTTAGAAAGCACGTTCGAATGGTACGAGCCAATATCCCTGACCCCTTTTTGCGAAAGGACTTCATACCTTCTTTCCATTTCTTTAACCGCCCAGCGCAAAGACAAAATAGCTTTCTTGGCGTCGGTAATTGCCGGCGTCAAAAGATGCGGAATTTTGGAATAAGCCGAAAGCTCCACGCGCTTCGGGTCGACAACGATCAGCCTCAAAAATTCCGGGGTGGAGCGATACAAAAGGCTCATCATAAACGAATGGATCATGACGGATTTTCCGGACCCGGTGGCGCCCGCGATAAGCATGTGCGGCATTTTGGCAAGGTCGGCGTAAATCGGCTTGCCCGAGACATCCCGGCCGAGCGCAAAAAGCAAAGGCCGCTCCGATTTTTGAAATTCATCAGAAGCTATCAGCGAGCGCAAGCCGACGAGTGAAATCGAACGGTTTGGCATTTCTATCCCAACCAAAGACCTTCCCGGGATCGGCGCTTCGATCCTAAGAGGGTGCGCCGCCAAAGCAAGGGACAAATCATTTTGAAGGCCGGTTAATTTCGAAAGCTTCACTCCCTCCGCCGGTTTCAAAGTATATTGCGTAACGGACGGCCCGACGTTTACCTCCATCATTTCAACTTCAATCCCGAACGTCTGCAAACTTCGTTTTATAATATTTGAATTTGCTTTTATGTCTCCGGAATTTGGTGTCCCCTTATCATCCTCGAGAAGATCGATAGGCGGCAACAATCCGGAAGAGCCGCGGAGGTGCGCCCTTTTTGTCCGAAAACCAAGCGAACTAAATTCATCTTCCGGCTTTGCGGCGACGAGCGGAGGCATAGGTTTTGCGATTTCCCTGACGAGATCCGGAGGGGCTTCTTTTGGAGCAAGCACGGGCAAAGGTTTCTTATCCTCAACCTCTACCTCCTCATCTTCGTCCGTCTCCTCGCGCTTAAACGAGAAATTCATCATCACTAAAATCCCGGCGACCGCCAAAGCGAAAAGTAATATCAAAGAAGCCCAGTAATCAAAAAGGCTCAAAAGCGGATAGCTAACCGCGAAGCCGACATACCCGCCCGTCGCTTCATTTGCTGGAACGGATGTAAAAACTATCGAGACAACCCCGAGGGTTGAGAGCAAGAACAAAAGGCCGCCGATCAATGTCGCCGCGACGAAATGCTTCCTTAAAGAAAACAAAAACGAAAAACCTCCGATAAAAAATACCAGAGGCACTAAGAAAAAAGCCTTGCCGAATAGAAGTTCGAAAAATACCTGCAGGCTCGCCCCGACAAACCCCGCTTTATCGAAGGCGGCGAGCGTAAACAAAACCGCCACAGCGAATGCGAAGATAGCAAAAACAGACTGTTTGGTTTCCTGCTTTATGCCATCGTGCCAGCGCGACCGCGTTTTCCCGTTACCGTTTTCCTTTTTATTCTTCTTCCTGCCCATATAACTAAGAAATTATATCAGAAGAGCCGGAAAAACCCCTCTGGAAAACAAAAAACCGCCCAAACGGCAGTTTAAAATTTCTTGGGACGGGATGCGCGATTGTTCATGCGCACCCCATCCCGTTTTCGGCCTCAGTAGTCGTTGAGAGGGATCTCGACAAAACGGACAGGATGAGATTCTTCCTGAGCGTTGTATTGATTCACGCGCAGGCGGTCCGTTCCAAACTGATCCCTCCAGATTTTACAATCATAAAAGAAGCTGCCATCTGGGAACTTCTTGGCGCACCTTTTCTCTAAATCAAAATATTTAACGTCCCCGATAGCATTCTTCTTTAGGCTAACTGCCAATCTTTCCGCTTTCCCCAGGTCAATCCGATTTC